>CAZMUZ010000028.1:0-33929 GCA_964569315.1 uncultured Rhodospirillaceae bacterium | reverse complement strand
GCGGATCGGGTCGCGCCAAGACCGTGGCGGCTCTGGTGCGCCCGGCCGCTTCCCGCTAGCGTCGTCCCCGGATTCGAACAGGCATTGGGGACCAGGCATGGCGAAGGCGAAACGCAAGGCGACCGCGAAACGCAAGACGGCGGCGAAGCGCAATCCGGCGGCCAAGGCGGCAGCTCGGCGCGGCGGGGAGAAATTCCATCTCCATGTCTCGCAGGCGACCGAGCTCGGCGACGTGTTCCGCGTCACGCCCGAGCGCATGCGCGCCGCGCTGAAGCGCGCCGGCATGACCGACCGCGTCCGTGTCAGCTACAGCGAGAACGGCGAGGGCCTCGACGGGCACCTGCTCACCGCCGACGCAGTGTTCGCCTGGAACTTCGATCGCCGCGACCTCACGCGCCGGGCGCCGAAACTCCGCTGGGTCCATGCCCATGCGGCGGGCGTCGGCCATTACATGCCGCTCGACTGGCTGCCGAAGGGCGCGGTCCTCACCAATTCGAGCGGCGTGCACGGCCCGCGCGCCGCCGAATACGCCATCATGGCCGTGCTGATGCTGAACAACCGGGTGCCCGAGATGGTGACGAGCCAGCGCGAAGGCGTCTGGAACCAGGTGTTCAACTCGGGCATCGCCGGCAAGACGCTGCTCGTCATCGGCGTCGGCTCGGTCGGCGGCGGCGTCGCCCGCTGGGCGAAGCGCTTCGGCCTCAAGGTTCTCGGTATCCGCCGTACCGGCAAGCCGGCGCCGGGCGTCGACCGGATGTACAAGCAGAAGGATCTCGACCGGCTGCTGCCGCAGGCCGATTTCGTGATCATGTGCGCGCCCGCCACGGCGGCGACCCGCGGCATGCTGGGGCGCAAGCAGATCGGCCTGATGCGGAAGGGCGCCGGCCTCGTGAACTACAGCCGCGCCGCGCTCATCGACTACGACGCGCTGCGCGAGCGGCTGGAGCGGCGCGAGGTCAGCGCCGTGCTCGATGTGTTCGATCCGGAACCGCTCCCTTCCTCCTCGCCGCTCTGGAAGACGCCGAACCTGGTCATCACGCCGCACTGCTCCTCGGACGACAGCGAGGTCTATACGCCGCGCACGCTCGACCTCGTGTTCCGCAACGTGAAGCGCCTGCTGGCCGGGAAGCCGCTCGAGAACATCGTCGATCCCGTGCACCAGTATTGACCGGCCGGCGGCGCAGGCCCCCCGGGGGATGCGCCGCCCGTCGCGGAAGCGGCGTGGCGCCCGCGCTTCTCCCGTCAGGCCGTCTTCAGCGCCGGTACGAGCCCGGTCGCGTAGGGCAACTCCTGCACGAAAGGCTTCCACCTGCCTTCTTCGTGCATCTTCTTCGCGTGGAGGGCGATCTCCTCCATGGTCGCGAACCAGACGCCGCCCTTGCCCTTCATGTGGTCGATGAGCTGGTCCATCGCTTCGCAGCGCGACAGCCGGCCGGTCGCAAAGGGATGCCAGACGGCGACCCAGAGCCCGCCATGGCGCCAGGCCGCGTCGAACTCGGCCCGGTAGATCGAGAAGGCGTGCTCCGGCGGCGCGATCGGCATCATCCAGTTGTAGTCGCGCGACATGACGAAATAGGTCCAGTCGTCGAGCGCGCGTTGCGAGGGAAGCTCGATCAGGCTGCCCTTCGGATGCTTCAGCAGATAGGGAATGTCGTGCCCCATCAGCGAGGCGTCGTAGACCATGCCGGCTTCCAGCATCAGCTCGAGCGAGATGCGCGAGAAGCCGTAGGAGGGCGCCCGGAACCCGGCCGGCTTGCGGCCGGTGATCTTCTCGATCGAGGCGACCGAACGGCGGAACCAGGCGCGGTCCTCCGCGTCGGAAAGCTTGTTCGGGTTCTCGTGCATGTAGCCGTGATGGGCGATCTCGTGCCCATCCTTCAGGATGCTCTCGGCGAGGCCCTTATAGTGCTCGAGGCACCAGGCCGGCACGAAGAAGGTCTGCTTTATGTTCTGATTGCGGAACACGGCGAGCAGGCGTGGCGTCGCCACCTCGGCGTCATAGCGCGCCTCGGAGCGGGTCATGATCTTGTTGTCGGCTTCCTCGCGATAGCCGAGATGGATCAGCGATTCCGCGTCGATGTCGAAGCTGATGCAGACCGCGCAGCGCTTGCCTTCGGGCCAGGGAAAGGGTTGGTCGATGAGCGGGGTCGGCATGGGGCGATCTCCTTGCATTCGCGGGATAGGCATTCGCGCATTCGCGGGAGGGGACGTTCGCGCGGATTGCGCGGGGCCGAGCCTAACGCGGCCGGCCGGGGGCGGAAAGGACGATCGGCGACGAACGGCGGCAGGGTCCGGGGCGCGCGCTCACATGCCGCCGATGGGCGCGAACATCCCGACATCGTCCCGGTCCGTGTCGGTCCGCCGATAGAGCGTGTCGCTCGCCTCGACCTCGACCCGGATGACCTTGTCCGTCGCCGGATAGCCGAAGCCGTCGCGCACCGGGCGGACGACGCTGCGCTCGCTGGTGCCGAGATTGCGGCTTCCCTGCCGCACGGCCTGGAACATGCCGGCGCCCGGGCGCTCGTTCACCTCGGTCCCGGCATCCCAGAGCCGCACCCGGTCGGTCACGTCGCCGGTGCGCGGGTTGTCGTCGAAATCGAACAGCACCAGCCCGCTTTTCGCCGGCGCATAGAAGAGGTCGTTCGATTGCAGGAACATGGTGAGGAAGATCAGCTTCTCGCCGGGACGGGCATAGAAATCGAAGGGATGGCCCGGCTCGAAGAAGCCGATGGCGTGGATGAAGGTCGATCGGGACAGCCGCTCATAGAGCGGAACGGGATTGGCGTCCTCGACCAGCGGCTCGATCTCCGCGATCCGGAGCGGCTTGCCGTCGCGAAAGAGGGCGTAGTCGACATTCACCACGATCCAGAGGCCGGGCCCGAGCGGCGCCGAGGCGGTCGTCCTGTCGGGCAGCCCGATCGCGTTCCGCGGCGCGACGTCGGTGATCGTCACCTGAAAGTGGCGATAGTCGTGAACACGGGTCGGAAAATAAAGAATGTCGGCGCTTGCAGGCGCCGCGGAAAGAAGCATCGCGGAAATCGCGCCTGCGAGCGCGCCGAACAGCTTTCGGGCCATGTCCCGTCTCCCAAGCGGCCGCCACCCAAGCGGCCAGTCCCCGCCATCATGGTGGCAGACCCTTCCGGCAACGCAAGGGGAGGAAAAATGCCGGCCGCGGGCCGCGGGTTCCAGCGCCCCTGCCGGGCGGCAGGGCAGGAACGCCGATGTGCCCCGGCGACTCACGGCCGGAAACCGGCCGGACCGGCGCTATCGCAAAGCGGCGGCTACGAGGACGTCGTCCCGGGTCAGGCCGCGTCGTGGAAGATGATGCCGAGCGTATGGCGGGTTCCGCCGTGGAGCCGGCTCACGCCGTGCCGCATGGTGACGCGATAGATGCCGCGCTTGCCCGGCACCGGACGGTGATGCACCGGAAAGATCGCGGCCTCGCCACGGCGGAGCGACAGCACCTCGGCCCGCGACTGCATGCGCGGGCGCTGCTCGGTCAGCACGATCTCGCCCCCGGTGAAATCCTCGCCCGGTTCCGCCAGCAGGATCGCCGCCTGCAGCGGGAAGACATGCTCGCCATAGAGGTCCTGATGGAGGCAGTTATAGTCGCCGGGCCCGTAGCGCAGCAGGAGCGGCGTGGGCCGGTTTTGTCCCGCCGCGTGGCAGCGCGCGAGAAAGGTCGCGAGATCCTCCGGAAAGCGCTTCGTCTCCCCGAGCGTCGCCATCCAGCGGTTGGCGATCGCGGCGAGCGGCGGATAGAGCGCCGCGCGGAGCCGCTCGACCAGGGTCGGAAGCGGATAGTCGAAATATTTATACTCGCCGCGCCCGAAGCCGTGCCGCGCCATGACCACGCGGCTGCGAAAGCTCGTCTCCCCGTCATAGGCAGCGATGAGGGCCGCGCAGTCGGCCGGATCGAGCAGTCGGCCGGGCAGGGCGACGCCCCCGGCGTCGAGCGCCGCGCCGAGCGACGCCCAGTCGAGGCCCGCAATGCGGGCTCCGACCGGATCGGGCGCGCCGTCGCGGCGCCGTGCCTTCGAGAGAGCGGCCGTCACGCCGCCTTCTCGCGCTCGAGCAGCGCGCGCTTCCGTTCGACGCCCCAGCGATAGCCCGAGAGCGCACCGTCGGTGCGCACCACGCGGTGGCAGGGGATCGCGACGGCGAGCGCGTTGGCGGCGCAGGCCTGGGCGACCGCCCGGACCGATTTCGGCCGGCCGATGCGCGCCGCGATCTCGGCATAGCTTGCCGTGGCGCCCACGGGGATCTCGCGCAACGCTTCCCAGACCCGGCGCTGGAAGGCGGTGCCGCGCACGTCGAGCGGCAGGTCGAGCCCCAGCCCCGGCGCCTCGACGAAGCCGACCACCCTGGCGACGAGGCCCTCGAATTCCTTGTCCCCGCCGATGAGCCGGGCCTGCGGGAAGCGGTCTTGCAGGTCGCGCAGCAGCCGGTCGGGATCCTCGCCGAGCATGATTGCGGCGACGCCCTTGTCGCTCGCGGCGACCAGGATCGCGCCGAGCCAGCATTGGCCGAGCGCGAAGCGGAGCTCGGCACCCTTGCCGCCGGCGCGGAAGGCAGTCGGGCTCATGCCGAGGAGGCCGTCCGCCGCGGCATAGAACCGGCCATTCGAGTTGAAGCCGGCGCCATAGATCGCCTCGGTCACCGTGCCCGCCTCGGCGAGCTCGTCCCGCACGCGCTTCGCACGATGCGCATCGACATAGGCCTTCGGCGTGACGCCGGTGAGGGAGCGGAACAGGCGATGGAAATGGAAACGGCTCATCCCGACCGAGGTGGCGAGGGTCGCGAGGTTCGGCATCTCCTCGGCGCTCTCGATCGCCCGGCAGGCGCGCGCGATCACCGCCGCCTCGCGCGCGGCGCGCGGCGCCTCGTTCGGACGGCAGCGCTTGCAGGGACGGAAGCCCGCTTCCTCGGCCGCAGCCGTCGTCGCGTGAAAGGCGACGTTCGCGCGCTTCGCGAGACGCGCGGCGCAGGAGGGACGGCAATAGACGCCGGTCGTCCGCACCGAATAGAAGAACCGGCCGTCGGCCGATGCGTCGCGCCGACACACCGCCTCCCACTTCGCCTCGTCGCTGGCGAAGCCGGCCCGGGGAGTTTCCGCGAGTCCGATCATGCTGAGCTTCCTTCCGTTCGCGGCGGGCGCTTTCGCCCGTCTCATGTCGCGAACCTAAGGCGCCGTCGGCCCGCCGAAACTCCGGGCCTTGCTTTTGAATTTAAGCATTCTGCCGCGGGTGTCGAAACAACCCCGAGCGCAGCCCATAAGGCCTTGAACCGAAGATGATTTTCGACATGGCCAGCCATCCTTTTCGTGCGGCTGGCGCAGGCGGCCGGTCCCCCGGCTACAGAATGCTGCGCGCGCCCTGCATCGCGCCTTCGGCGAAGCGCGAGAGGCGGAAGCCGTGGATGTCGTGCGTGGTCTTGCCGTCGGCGGCGAGTTCGGCCATCTGCTTGCCGATGATCGGGCCCATGGCGAAGCCGTGGCCGGAAAGCCCGGTCGCGATCATCAGGCCCTTCGGCTTGTCGACATTGCCGAGCACCGGGATGGCGTCCGGCATCACGTCGATGGCGCCCGCCCAGCGGCGCGCGACCTGCAGGTTCGCGGCGTCCGGGAAAAGATCGCCCAGCGCCTTCATCGCCATGTTGACGAGGTCCGGGTTCGGCGTCGGGTCCCAGGCGCGGGTTTTCTCGTACTGCCGTTCGTACTGCGCCTCCGGCTGGAACATCCGCTGGATGGAGTTCAGCATCGGCATGCCGAGATGGAGCTGGAAATTCTTCCGGTTGAGCCGGAAGTTCGGCCAGTAGAGATGCGCGTAGCGTAGCGAATCGAGCACGATGTCGTAGTCGGTGAGGATGCCGGCCGCGACGTTGAAGCTGCGATCGATGCGCTGCCGCGTGCCGAGCGATGGCCCCCAGATGCCGGTGGGGGTCAGTTCCTTCGCGGCCGGCGTGGTCTGCGCCACGGTGGCGCGGATCACGAGCTGCGGCAGGGAGAGGCCGAGCGGGCGCAGCAGCCGCGCCGACCAGGAGCCGGCGGCGACGAGCACGCGGGGCGTGCGGATGATGCCCTTCTCGGTTTCGACGCTCTCGATCACGCCGCCCGGCGCGCGGATGCCGCGCACCGCGCAGTTGGTGACGATGGTGGCGCCGAGTTCGGCCGCCTTGCGCGCGATGGCGGTGGTGGCCTTGACGGGATCGGCCTGGCCGTCCGAAGGTGTATAAAGGCCGCCGACGAAGCGCGGCTTCATATCGGGCAGCAGCTTCGCGAGCTCGTCGCCGTCGAGCAGGCGCGTATCGACGCCGAAGCGCTGCGCCAGCGGCAGCCAGCTCCGGTAGATCGCCATCAGCTCCTCAGTATCGGCAATGGCAAGGTTGCCGGTCCGCCGGAACTCGATGTCGGCGCCGAGCGCCTCGGTGAAGCCGGCCCAGATCTCGATGCCTTCCCGGATCAGCGGGATCTCCAGCGGGTCGCGGCCCTGCTGGCGCACGAAACCCCAGTTGCGGCCGGATTGCTCGCCGGCGATCTGGCCCTTCTCGATCAGGGTCGGTTTGGCACCTTTCTTGGCGAGGAAATAGGCGGCCGCCGAGCCGACGATGCCCCCGCCGATGATGACGATGTCGCTGCTCGCGGGAGGCGTGCCGGTTTCGGGCATGGCGCTGGTTTCCGTCAGTAGACTTCGAGGTCGACGGCGCCGCTGCCGGACAGCATCTCGAGGCCGTTCTCGGTCAGCATCCAGGTGCCGCCCTGAATGACGCCGAGCTTCTCGTCCACCAGCTCGAGGCAGGAATGCAGCACGAAGACCATGTTGGGCTGCAGCTTGCGGTCGATGCCGCGGGCGATCTGCAGCGTCTCCAGCCAGATCGGCGGATAGGCGATGCCGATGCCGTAGCCGAACCGCATCATGGCGGTGTGCTCCAGCCCCTCGCGCCGCAGCGGCACAAGCGAAGCCTCCTCGACATCGGCGACCGGCGCGCCGATCCGGATGGCCGCGATGCCGGCCTGCAGCGATTCGATGCCGAGCCGGTAGATGTCGCGGGCGCGCTTGCCGGGCTCGCCCATCGACATGGTGTGGAGGCAGGCCGAGTGGTAGCGCGCCGAGACGCCGGAGAACTCGGCATGGATCAGCTCGCCCGGCTCCACCACGCGGTTGCGCGGCGTGGCATGGCCGCCGGCGCTGCGCGGCCCGGCCGAAAGCTCGGTCGGGATCGACCAGTAGTCGCTCCCGGCTTCCCGCATCGCGGTCTCGAGCGCCGAGGCGACGCCGATCTCGGTCACGCCCTTCTTCATGGCGCCGCGCGCCGCCGCAAGGCCCGCATTGGCGAAGCGTGCCGCCTCGCGGAGATAGACCATCTCGCGCGGCGACTTGACGACGCGGAGGTCGCCCAGGATGAAGGTCGCGTCCTCGATCTTCGCCGGCGCCAGCGCCTGCTCGAGCGATTTGCCGAAGGCGTGGGTGATCGCGTAGCTCTGCGTCTCGACCGCGATCCGGCCGCCGGCCTTGAGCCCCATCTGCTTCGCGAGCTTCGCGATCAGCGCCGCCGGATCCTCGAGGATCAGGCGATAGGTGTTGAGGTTCTTGATCCAGCTGCTCTCGCGCGCGATCGAGAGATCGACGTCGCGCAGCACGATGGCGGGCTCGCCCTCGTCGACGGAGAACAGCAGCGCCTGCGGCGCATTCACGCTGACCCAGCATTCGTAGCCGCCGAAATAGAAGAGATGCTCCGGCGCCACCGAGATGCAGAAGTCGAACCCAGCCGCCTTCAGCGCCTTGCGGGCGCGGGCGAGGCGGTCGCGATGCTCGGATTCCGGAAAGGCGGCAAAGGCAGGCGCCATGGACGTTCCCCCGCTGGCATGGAAAAAGCGGGCGGAGTGTGCCGATTGCCGGCTTCACTGACAAGCGGCGCGCGGTGTCCTAGGACATTTTGCGGCGCACCGTCTGCCGCGGCCGGCGGGGACGCGGCGAAGCGCCGCGGACGCCTCCTCATTCCTCCAGCGCGTTGATGCTGTACATCACCCGCAATATGTCGCTCGGCATCGCCTTGCCGAAGCTCTTGGCGAAGATCGCAACGATCTTCTCGCTGCGATAGAGCTCGGCGAGGGTGCGGTCCACCAGCAGTCGGAAATCGTCGTCGCCCCGCGCGACGGCAAGCGCATAGGGCTCTTGCGAAAAATACTGGTCCGAGAGCTTGAGCTTGTCGGTCTGGTCGCTGCCGAAAAGCAGGAAGGCGAGAATCGCGCGGTCGGCGAAATAGGCAGCGAACTCGCCGTTCGAGAGCCTTTCGAGGCCCATCTTGTGGTCGGGCACCGGCACGATCTCCGCCTCGATGCCGATCTTGGCGAGCGCGCCCTTGAGCTTTTCCTCGGTGGTCGTGTCGGCATGGACGCCGACCTTCTGCCCCGCGAGCCCTTCGAAGCCCTGCGGCCCGTCCGCGCGATAGAGGACGCTCGCGCCATCGACGAAGGTGTAGAGCGAGAAATCGACGATCTCGCGCCGCGAGAGGGTCACGGTCGCCGGATCGCAGAGGATATCGATGCGCCCGTCCTTCACCGCCTCGAAGCGGTCTTCCGCCGTGACGGTGACATACTCGACTTTCATCTCGCCGAGCCCGAGCGCCGGTTTGGTCGCCGCCGCCACCTCGCGGCAGAGATCGACGGCGTAGCCTTCCGGCTCGCCGATCGCGCTCTGATAGGCGAAGGGCTGGGCATCGGTGCGATAGCCGATGCGGAACACGCCGTCGCTCCTGACCTTGTCGAGCGTGCCGGCCGTGGCGGTCTGGACGACGAGAATGATCCCCAATATGGCAAACAGGACTGCGCGCATGGCCCCCTCCGGTTCCCACAGAAGGGCCGATTATAGGCGGGGGCGGCGCGTTTGCCATGGCGGCCGGCGGCGGCCGGCCGGCGCGGGGATCCGCGGCGTTAATAGACCTCGAGATCGACCACGCCGCTGCCGACCAGCATCTCGAGGCCATTCTCCCCGAGGAGCCAGGTGCCGCCCTGCGCCACGCCGATATGTTCCTCCGGCAGCTCGATCCAGCTATGGAGGACGAACACCATGCCGGGCGCCATGCGGCGGTCGAGACCCCGGCTGATCTGCAGCGTCTCGAGCCAGATCGGCGGGTAGGCGATGCCGATGCCGTAGCCGAAGCGGCCGCGCGCGGTGTGCTCGAGGCCTTCGCGGCGGAGCGGCGCGAGCGAGGCTTCCTCGATATCGACCACATGGGCGCCGATGCGCGTCGCCGCGATGCCGGCGGCCAGCACCTCGTTGCCGAGCCGGTAGAGGTCGCGCACTCGCTTCGGCGGGGCGCCGAGCGCCATGCTGTGGAGCGAGACCGCATGGTAGCGGGCGGCGACGCCGGAGAACTCGCAGCGCACGAGCGTGCCCGGCTCGACCGCGCGCGGCCGCGGCGTGCCATGGCCGCCGCCCGTGCGGATGCCGCTGGTGAGCTCGGTCGGGATCGACCAGTAGTCGCTGCCGACGTCGCGGAGCCCGCCCTCGATCGCGGCGGCGACGCCGATCTCGGTGACGCCCGGCCGCATCGCGCGACGCCCGGCCGAGAGCCCCGCCTGCGCCATCTTCGCCGCCTGCCGGATGTAGGCGATCTCGGCCGGCGACTTGATCACGCGGAGATCGCCCAGCAGCGCGCTCGCATCCTCGAGCTTCGCCGGGGCAACCGCCGCGGCGAGCTGCTTCTCGAAGGCGGGCGTCAGGGCGTAGGTCGCCATTTCGATCGCGACGCGACCGCCGCTCTTGAGGCCTTTCTCCGCCGCGACCTTCGCCATGAGGGCGGCCGGGTCCTCGAGCAGCAGATGATAGGTCCGGAGGTCCTTCACCCACGAGCTTTCCCGCGCGAGCGAGATATCCACGTTGCGCAGCACGATGGTCGGCTCCTCGTCCTCGCGGGTCGAGAAGATCAGCGCCTGGGGGCTGTTCACGCCCACCCAGCTGTCATAGCCGGCGAGGTAATAGAGATGCTCCGGCGCCATCGCGATGCAGAGATCGTATCCCGCGGCCTTCAGCGCCTTCCGCGCCCGGTGCAGCCGCTCCTTGAACTCGGAGTCGGCGAAGGCGGAGAAGGGTGCGGGCATGGGATACCTCTTGAGGGTGCTGGTGATCGGACATGACGAAGCCCGGCAGTCTGGTGAGGCGGCGAGAGACTGGCAAGCGCGAAGGGGCGGCGGTCGAGACTTGTTTCCGAAGGCCGACGATGCTCTAGAATGCGCCTCCGCGAGATTTCATTCCCCGAGGGAGAGGACGCCATGGCCGACGGCAACAAGATTCCAGGTCGCATCGTTCGCGACGACAAGGTGGCGCCCGGCCAGCCCTGGAACGGCATCGTGAAGAAGGGCCAGACGCTCCGGGTCATCGACCTCGAGGGGCATCAGGGCGTCGATTTCCTCTGCTACAACGCCGAGAACCCGGAAGAGCGCTATCACGCGCCGAACACCCTCAAGAAGAGCCTGACCCTGAAGCTGACCAAGGGTCACACGCTCTATTCCGACGTCGCCCGGCCGATGTTCACCATCACCGACGACAGCTATGGCGGCCACGACACGATCGGCGGCTGCTGCTCCGGCCCCTCGAACGAGATGCTCTATGGCGCCAAGGGCACCACGGGCTGCCGCGAGAACTTCCTCGCCGCCCTCAAGCCGCACGGGCTCGGCCGCAAGGACATCGTGCCGAACGTGAATTTCTTCTGCACCGTGCCGGTGGACGACCGCAAGCTCGCCGACACCGTCTTCGTGCCGAGCCATGCTACCTCCGGCGACTACATCGATCTCCGCGCCGAGATGGACGCGATCACCGTGATCTCGAACTGCCCGCAGGTGAACAATCCCTGCAATGCCGGTGCGCCGAAGCCGATCCGGATCGTGATCTGGCAGCAGTAGGTTCCGGCGAGCCTCCGCCTCGCGCCGTCCGCCGGCCCGGCGCTTCGCCCCTCGTCGCAGGGGTGCGGCGCCCGACGCTTGCCCATGCCTGATGCCGATGGTTCCTGCTAGGCTCGCCGGCCTTGCAATCCCTCGACCTCGCATGAAGCTTCTCGATGTCTGACGACGCCCTGCAGGACTGGATCGTCGGGCGCGGCCTCGCCGGGGCGCGGGTGACGGAGCTTTTCGACGGCTTCTGTCGGCGGCTCGTGGCCTCGGGCATCCCGCTCGCGCGCGCTCATCTCTCGGTCGCGATGCTGCATCCGCTGGTCTGGGCCTCCGGCACCATCTGGGAGCGCGGCAAGATCGCCGAATCGATCGACGTTGCCTACGGCTTCGATCGCGACGAGTCCTGGCAGGTCAGTCCCTTTCGCCACATGCTGGAGAACGACGTGCAGCGGTTGCACCGGCCGCTCGTCGGCGCGGCGGCGGCGCTCGATTTCCCCGTGCTGGAGGAGTTCCGCGCGGCCGGTCTCACGGGCTGGTTCGGCCTCTTCCACTCCTTCGGCTGGGCGGTCGAGGCGATGACGATCCGGGAGCTTGGCGTGATCTTCTCCTGGACGACGGACGCCCCCGGCGGCTGGGCGGATGCGCAGCTCGCCGGGATCGAGCGTCTGACGCGAACCCTCGCGCTCGCGGTGAAGAGCAGCAGCGGCAACGACATGACGCGCGCGCTGCTGGCGACCTATGTCGGGCGCGAGCCGGCGGACCGGATCCTCGCCGGCCGCGTCCAGCGCGGGTCGGTCGGGCGCGATGCCGCCATCATCCTCTATGCCGATCTCCGGGGTTTCACCGATTTTGCCGATGCCGCGGCGCCCGAGGAGGTCACGCGGCGGCTCAATGGCTGCTTCGACGCCATGGGCGGGCCGATCGCCGAGGCTGGCGGCGAAATCCTGAAGTTCCTCGGCGACGGGCTACTGGCGGTGTTCGCGCCGAAGGCCGAGGGCGGCATGGCGGGCGCGGCCGAGGCGGCGCTCGCTGCCGCGCAGGCGGTCATCGCCGGGATCGACGGCCTCAACGCGGCCGAAGTGCGGGCCGGCAATCCGCCGCTCGCCATCGATATCGCGCTCCATCAGGGCGAGGTTACTTTCGGCAATGTCGGCACGGCCGAGCGCCTCGACTTCACCATCATCGGTCCGGCGGTCAACGAGGCGACGCGGATCGAGAGCCTCTGCAAGACGCTTGGCCGGCCGCTGCTGATCTCGGGCTCGTTCCTCGAGGCGGCGCCGGCGCTGCGGCCGCGGCTGCGCTCGATGGGCCATCACCGCCTCCGCGGCGTGCGCGAGCCGCGCGAGATTTTCACGGCGGACTGAGACGCTCGCGCTTCAGAGCGCCTGCTTCGCCTCGGCAAGGGCGAGCGCTGCAATGGGCGCTACCTTCGCGCCCATCTCCGTGCCGCGCGCATCGGCGGCGTTTCCGGCGAGCGCACGGGCATAGACGCCCTGCAGGATCGCGGCGATGCGGAACATGTTGTAGGCCATGTAGAAGGGCCAATGCGCGATGACGCCGCGGCCGGTGCGCCGGCAATAGGCCGCAACATAGTCCGCCTCGCCGGGGATGCCGAGCTCTGCGAGGTCGAGCCCGCCGACGCCGCGAAAGAGATCGGGCGGAAAGCGCCACGCCATGCAGTTATAGGCGATGTCGGCGAGCGGATGGCCGAGGGTGGAGAGCTCCCAATCGAGGATCGCGAGCACCCGCGGCTCGGTCGGATGGAAGATCAGGTTGTCGAGCCGATAGTCGCCATGCACCACGGCGGTTTCCTCGCCCGTCGGCACATGGTCCGGCAGCCAGGCAATGAGGTCCTCCATGGCGGGGATCGGCGCCGTCTCCGAGGCCTTGTACTGTTTCGACCAGCGCGCGATCTGCCGCGCGAAATAATTTCCCGGTCGGCCGTAATCGCCGAGGCCGAGCGCCACGGGATCGGCGCCGTGAAGCCGTGCCAGCGCCGCATTCATCGCGTCATAGATGCCGGCGCGTTCCGCCTTGCCGAGCTCCGGCAGGGCCGGATCCCAGAAATGCCGGCCCGCGGCAAAACCCATCACATAGAACATCGTGCCGATGACGCCCGCATCCTCGCAGAGCAGCAGCATCTCCGGCACCGGCAGGTCCGCCTTGCCGAGCGCGGTCATCACCCGGAACTCGCGATCCACGGCATGGGCGGAGGGCAGCAATTCACCCGGCGGCTTCCGCCGCAGCACATAGCGGCGCGCCGGCGTCTCCAGAAGATAGGTCGGGTTCGATTGCCCGCCGGCGAACTGGCTCACCCTCAGCGGCCCGCCATAGCCCGGCAGGCGTCCGGAAAGATAGCGATCGAGCGCCGCAGGATCGAAGGCGAGGCGAGGCTCCGGGGGGCGCGTCTCCTCGACGGGGCTTCGGGGCGATTCCGTTCCGGTCATGGCGCGGTTTGTTCCACGGGGCCGCCGCCGGTGGCAACCCCCGATATCCGCGCGCCGTGCAGCGCATCCCGTGGGACAGATTTCCTGCGGCTGCGGATAGAAAGCTTCCTTCGCGGCGCGCGGACGGGGTTGCTATGATCGGTCCTCCTGCCGTCTTTCCGAGGTTGTTCCCCGCATGGACTTCGCGCTTTCGCCCGAGATCGAGGACTACCGCCGCCGCGTTCGCGCCTTCGTCGCCGAGCATGTGATGCCGGTCGAGGCCGATCCCAGCGCCTATGACGCACACGAATCCATTCGCGAGGACCGGCTGGCGGCGCTGCGGGAGAAGGCGAAGGCCGAGGGCCTCTGGGCCTTGCAGATGCCGAAGGCGCTGGGCGGGCAGGGGCTTTCGACCGTCGGCATGGCCGCCTGCTACGAGGAGATGGGACGCTCGATCTTCGGGCCGCCGGTCTTCAACTGCGCCGCGCCCGACGACGGCAACATGATCCTCCTGGAGAAGGTCGGCACGCCTGCGCAGAAGGAGCGTTGGCTCAAGCCGATCGTCGAGGGCCGCGTGCGCTCCGCCTTCGTGATGACCGAACCGCAACCGGGCTCCGGCTCCGATCCCGGCGGCATGATGCTGACGCGCGCCGAGCGGAAAGGCGACCGTTGGGTCGTCCATGGCCGGAAATGGTTCATCACCGGTGCCGAGGGTGCGCAGATCTTCATCCTCGTGGCTCGCACCTCGACCGACGCGCGGAAAGGCCTCACCGCCTTCCTCTTCGAGGCCGGCGATCCCGGCTGGCAGATCCTGCGCCGCATCCCGATCATGGGCCCCGAGGAGCATGGCGGCCATTGCGAGCTCGAGTTCGACGGGCTCGAGATCCCCGACGAGAACCGGCTGATGGAGATCGGCGACGGGCTGAAGGCGACGCAGATCCGTCTCAACACCGCACGGCTCACCCATTGCATGCGCTGGCTCGGCATGGCGAAGCGGGCCCTCGAGATCGCCCAGGACTATATCTCGGAGCGCAAGGCCTTCGGCACGCTCCTCAAGGACCACGAATCCGTGCAGATCATGCTGGGCGAGGCGGCGATGCGGATCGAGATCGGGCGGCTTCTCACCATGCGCGCCGCCTGGGAGCTCGACCGCACAGGCAAGGCGCGGAAGGAGGTTTCGATGGCGAAGGTGCAGGTGGCCGACACGCTGCATCACGTCGTCGATACCGCCATCCAGCTTTGCGGCGCGCGCGGCTATTCCAAGGATACGCCGCTCGAATGGATGTATCGCTATGCGCGCTCCGCCCGTCTGGTGGACGGCGCCTCGGAGGTGCATCGCATGGTGCTGGCGCAGGAACTCTCCAAGTCCGATCGCGATTTCTGGTCCTGGGGCTGACGCGCCCGCCGAAGCGCGCGCCCGGCGGTCGCGCATGGTTGACCGGTCGGCGGCAAATCTCTCTAATTCGGGCCGTTTCGCGATCGCGCCGGAGATCTCATGCTGCCCATCGATCCGCGCCGCACGGACCTCGCCGCCGAGTTCAGGGCGAGCCCGTTCGGTCCCCATAGCCCCGACCTTCAGCACGTGCTCAATCTGATGCGCGCCACGCCGCTCGCCGGTCGCCATGTGCTGGTGGTGGTGGAGCGGAAGCGCGAATGGGCGCTCGGCAAGCTCAGCGGCGAGCGCGGCAAGCCGGTCGAGATCGTCCCCGGCTATCGCTTCACCGATCCCGGGACGGCGGAATGGACCGTCTTCAAGCTGCGCTGGCATGAGCTCACGGGCGAAGCCCTTCCGCCGGACGAGGCGCTGGCGAAGGAGCCGCGGCCATGACCCGCACGCTCGTCGGCTATGCCGACCGGTTCTCCGTCCATGCGGGCGAACGGCTCCGCTTCATGGTGTCGAGCTTCGGCCCCGCCGGCTATCGCGCGGCGCTGGTGCGCCTCCTCGGCGACGACGGCAAGGAGCGGGTGATCGAGAACGCGGCCAATGGCGACTATCCCGCGCGGCGCCAGGAGATCCATAGCGGTTCCTATGCGGTCGTGCCGGAGGCGAAGCCGCTCTCGGGGCTCGAGAGCTTCACGGTCGCGCTTTATCTCTGGCCCACCGCGCCCGGCCGCGGCCGCCAGGCGCTTCTCGCCAAGGGCGATCCGGCGCGGGGGCGGGGCTTCGCGCTCACCATCGGGACGGACAGCACCCTTCAGCTCGAGATCGCCGACGGCGCCGGCGGCAAGGCGGCGGTCGGCAGCGGCCGGGCGCTCCAGCCGCGTCATTGGTACTGGGTCGCGGCGAGCTTCGATGCGGCGAGCGGCCGCGTGACCGTCCTGCAGCAGCCGATCCGCAATTTCGCGCGGGCGGAGGATGCCGCTACGGCGAATGCGACGGTGCGGCTCGCCGGTTGCGGCGCCGCCAACCGCGAGCCGCTCACCATGGCGGCGTTTCTGGCGCCGGCCGAGGACGACCGCTTGAAGCCGGTTGCGCGCTATAACGGCAAGCTCGAGGCGCCCCGGCTGCTCGACCGTGCGCTCGATGCAGAGGGGCTCGCGCAGCTCCGCACCGATGCGCTGGACGGCTCGTTGCGACCGCATCTCGTCGGCGCCTGGGATTTTTCGAAGGAGATCGCCTCGACCCGCATCCGCGACCTCTCGCCGTGGCGGCTCGACGGGCGCGTCGAGAATCTGCCGACCCGGGCGATGAAGGGGCACAACTGGGACGGCACGGCGCGCGACTGGACGACGCGGCCGGAGTTCTACGGCGCGATCCATTTCCACGAGAACGACCTCTACGACGCCGGCTGGGAAGCGGATTTCGATCTCGCCTTGCCGGCCAACCTGCCGAGCGGCGTCTATGCGATGCGGCTGACGGCGGGCGAGGAGGTGGAGCGCATTCCCTTCTTCGTGCGGCCGGCGCGCGGCGGCAAGGCGGCGGACCTGCTCTTCCTGGTGCCGACCGCGAGCTACATGGCCTATGCCAACGAGCATATGTGCTGGGACGCGCAGCTCGGCGAGCAGGGTTCGGGCCATGTCGCGGCCGTCGGCCCCGAGGAGATGTTCCTCAACGAGCATCGCGAATATGGCTACTCCTTCTACGACACCCACGAGGACGGCAGCGGCGTCTCGATCTCCTCGCGCCTGCGCCCCATCCTCAACATGCGGCCCGGCCACAGCGCGGGATGGGTGGGCGCCGCGGGCCTCAGCCCCTGGCAGTTTGCGGCCGATCTCGATCTCATCGAATGGCTCGAGGCGACGGGCCAGCGCTACGACGTCGCCACCGACGAGGACCTGCATCGCGAGGGCATCGCGCTGCTCCGCTCCTACCGCACGGTGATGACCGGGACCCACCCCGAATATTATTCGACCGCAATGCATGACGCGCTCGGCGCCTGGCTCGATCGCGGCGGTCGGCTCATGTATCTCGGCGCCAACGGTTTCTACTGGCACATCGCCTTCCATCCGGAGCTCGAGGGCGCGATCGAGCTCCGCCGCGTCGAGAACGGCGTGCGCGACTGGGAGGGCGAGCCCGGCGAATATGTCGAGAACTTCTCCGGCGAATATGGCGGGCTCTGGCGCCGCTGGGGCCGGCCGCCGCAATCGATCGTCGGGATCGGCTTCATCGCGCAGGGCTTCGACGTCTCCTCCTATTTCCGCCGCAAGCCCGGCAGCTTCGATCCGCGCGCCGCCTTCATCTTCGAGGGGGTCGGCGCCGAGGAGAAGATCGGCGATTTCGGCCGGGTCGGCGGCGGCGCCGCGGGCTGGGAGCTCGACATCGTCGATCCACGGCTCGGCTCGCCGCCCCACACGCTGGTGCTGGCCGCGTCGGAGAACCATTCCAACGTCTATGTGGTGGTGCCGGAGGAGGTGCTTTCCACGCTCCCCGCGCTCTCCGGCATCGACAACCCGCTGGTGCGCGGCGAGATGGCCTTCTTCGAGACGCCCCAGGGCGGGGCGGTCTTCTCGACCGGCTCCATCTCCTGGTGCGGCAGTCTCAACCATGCGAAAGGGCTGAACAACGTCGCCCGCATCACCGGCAATGTGCTGAAGCGCTTCCTCGACCCGACGCCGTTCTGAGCGGTGCTGTCCGAGGCAGGGGAAGGCGGCCCGGCAGCGCCGGCGCGCCATAAATCTGACCTTCGCGAACCGTCATCCGGTGCGGCTACACTCGTCCATCGCCACGACGATCGGGGAGACACCCATGCCCTATATCAGGACGCGCGACGGAACCGAGATCTACTACAAGGACTGGGGCAAAGGGCAGCCGATCGTCTTCAGCCATGGCTGGCCGCTTTCGGCCGATGCCTGGGACGCGCAGATGCTGTTCCTCGGATCGAAGGGGTTCCGCGTCATCGCCCACGATCGCCGCGGCCATGGCCGGTCGAGTCAGAGCTGGGACGGCAACGACATGGACCACTATGCCGACGACCTCGCCGCGCTCGCGAAGAAGCTCGGCCTGAAGAAGGCGATCCATGTCGGCCACTCGACGGGCGGCGGCGAGGTCGCGCGCTATATCGGCCGGCACGGCACGAAGCGCGTGGCGAAAGCGGTGCTGATTAGCGCGGTGCCGCCGCTCATGCTGAAGACGAAAGCCAATCCGGGCGGGCTGCCGATGGCGGTGTTCGACGAAATCCGCGCCAACACGGCCGGCGACCGCTCGCAGTTCTTCCGGGACCTGACCACGCCCTTCTACGGCTATAACCGCCCGGGCGCGAAGGCCTCGCAAGGGGTGCGCGACTCCTTCTGGCTGCAGGGTATGATGGCCGGCCACAAGGCCGCCTATGACTGCATCAAGGCCTTCTCGGAGACCGACTTCACCAGGGACCTGAAGAAGTTCGACGTGCCGACCCTGATCCTGCATGGCGACGACGACCAGATCGTGCCGATCGGCGCCGCCGCCTTGCAGTCGGCGAAGCTGGTCAAGAAGGCGACGCTCAAGGTCTATAAGGGCTTCTCGCACGGCATGTGCACGGTCAATGCCGACCGGATCAACGCCGACCTGCTCGCCTTCTGCAAGGGGTGATTGGGGAGCCCGGCTTGTCATGCGTGGGCTTGACCCCGAGCATCCATCGATGGCGCGCGATCGAGCCTCACCGGCGGGCCTTCATCGGCTGGCGAGATGGACCCTCGGGTCAAGCCCGAGGATGCCGTCGAGTATGGGAACTCCCTACGGCGCTATTTCTTCATCGCCTTGGCGCGGATCTCGGAGAGGCTCTGCGTGACGGTGATTGCCTCGGGGTCGAGGCGGAGCTCGATCAGGGCCGGCTTGCCGGAGGCGAGCGCGCGCTCGAAGGCGGGCGCGAAATCGACGGTGCGCTCGACCCGCTCGCCATGGGCGCCGAAGGCCTTGGCATAGGCGGCGAAATCGGGATTCACCAGGTCGGTCCCGACGACATGGCCCGGATAGTGCCGCTCCTGATGCATGCGGATCGTGCCGTACATGCCGTTATTCACGACGATGGCGATGACGGCGATGCCGTATTGCATGGCGGTCGCCAGCTCCTGGCCGGTCATCAGGAAGCAGCCGTCCCCGGCGAGGCAGACGACGATGCGCTTCGGCTCCGCGGATTTCGCGGCGATTGCCGCCGGGAAGCCATAGCCCATGGCACCGCTCGTGGGCGCAAGCTGGGTGCGGAAGCGCCGATAGCGGAAAAAGCGATGCAGCCAGACCGAATAATTGCCGGCGCCGTTGGCGAGGATCGCGTCCGGCGGCAGCTTGTCGTTGAGATAGGCCATGATCTCGCCCATCTGCAGCTTGCCGGCATTGGCGCCGGGCCTGGTATGGGCGAGATAGTCGGCGCGCGCGCCCTGCGCCCAGTCGCGCCAGACGGGACGCTCGACGGGCGCGAGCCGCTTCAATGCGGCCGCCGCCGCTTTCATGCCGCTGTTGATGGCGAGAACGGGCTGATAGACGCGGCCCAGCTCCTCGGCGCCGGGATGGATATGGACGAGGCGCTGCTTCGGCACCGGGATGTCGAGCAGCGTGTAGCCGCTCGTGGTCATCTCGCCGAGCCTGGGGCCCACGGCGATCAGGAGGTCGCTTTCGCGCACCCGGTCGGCGAGCTTCGGGTTGATCGCGATCCCGACATCGCCGGCATAGAGCCGGTGCGAATTGTCGAACAGGTCCTGGCAGCGGAGCGAGCAGCCGGTCGCGAGCTCGTTCGCCTCGGCGAAGGCCCGGATGTCGGCGACCGCCTCCGCACCCCATCCGCCGCCGCCCAGGATCATGAGCGGGCGCTCGGCGCCCGCCAGCAGGGCGCGGAACTGGACCAGATCCTCGGGCGCCGGCGCTGCGAGGGCGGGCTTGTAGCGGCCCGCATCCGCGACTGCGACGCGATCGGTCAGCATGTCTTCGGGCAGCGCGATGACGACCGGCCCGGGCCGGCCGTTGACGGCGCGGTGGAAGGCCTGGCTCACCAGCTCGGGCAGGCGCCGCGCATCCTCGATCTCCGCCGCCCATTTCGCGAGCGGGCCGAACATGCGGCGATAATCGACCTCCTGGAACGCCTCGCGCTCGACCTGGTCGCGGGCGACCTGGCCGACGAAGAGGATCATCGGCGTCGAATCCTGGAACGCGGTGTGGATGCCGACCGAGGCGTGGGTCGCCCCCGGCCCGCGGGTGACGAAGCAGATGCCGGGCCTGCCGGTCAGCTTGCCGTGGGCCTCCGCCATGTTGGCCGCGCCCGCCTCGTGGCGGCAGACGATGAGCTTGATCCGGCCGGCGGCGCCGTGAAAGGCATCGAGCGCGGCGAGATAGCTTTCGCCCGGCACGCAGAACACATGGTCGACGCCATGGATCAGGAGCTGGTCGACCAGGATCTGGCCGCCGGTGCGCAGATTGTCGCCTGATGCCATGCCGCGCCGCCCGATGCTGCTGGGAAGGATTTCGCCGGGCCCAAGCGAAGCCCGACGACCGGCCGCTTCCATAGCCGAGGGCGGCCGCGGCCGCAACCGGAGGGCGTCGCGAGGGCCGGACGGCCTCAGTTCCCGAACGCTTGCAGGCTCAGGCGGCGAGCCGCCGCCCGAGCTCGGCGAGCAGCCCCGCGCCGTCTCCCGCCCAGGCGCTGCCATGCATGCAGGCGAGCGTGCCGGGCCGCGTGGCCGCGAGCTTGGCGATGAGCGCGCCGGTCGCCGGCGAATGGGCGTAGTAGTCCATCGCCCTGCGGAACCGCTCGCTCGGCTCGAGGATATCGGCTCCGGTCAAGGGTTCGGCGCCGTCGCCCGGCTGGGTGAAGAGATCGCCGCAGAACAGCGTCGCTGTCGTCTCCTCGAAGAGGAACCCGCACTCCCATCCGTGCGGCAGATGCGGGGCGTCGAGCCAGCGCACGCGCCGCTTGCCGAGGCCCCGGCTCTGGCCGTCGCCGAGCGCCACCGGCGGCCGGTCGGCCAGATCCTCGATCGAAACCATCGCCGCGACCTGGCCGCAGAGCGGCCGGGCCTCCGGCGCCATCGCCAGCAGCTCGTTGAGGCTGCCGCACTCGTCGGCCTCGACATGCGAGAAGGCGACGAAGCGGAGTCGCTCGGGCGGCATCACCGCGGCGATCGCGCTGCGCACTTGCGGAAAGAGACGGCGCGGACCGGTATGGAACAGCAGCGGCTCGTCGTCGAGGATCAGATACTGGTTGAAGGAGAAGCCGCCCGGCATGGCGGCGGGCGGGACCGGCGTATTGATACGGAAGATGCCATCGGCGATCTCCGCAAGGTTGGTGCCGGTTTCCCGGTCGGTGACCGTCGTCCGCATGCGTCCCTCCCCATGGCGCCGGAGGCGCACGACCCGCGCCAGCGGCCCAGCCGAGGATAGAACGATTGCCGGCAGCGGTCAGCCGGCGGTGGCGACGTAGTCCCGGAGCTGGCCGGCCTCGAACTCGACCTCCTCCAGCCGGCATTTCACCACATCGCCGATCGAGACGATGCCGCAGAGCCGTCCGTTCTCCAGCACGGGCAGGTGGCGAATGCGGGCCTCCGTCATGCGGGCCATGAGGTCGTTGATCGTGTCCTCGCGCCGGCAGCTATGGAGCTTGCGGGTCATCACGGTCGAGACCGGCTCCTCGAACACCGACGCGCCATGCTCGGAAAGCGCGTGAACGATGTCGCGCTCGGAGAGGATGCCGACCAGCGCGCCCGACCGGTCGAGCGCCAGCACGGCGCCGATCATTTCCCGGCGCAGAAGCTCGGCCGCCTTCGCGATCGTCGCATCCGCCGCGATGGTCACCGTGTTGCGGCCCTTGCTCTTCAGGATGGTCTCGACATTCATGAAAACCTCCTTGCCGCTCGATGGACGAGCATACGCCAAGGCGCCCGCCCGCGCTTTCCTTCTCTCGTCCGCTTTCCCGGATATGGTTCGCGCGGCGGTGGAAAGGAAGTGCGCAGCACCACCCTGGGGCCGGATTTCGCATCGGCCCAGGGGCAAAGTTCGGCCAGGGACCGGGATCGCCGCGTTTATTGCGCCGCAGCAAAGCCGCGACGTCCCGGCGGAAGGCCGTCAGGGGCGGGCCGGCCCGTCGTCTTCGGCGAACATATCGCCATTCACGACCCGGTCGCGCCCCTCCGCCTTCGCGCGGAAGAGCGCCGCGTCCGCCCGGGCGATAATGTCGGCGAGCTCGGTGTCGGAAGGGCGTCGCGAGGCGAGCCCCGCGCTCGAGGTGATCCTGCAGTCCGCGGGCGCGGCGTGGAGCTCCACCACCGCCCGCCGGCGCAGCCGCTCGGCGATGTGGGAGGCGTCCGCTGGCGAGGTCTCGGTCAGCAGGATGACGAACTCCTCGCCGCCATAGCGCGCGAGGATGTCGTGCTCGCGGAGCCCCTGGCGAAGCTTCTGCGCCACCTGCCGCAGCACCTCGTCCCCGGCGGGATGGCCGAACCGGTCGTTCACGCTCTTGAAGAAATCGACATCGAGCATCACGACCGAAAAGGCATGGCCATAGCGCTTCGAACGGCGGAACTCGACCTCGCCGATCTCGTCGAAGTAGCGCCGGTTGAGCACGCCGGTCAGGGAATCGGTCGAGGCGCGTGACCGGAGCTCGACCTCGTCCATCACCACCGCGGCGAGGTCGGCGAGCAGTCCCCGGTCCTCGGGCGACAGCGTGCGCGGCTTCTTGTCCATGACGCAGAGCGTGCCGAGATTGTTGCCCCTGGGCGAGCGCAACGGCGCGCCGGCATAGAAGCGGATCGAGGGATCGGCGACGACATGCGGGTTGTCGCGGAAGCGCGGATCGGCGGCCGCGTCATCGACCACCATGACCTTCGACTCCATGATGGCGTGCGCGCAGAAGGCCGAGGCCCGGGGCGTCTCGTCGGCCTCGAGGCCGTAGCGGGATTTCGACCATTGCCGGTCCTTGTCCACGAAGGAGACGAGCGCGATCGGCGCCCCCATCACCTTCGCCGCCAACCGCGTAACGCGATCGAAGGCATCCTCCGGGTCGGTATCGAGAATGCGGTACTGCAGCAGCTCGGCGAGCCGCTCGGTCTCGTTCGGCGGGATCGGAAACGTCATGGGCCTCGGTTTCTTTTTCGGGTCGCCTTTTCCGAGAGCGATGCCATCGCGATCCGGCCGCACGAATCGACGAACCCTCCCGATAGGGAGGGCCGTCGCCGGTGCAGGGCTCGGGCGCCCGGGGTCGGTCCCCGACATCCTGTCGGAGGAAACGACGCTTTCTCAGATCGGCGGGCGCCGTTCCGCCCAGGGCCGGATCTTCTCGAAGGCCGCGCCGATGTCGAGGACCGTGTCGTCGCGGTAGCGGCGACCCACGATTTGCAGCCCGACCGGCAAGCCTGCCTCGGTCCAGCCGGCCGGCACCGACAGCGCGGGGCATTGCGGGAGCGAGTTGAACTGCGCCGTCATGTCCACGCCGTGATAGAGCCCGTCCGGAAACTCGCCGTAATAGACATAGTCGTCGCCGTCGGCCGGGATCGGCGGGATCGGCATGGTCGGGCAGAGAAACGCGTCGTATTTCTCCAGCACCGGCCGGAAGCCCCGCCATTGCTCGGTGCGTTCCAGCTCGATCCGCTTGTAGTGGGTCGCCGACATCTTGTTGCCGGCCTCGATGAGCTTGACGATGTTCGGGTCCATCTTGTTGCGGAACTTCTCGAGATGCTGGCCGAAATAGGCCGACATGAAGACCTGCCACAGCTCGACCCAGAAGTCGGCGGTGCGCCGGTTCCAGGGGAGCGCGATCTCGTCGACGGTCGCGCCCGCGTCGCGGAGCGCCTCGATCGCCTGCTTCACGATCTTCTCGACCTCGGGATCGACATAGTAGCAGCCGAGATCCATGTCATAGGCGAAGCGCAGGCCCTTGACGCTGCGCGAGGGCTCGCGGTCGAAATCGAGCGGCGTGCCGATCGACTGGATGTCGCGGTCGTCGGGGCCTTGCGTCACCTTCATGAAGAGCCGCGCGTCGTCGATGGTCCGGGTCAGCGGGCCGAAATGCGAGATGTTGTCGAACACGCTCGGAATGAGATCGAGCGGGATGCGGCCGAGGCTCGGCTTCAGCCCGACCGTGCCGCACCAGGCGGCGGGAATGCGGACCGAGCCGCCCATGTCGGTGCCCTCCGCGAGCGGCACGCAGCCCGATCCGACCGCGGCGCCGGCGCCGCCCGAGCTGCCGCCGGGCGTTTTCGTCGCATCCCAGGGGTTGCCGGTGACGCCCCAGAGCGGGCTCCTGGTCACGCTCGCATAGGCGAATTCGGGCGTGGTGGTCTTGCCGACCATGATGCCGCCCGCGCCCAGCAGCTTGTCCACCACGGTCGCGTTCCAGTCCGGCACCCAGTTCTCGTAGCAATAGGAGCCGAGGGTCGTGCGCTTGCCCTTGGTCGCGGTGAGGTCCTTGATCGCGACCGGCAGCCCATGCAGCGGGGCCAGCTTGTCGCCGCGCATCACGGCGGCTTCGGCCTTCCGGGCGAGCTCGATGGCTTCCTCGGGAAAGACGAAGCAGAAACAGTTGAGCTTCGGATTGACCTGCTCGATGCGCGCGAGGCTGTTCTTCACCAGCTCGACCGGCGAGAGCTGCTTCGACCGGATGCGCTTCGCGAGCTCGGTCGCGGGCGTGTAGCAGAGATCGAGATCGACCATGATGTTCCCCCGGAATGGCGCCCCACTTTAGGTGGCTTGACGGAGCAGTCAACTGCCCGCCCGCATGGCGTTCCCGGAGCCGCCTGGCCATACTCGGAGGCTGCGGAAGCAGGAGGGGCCTCATGGGCGCGATGATCGTGACGGGCGGCGGGCGCGGGATCGGGGCCGCGATCGCCATGCAGGCCGGCGCGCGCGGCTACAAGGTCGCGGTCAACTACCGGGCGAATCGCGTGCGGGCGGAGGGGGTCGCCGAGGCGATCCGCGAGGGCGGCGGCACCGCCATGGCGATCGAGGCCGATGTGGCGAGGGAGGACGAAGTCCTCGCTTTGTTCCGGCGCGTCGATCGCGAGCTCGGGCCGGTCACGGCGCTGGTCAACAATGCCGGCATCGACGTGGAGCGGCATCTGGCCGAGGTCCGGCTCGCCGACATCGAGACGATCTTCCGTACCAACGTGTTCGGCCTCATGGTCTGCGCGCGCGAGGCGATCGTCCGCATGTCGACCGCGAAGGGCGGCGCCGGCGGCGTCATCGTCAATATCGGCTCCGTCGCGGCGCGCACCGGCGGCATGATCCGCGACGGCGTCTATGCCGCCTCCAAGGGCGCGGTCGATACCTATACGCGCGCCCTCGCCCTCGAGGTCGCGAACCAGGGAATCCGCGCGGTCTGCGTGCGGCCGGGCCTCACCGACACCGAGATGTTCGGCGGGCCGGAGGACCGCCGGGCGGCGGCCGAGCTCGCCCGGACCGGCGTGCCGATGGGGCGCATCGGCGCGGTCGAGGAGGTGGCGAACCTCGTGCTCTGGCTCTGTTCCCCCGAGGCCTCCTACGTGACCGGCTTCTCCTTCGATGTCAGCGGCGGGCGCTGACCGGGTTCCGGAGCCGGGTAGCCGGGGCCGATCCGCCGCGTCATAGTGGTGCGGCAACGGACGCAGCCCGAGGGCCGGATGCGCGAACTGACGCCTGCCGAGATCGACCGCTTCGACGAGGACGGGTTCCTTCTGCTCGACCGCTTCATCGATCCGGACGAGGCGGTGCGTGTCGCCGCGCGGTTCGAGCATATCTTCCGCGGGCGCTTCGAGAGCGGGCTCTATCCCGACGAATGGAACTGGCGCGAGGGCCGCGACGCCGAGGACCTGGCGCGGCAGATCTGCAATGGCTGGAAGTCGGATTTCTCGGTCGCGCGGCTGGTGCTGAAGCCCGAGATCGGGCGCGCCTGCGCGACCCTCGCGCGCTGGCCCGGCGCCCGCATCGCGCAGGACAACATCATCTGGAAGCCGTCGGGCGCGAAGCCGTTGGGATTCCATCAGGACGACAGCTACAACGGCTGGATCGACCCGCCGCACATGTTGACCTGCTGGATCGCGCTCGATGCGACCAGCGCCAAGGGCGGCACGATCGAATATGTGCGCGGCTCGCACAAATGGCCGGTCTCGCCGCCGATCCGGCAATTCCATGCGCCCGAGGATTACCGGAAGGAGCTGATGGCGGCGGCGGCCGAGATCGGCATCCGGCCCGAGATCGTGCCGGTCGAGCTGCCGCCCGGCGGCGTCGCCTTCCATGACGGGCGCACCTGGCACGGCTCCGACATGAACCGCGCGGACCGGCCGCGCCGTTCGGCGGTGGCGCATTGCATGTCGTCCGGCGCCCGGTTCCACCCGACCAAGCTCAGCTACATCTATAACCGCTACAAGCGGGTCGGCGACACGGCCATGGACGAGAGCTATTTCCCGGTGCTCTGGCGGGAAGACGGCTATCGCTCGCCCTGGCTCGAGGAATATTGCGCGCGGGGTTCGGCGGCGCCCGCCTTCGCAAAATAACGCCGAAGGCTGGCGATGGATGTGCCGCGCGCGGCGTCCGGCGCTATGCTTCGCCAGTATCGAAACGAAATCCGAGGGCGAACCCATGACCGAAACCGGCAAATGGCGCGAAGACGGGGTGCGGGTGATCCCGGCGGGATCGCTCGATCCGGCGACGGCGCAGACCCCCGGCATGGCGCGCGCGACGGCGATCAATTTCGCGCGCGCGGGCGCGCAGAAGATCTGGGCGGGGACGGTGCGGATCGAGCCCGACGCCAAGACCGGCGCGCATCACCATGGCGCGCTCGAAAGCGTGATCTATGTGGTGCGCGGACGGGCGCGGATGCGCTGGGGCGAGAAGCTCGAATTCGTCGCCGAGGCGGGGCCCGGCGATTTCATCTTCATCCCGCCCTATGTGCCGCATCAGGAGATCAACGCCGCCGCGACGGAGCCGCTCGAATGCGTGCTGGTGCGCTCCGACCAGGAGCCGGTGGTGGTCAATCTCGAGATCGAGCCGGTCGAGAAGCCGGAGGCGGTGCACTGGATCGATCCGATCCATCGCCATCCGAAGCGGTAGCGGCGCCCTATCGGGGATCCGGGAGCGGCGGGCGGATCGTCTCGAAGATGAGGTTGTCGGCGAGGCCTTTTGCGCGCTCGGCCTCGGCCGGCTTGTCGATCGTCCAGACCAGGATCGGCAGACCGAGCGCCGAGGCGAGGCTGACGGCGAGGCGCGGCAGGTCTTCCAGATCGTAGGAGACGAAGTCCGGCCGGCTCACGCCCGAGCGCATCAGGTTGGTCAGCTCCCACTTGTGCAGCCCAGACAGCATCACCTCGCCATGCACCGTATATTCGAGCGAGGTGCCGGCATGGGCGTAGTCGAAGGCGATCTGGCCGCGCGGCACCGCCGGCAGGTGATCGGCGAACCAGCCGAGCGACTCTGCGCTGAAGGAGTGGATCGCGACGGGCCCGCCATAGGCGGCGATCAGCCGCGCCACCCGCTCCTCCAGCGGGCCGACCGGGTAATCGAGCTGCTTCGTCTCGATGAGGATGGGCACGCGGCCCCGGACGACGTCGAACACCTGCTGCAGCGTCGGCAGGGTATCGCCCGTGCCCTTGAGATGGAGTTTTCCGAGCTCTTCGGCGGTGAAATCGCAGACCCGTCCCTCGGTCCCCGTCAGCCGGCCGAGATCGGGATCGTGGATCACCATCGCCTCGCCGTCGCGCGAGAGCTGGACATCGAGCTCCATCGGGTAGCCTGCCTCGGCGGCCGCACGAGAGGCCGAGAGGGAGTTCTCGACGATGCCACGGCTCTCGTCATGCAGTCCGCGATGGGCGATGGGGTGGGTGCGAAGCCAGTCCGTCGGCATGGTTTTCGGCAGCGGACCGGTCGAGCCGCCGCGCGCCTCGAGCGCCCCCCAATCGAGATCGGGACAGGGCAGGTAGTTCGGATCCCGTACCGGCCGGTCGGTCGCCCAGCGATAGAAGCCAAAGCTGCCGATGATGGCGACGACCGCGAGGAACCCGATCGCGAAACGGTTTGCGCGCACGGCCCTCCCGCGATCCGGGCGCATCATGGCGCCGGCGTCGTCGCTTCCCCGAGCTTCGCCGGGCGGTAGAGGATGTCGAAATCCGCTTCCCAACTCTTGCCGCCGTCGAGGGACTTCTCGCCCGACTGGCGGACGCCTTCCTCGACGGGTTCCCAAGTGATGCGGATCACCGCCCTGCGGTCGGCCGCATCGGGATTGGGGACGCTGCCTTCCATGACGATCCGGCCGTCGGCGAAACCGCCCTCGAGAAACGTGACGCCGCCCTGGTTGTCGGTCCAGGCCTGGTGCCAGCGGCCTTTCGCCATGTCGAACATGTTGAGGCTGGTACCGCGAAAGCCGGTCGCGCCGGTCCAGTTCTCCAGCAGCGCGCAGCCGCCATGGATGGCATCGACGCTGTCGCGGCCGAGCGTCCGATCGGTCTCGCGATCGTAGGCGATCCACTCCCCGATCCAGAAATCGAATTGATGGAATTCCGGATCGCCGCAGGCTGCGCCTTGCGGCGAGGCCGGGCCCGCCTGTCCGAGGAGCAGACCGGTCGCGAGGGTGGCGCAAAGCAAGGCGCGCATGACGGCTCCTGCCCAAGCCGATGGAAGCGGAAGCATAGCCGAAACGGGAGAGCGGAACGATTGCGAAGCGGGGGTGCGGACGGGGCGCACCATCGGGGCGATCGCGACTTCGGACTCAGTGCCCGGCGTGGCGATGCAGGATTTCGTCCATCATGCCGGTGTCGTAGGCAATGCCTTCCGGCAGGATCGTCGCCGAATCGGGGAAGCTGGTCTTCACCAGCCCCTTCCGCTCGAGCACCGTCCAGACCGCGGGGTTGTTGAGCCCCGTCGCGTCCGCTGCGGAGACCACGGCATCGCCCAGATGGAAATGGTCGCCATGCGCATGCGGCAGCGAGGTGATGACCCGATGGCCCTCGATGTCGCCGTCGCGGCTATAGTCCTCCAGCCGCGCCAGCGCCTGCAGCAGGGTCAGCGTCTTCAGTTGCAGCGGGTTGAGACCGAGCGGGTTCTTCTTCGGCGGCATGGCGGTTCTTCCGTTCGACGGGGGTGGTGGTCGGCAGGCCATTGGCTTGCCACGGGCGTGCGGGCCGAGCTTGGCGAAGCGGGCGGGTCGCCGCAAGCCTCAGTCGCGGAAGTTCACATATTGCAGCGGCTGCTCGATCTTCTGCTGCCGGACGAGCTGGATCGCCTCCTGCAGATCGTCGCGCTTCTTGCCGGTGATGCGGAGCTCGTCGCCCTGGATCGAGGCCTGCACCTTGAGCTTCGCGTCCTTGACCGCCTTGACGATGCGCTTGGCGAGCGTCTGGTCGATGCCCTGCTTGACATGCACGAGCTGGCGCAGGCTGTTGCCGGTCGCTTTCTCCGGTTCCTTCATGTCGAGGCAGCCGGGATCGAGCTTGCGTCGCGCGAGATAGCCCTTCAGCAGCTCCTGCATCTGCCGCAGCTTCATGTCGTCGTCGGCGAGCATCGTGATGAGGTTGTCCTTGCGCTCGACGGTGCATTTCGAGCCCTTGAAGTCGAAGCGCGTGGCGATCTCGCGCGTCATCCCGGCGAGCGCATTGTCGAGCTCCTGCAGGTCGGTCTTGGAGACGATGTCGAAGGAGGGCATCGGCGGCTTTCGGATCTGTGGAGGGCGATTTCCCGCATGATCGCCCGGACCGTGCGGGAAATCCAGCGGGCGCCGGAATCGGCCTTCAGCGCCCGATCGCGAAGCCCATGCTCATGGCGGCAAGGCGACGTACGACGCTTTTCCCTGCCGACAGTGACGCGGCGCTTCGCTAGGATGGCGCCGGCCGCTCCCGGGCGGCGATTGTCACGGAGCGTGCGTTTCCTCATGGCCCTTCGGCGTCCTTACTTCATGTTTCTGGGCGCGGCGCCCGACCAGCTCGCCGCCAAGACCGCGCAGGGCATCGTCGATTGGCGGCCTGACTGGTGTCTCGGCCAGATGCGCCTGCCGGGCTGCAAGGCCGATCTCCGCCTCCCGGAGATGACGATCGAGCAGGCGGTGGGCGCGGGTGCCAGGACGGTGATCGTCGGCGTCGCCAACCGCGGCGGCGTCATGGACCGGGCCTGGGTGTCGCCGCTGGTCGAGGCGCTCGAGCGCGGCATGGATCTCGCGAGCGGCCTCCACAAGCGGCTCTCCGACATTCCCGAGCTTCGCGACACGGCGGCGAAGCATGGCCGCCAGCTCGCCGACGTGCGCCATCCGACGCGCGATTTCGCGGTCGGCAGCGGCGCCAGGCGCGCCGGCAAGCGGCTGCTCACGGTCGGGACCGATTGCTCGATCGGCAAGATGTACACGGCGCTCGCTATCGAGAAGGAGATGAAGCGCCGCGGCCTCAAGGCGGATTTCCGGGCGACGGGACAGACCGGCATCTTCATCGCCGGGGACGGCGTCTCGATCGATGCGGTCGTGTCGGACTTCATCTCCGGCGCCGTCGAATGGCTGGCGCCGGAGAACGCGCCCGATCATTGGGACGTGATCGAGGGGCAGGGGTCGCTCTTCCACGCCTCCTATGCGGGCGTCTCGCTAGGGCTGCTGCACGGCGCGCAGGCCGATGCGCTCGTCATGTGCCACGAGCCGACCCGCGCCCATATGCGCGGCCTGCCGCATTACCGGCTCCCGGACCTTGCCCATTGCATCGAGACCAACCTCGCCGCGGCGCGGCTTACCAACCCGGCCGCGCGCTGCGTCGGGATCAGCGTCAACACCTCCGCGCTCGATGCCGCCGCCGCGGAACGCTGCCTGAAGCAGACCGCCCTCGAGTTCGGCCTGCCCGCGGTCGATCCGGTGCGCACCGGCGTCGGCCCGATCGTCGACGCGCTCCGCTGATGGCCGGCCGCAAGATTGCCGTCGATGCGGAGACCTGGCCGATCGCCGGGACCTTCACTATCGCCCGCGGCAGCAAGACCGAGGCCGAGGTGGTGACCGTCGAGATCTATGAAGGCTTCCATGTCGGCCGCGGCGAATGCGTGCCCTATCGGCACTATGGCGAGACCGTCGAAGGGGTGATCGCCACCGTCAAGGGCATCAAGGGCGCGCTTGAGGGCGGTGCCGATCGCGCGCTGCTCGAGCGGTTGCTGCCGGCGGGCGCCGCGCGCAACGCGGTGGATTGCGCCCTCTGGGATCTCGAGGCGAAGCAGACCGGCCGCCGGGTGTGGGACATCGCCCGCCTGCCTTCGCCGACCGCCGTCGTGACCGCCTACACGATCAGTCTCGGCACGCCCGAGGCAATGGCCGAAGCCGCGCGCAACGCGGGGCGGCGATCGCTCTTCAAGCTGAAGCTCGGCGGCGAGGGCGATATCGAGCGGGTGCGCGCCGTGCGCGAGGTGCTGCCGCTCGCCCATCTCATCGTCGATGCCAACGAGGCCTGGACGCCGGATTTCTACGGCGCGGCCGTGCCGCAGATGCAGGCGCTCGGCATCGAGCTCATCGAGCAGCCTTTCGAGGCGGGCAAGGACGAGGCGCTGGCGCGGCTGCCGCGGCCGATCCCGATCTGCGCCGACGAATCCTGTCATACGCGCGAGAGCCTGCAGCGGCTGCGCGGACGCTACGACGCGGTCAATGTGAAGCTCGACAAGGCCGGCGGCCTCACCGAGGCGCTGGCGCTGGCGCGGCAGGCGGAGAGCGAGGGATTCCAGATCATGGTCGGCTGCATGGTCTCGACCTCGCTCGCCATGGCGCCGGCCATGGTGCTGGCGCCGCTCGCGCGCTATGTGGACCTGGACGGGCCGCTGCTGCTGGCGAAGGATCGCGAGCCGGGCCTGCGCTATCACGACAGCGCCGTCGAGGCGCCGGAACGGGAGCTATGGGGTTGAGGGGAATGCGGATGGACGGCACGGCAAGACGGCGGAAAGGCGGACCGGCCGGCGCGTTCCTCGCGCTTGTCCTGCTCGCGGGCTGCAGCACGACCGAGACGCCGACCGAGCAGCAGCCGGTCGCCTGCCCCGACACCCTTGCCTTCGTGAAACCGCATCTGGTCACGCCCTACGATCGGCTTGCGACCTTCATCGGCCCCGACGAGCTGGAAGCGACCTTCAACCGCCCGGTCGAGGAGATGATCGCCAATTCGGGCGGCATCGATCCCGCAATCCTCGCCGGCCAGGGCTATGTGAAGGAATATCAGGATATCCTCGCGCATGAGGAGGAAACCCGCGAGGAATACCGCGGGCTCGGCAAGGACGATGCCTGGATCGATCTCTATCTCAGCAGCGTCGCCGACGGCGTCACGATCAATCAGGGCTTCGTGGACGCGGTCACCTGCCGCAAGAACCAGCTACAACAGAGCTGAGGCCGGCAGGCTCCATTCCTCCATGCCGTTTGCCCAATGACACCACCACCGTCAGGCGGAATCGAGTGACCATGCAGCCGCGCGACAATGTGCTGCTCGGCGTCGCCACCATCGTGTTGACGGGCGCCGCGGTCGCCTTCGGCGATGCGCTGGTGAAGCATGCCAATGCTTCTTTCTCGGCCTGGCAGCTCTACGTCGTTCGCGCGGCGATGGCGCTCCCGCTGCTCTTCGTCGTCGCATGGCTCGCACGCGGTGCGATCGGCGGGATGCGGCCGAAGGCGATCTGGTGGGTCGTGCTTCGCAGCTCCTTCCTCATGATGATGTGGCTCGCCTATTACGTGGCCCTGCCCAATCTGAGCCTGCCGGTGCTGGCCGCGGGGTATTACGCGGGCCCGCTCTTCATGGTGCTGCTCTCCGCCCTGCTGGTGCGGGAGCCGGTCGGGCCGCGGCGATGGCTCGCGGTGCTGATCGGTTTCGCGGGCGTGCTGGTCGTGCTGCGGCCCGGCACGGAGGCCTTCTCCTTCCTCACCGCCATGCCGGTGCTCGCGGGGTTCTTCTATGCGCTGGCCGCCATCGTCACCCGGGCGCGGCTGGTCGCGGAGAACCCGCTCGTCCTGTCGCTCGGGCTCAATCTCGGTTTTCTCGTCGTCGGGATCTTCGCATCGGCGCTTTTCATGGTTTTGCCGGCGCCTCCGGCGGATCTCGCCGCCGATCAGCCTTTCCTGCTCGGCCCCTGGATCGCGCTCGGCCTTCGCGAATATGGCTATATCGCCGTGCTCGCGGTGATCGCCGTCGCGACCGGCTTCAGCGTCGCCAAGGCCTATCAATCCGGTCCGCCGGCGATCATCGGCACCTTCGACTACACCTACCTGGTCTGGGCCGCGTTCTGGAGCTTCCTGTTCTTCGACGTGCTGCCCGATCGCATGACGATCCTCGGCATGTTCATGATCGCCGGTGCCGGCATGCTCGCGATCTGGTCGCCGAGGGCGAGGCCGGTCGCGGCGGAGGCCGGTTGATCCCGCGAAGCCTTGGCTTGCGCGCGCCGCCGGCCTAGCCTCGACGCCGATGCCCATCGATCTTGCCCGCGCGCGTGCCGAAACCCCCGCTTGCGAGAGGCTGCTGCATTTCAACAATGCCGGCGCTTCGCTCATGCCGCGTTCCGTTCTGGAGGCGGTGAAGCGGCATCTGGACCGCGAGGCGGCGATCGGCGGCTACGAGGCGGCGGAGGAGGCGCGGGACCGGCACGAGGCCGTCTACGATTCCGTCGCCCGGATGCTCAATTGCGCCCGTGAGGAAGTGGCGCTGGTGGAGAACGCCACGGTCGCCTGGCAGCTTGCCTTCCATTCGCTGGCGCTCGGCCCCGGCGACCGCGTGCTGACCGCGATGTCGGAATATGCCAGCAACTACATCGCCTTCCTGCAGCTCCAGCGGAGCCGCGGCATCGAGATCGCGGCCGTGCCGGACGACGCCGACGGCGCGCTCGACGTCGAAGCGCTCGAGCGCATGATCGACGGCCGAACGAAGCTGATCTCGGTCACCCACGTCCCGACCAATGGCGGTCTCGTCAATCCGGCGGCCGCGATCGGGCGCGTTGCGCGCGACCATGGCATCCCCTATCTGCTCGACGCCTGCCAGTCGGTCGGGCAGATGCCGATCGACGTTGCCGCGATCGGTTGCGATTTCCTCTCGGCCACGGGCCGCAAGTATCTGCGCGGGCCGCGGGGCACCGGCTTTCTCTATGTGCGGCGCGCCCTGCTGGAACGCGTGGAGCCACCCTTCATCGATCTGCAGGGCGCCCGGTGGGCGGCGCCCGACCGCTACGAGCTGCGGCCCGACGCGCGGCGCTACGAGAACTGGGAAAGCTACCTGGCCGGGCAGCTCGGGCTCGGCGTCGCGATCGACTACGCCCTCGGCTGGTCGCT
>CAZMUZ010000027.1:0-35691 GCA_964569315.1 uncultured Rhodospirillaceae bacterium | reverse complement strand
ATTACCATCGAGATCTTGGCGTGGGTCTTGAGGTGGATGAAGCCGAACACCACCTGGACGCCCGCGCGCTCGAGATCGCGCGCCCAGCGGATGTTCGCCTCCTCGTCGAAGCGCGCCTTGAGCTCGACGAGCGCCGTGACCGACTTCCCGGCCTCGGCCGCCTCGATCAGCGCCTTGACGATCGGCGAGTCGTCCGAGGTGCGGTAGAGCGTCTGCTTGATGGCGACCACGGACGGATCGCGCGCGGCCTGGCGCACGAACTGCACCACCACGTCGAAACTCTCATAGGGATGATGAACGACGATGTCCTTCTGGCGGATCGCGGCGAAGCAATCGCCGCCCATGTCGCGGATCCGTTCCGGGAAGCGCGCGTGATAGGGCGAAAACTTCAGCTCCGGGCGGTCGTCGACGATGAGCTTCGAGGTCGAGGCCAGCCCAAGCAGCCCGTCCAGCACGAACACGTCGCCCGGCATCACGTCGAGCTCGGCGACGAGGAACTCGCGCAGGCTCTCGGGCATGGCGGCATTGACCTTGAGCCGGATCACGTTGCCGCGCCGTCGGCGCTTGAGCGCGCTCTCGAACAGCCGGACGAGATCCTCCGCCTCCTCCTCGATCTCGATCTCGCTGTCCCGGATCATCCGGAAGTAGCCGATCCCGGCGACCGTGAAACCGGGGAACAGCCGCCCGAGATAGAGGACCATCAGATCCTCCAGCGGGATGAACCGGATCGCCTTTCCCGGCAGCCGCACGAAGCGGGCGAGCTGCGCCGGCAGCGGCAGCAGGGCGTGCAGCGTGGTCGGCGCCGTCGTGCCGGTGAGCTCGAGCGCGATGCCGAAGCCGAGGTTCGGAATGAAGGGGAACGGATGCGCCGGGTCGATCGCCATCGGCGTCAGCACCGGGAAGATCTGGTCGAGGAAATGCGCATCGAGCCAGACGCGTTCCTCGTCCGTCAGCTCCGATGCCTCGATCACCGAAATTCCAGCCGCCCGCATCTCCTGGCGGATCTGGCGCCAGCAGGCCTGCTGGCGGCGCATCAGCTCGCCCGAACGCTGGTTGATGGCGATGAGCTGCTGCGCCGGCGTCAGCCCGTCCTGGCTCGAGGTGGAAACGCCCGCGGCCATCTGGCCGCGCAGACCCGCCACCCGGACCATGTAAAACTCGTCGAGGTTGTTCGCCGATATGGAGAGGAACCGCAGCCGCTCGAGAAGCGGATGGGTGGTGTTGGTCGCTTCCTCGAGCACGCGCTCGTTGAAGGCAAGCCAGGAAAGTTCCCGGTTGATGAAGCGCGACTCGGAGTCGGACGTGACCGGCGTGCGTTCCAGACTCGGCGAATCGTCCACGGACGGACCCTCCATTGTCGCGATGATACCAAGGCGATGGGCCTCGCCATCGGGGCGTCGTCGAGTCTAACGGGGCTTCATGAAAATGTCATGACGGCCGCATAGGTTGCGCTCGGCCGAACTCGATCTAGATCAATATCTTGGGCCGGATGGCCCGCCGGAACGGGAGTACGACGATGCGTCGATTGCTGCTGTTGCGCCACACCAAATCGAGCTGGCGGGACGGCTCCCTGCCCGATATCGAACGGCCGCTCGGGCCGCGCGGTCGCCGCGCCGCACCCCCGATCGGCGTCTATCTCCGCGATCATGGCCTGGCGCCGCAGCAGGTCCTCGTCTCGACCGCGCAACGGACCCGCGAGACCTGGGATATGGTCTCGCTCATGCTGGGCGGCGAGCCGCTGGTCCGATACGACGACAAGCTCTATCTCGCCGACGCCGACGTGATCCTTGCGCGGATCGGCAAGGTGTCCGCGACGGTCGAGACCTTGCTGGTGGTCGGGCATAACCCCGGCATCCAGGAGCTCGCCGTCGCGCTTCACGCAGGCGAGGAAACGGACGACTTCAATCGCCTCGACGCGAAGTTCCCGACCGGCGGGCTGGCGATCTACGAGTTCGACGTCGACAAATGGTCGGACGTGGACACCGGGTCGGGACATCTCGTGAGCTTCCTCACGCCGCGCGACCTCGTCTGACCGTGGTCGGGCCTCAGCCCTTCCGCCAGAACGGCTTCCGGCGGTCGAACCGCTTCCAGACCTCGGCGAATGCCTTGTGCTCGATCTCGATCGCGTGGGCCTGCCATCCGCGCAGCAAGGCTCGCGCGTGACCGAGCAGCAGACGCTCGTCCTCGTCGCCGGGCAGCTCTGCGAGCAGCATGTCCGTCACGACCGCATCGTTCAGCGATCCCAGCCGCTCCTGCAGTTCGGAAAGGGCGAGGATATAGGCCTGCGTCGCTTTCGGCGGATAGAGCGACCGGAAGAAATCGGCGACATAGCGCATCTTCTTGCCGAAGAGCCGGAGGCGATGCAGCTCGTTCTCGCTCAGATCCTTTCGCCGCCCGAGCTTGCGGAGACGGCGATGACGCTTGTCGAGCAGGCCGTCGGCGAACCGCCGCACCGGCCTTGTCAGCGTCGCGGCGCCCTCGCCCTCCCCGACCCAGCGGCCGGTCTCGAGCAGCAGCCCCATATTGAGCAGCAGCGCGGTGTATCGCGGCGAGCCGACGGTCTCGCGCACGACCTCGTAGGCGGCCGCGCGACGCGCCTCGGCGAGCGCTTCGAGCCGGAACAGCGCCGCTTCCTCCGGAAGGCGGCGGCGCAGCGGCGGCAAGGTATAGGCCAGCAACACGTCCCAGTCCCGCGCCGGGCTCAAGCTCTGCTGCAGCCATCGCAAGTCGCGCGACAGCTCGCCATGGCAGGCGTCGCTCATCTGATGCCGATAGGCACCGACCAGCGAGCGCAGCCGCCGAAGCGCGACCCGCATCTGGTGCACGCCCTCGATATCGTGCCCGTCGAGGGCCGCGACCTCGTTCTGCCCGAGCTGCGAGATGCAGACGCGGGCGATCGCGCCGAAGGCCTCGGTCGGCGTCAGGGTGGGGTCGAGATGAATCGGCTGGCCCCGCGTCGCCGCAGGCAACGCGTCGGCCCCCAGCGCATAGCCGCGCGCCGATTTGGTGCGCCATTCGATCCGGACCGGCAGTCGTTCCGAGAGCGCAAGCGCCGTCCGGTAGAGCCCGGCCGCCTTGCCGCCCTTCAGCTCGATCTCGATTTCCGACACCGGCACCACGCGCCCGTCGGCCTGGATCTCGCCGCGATCGAGGGCGAGCTCGATGACGGCGCCCGCATGGCGGAACGTCCAGAGCGTGCGCCGGATTTCCGTCGCGAAGATCGGCGCGAGCCCGGTCGCGATACGATGCTTGGTGAAGATCCGGCGCAGCCCGGCATCGGGAATGCTTTCGAGATCGAACCGCTCGTCCGGCAGGGCCGTCTCGACTTCGTGATGGCGATGCAGCGCCGCACCGCGCCCGCTCGGCAGCTTGATGGTCTGCAGGTAGCGGCGTCCGGCCTTCCGGACACGCAGGCCGACGCCGAGCTTCCTCAGCGCATGATCCGGCGTGTCGTAATAGACGCTGAAGAGGCGTCGCGTGCCGCCGCCCTCGGCGCCGACAAGCAGCGGATCGCGCCGCAGCGTCGCGCCCGCATTCGGCGCAACAGCGAGCTTTAGTTCGATTTCCTCGTCCATCGCTGCGCGACGGCACCCCCCGAATGGCCGCTATGCCTATCCGCCGGGTACAAGGTCGCCAAGTTACAAATCTGAGACAGAACGGCGACGGTCGATCTTACGTCAAATCGCCGGCCGTACGCGCGCTTAAACGTTCCAGCGTCTCCCGCACCTGCGGCAGAGTGACGCCGCGGCCGCGCGCCAGGGTTTCCCTGTCGAGCGCCGCCACCACCGCGGCGGCAGAGGCGAGCGACCGCTCGATCCGGGTCGCGAGGAATCCGACGACTTCCGCCGAAACGGCGAGCTGGCGGTCGGCGAAGAGCTTCGTCAGGACCGCCCGCAGCAGCAGGTCGTCCGGTTGGCCGAGGCCAATGGCGGGCGCCGCGGCGAGACGCGACCGCAGGTCGGCAAGGCCGACACGCCAGCGGGCCGGCGGCGTCCGCGCCACCAGCAACAGATGGCCTTTGCGCTCGGCGATCGCGTTATGGAAATGCAGCAGCCCGCGCTCGAGCCGGGGTCCGATCTCCGGCGCGATCTCGTCGATTGCGAAGGCACGGGCGGCATCCAGCAGCAGGGGGATGCCCGCCGGATCCGCGAGGTTCTCCGGCGCAAGGAGCTGCGCGCCGCTGCGCACGCGCCACAGATTGGCGAGATGGGTTTTCCCCGAGCCGACGGGGCCCGAGAGGCAGAGCAACGGACCCGGCCAGTCGGGCCAACGCTCGATCCAGCCGAACGCGGCGGCGTTGCTCTGGCTCGCGATGTAATCCTCCGGCGCGAACGAGGGCGGATGGAGGAACTCGAAGGGAAGCTGCGGCATCGCGCTCAGACAGGATCCGAAGGCGCCGTCGGCGGCGCATGCCGGCCGCGATAGTAGCCGCTGCCGAGATACTGCAGGAGCGCGAAGCGCACGAGCACGCCGCAGACCGCGGCGACCGGGAGCGCGATCAGGACGCCGACGAAGCCGAACAATGCGCCACCCGCGAGCAGCGCGAAGATGACCCAGACCGGATGCAGACCCACGCGATCGCCGACCAGCTTCGGCGTCAGCACGTAACCCTCGAGCACCTGCCCGACGACGCAGACGGCGACCACGAGCAGGACGTGCGTCCAGTCCGGAAACTGCAGCAGGGCCAGGATGACGGAGCCGATGAAGGCGACGCCGCTGCCGACGAAGGGAATGAACGAGAGCACGCCGGCGAAAAGCCCGAGTGCCAGACCGAAATCGAGCCCGACGAGGCTGAAGCCGCCGCCATAGATCGTCGCCAGGCAGAGGCAAACCGTCGCCTGGCCGCGCACGAACCCGGCGAGCGTGCGATCCACCTCGCGAAGCTGCGCCCTGATGGTGTCGGCCTGGTCGCGCGGCAGCCAGGCATCGAGCCGCTGGGTGAACCGATCCCAGTCGCGCAGCAGATAGATGGCGACGATCGGGGTGATGACGAGAAGCGAGATCAGGTTGAAGAAGGCGAGGCCGCCGCTGAGGACGTTGCCTAGGGCCCCGATCACCCAGCCGATCACCGCCCCCGCCTGCTCGCCGACGTTCGAGGGAAGCGGGCTGTCGGCCGAGGGCAGGCGGTCGCGGATGCGGTCGAGGAAGGGTTGCAACAGTTCGGCGAGCTCGCGGATGTAGTTCGGCAACTCGGTTGCGAGCGCGACGATCTGGCGCTGCAGCGGCGGGATCACGATCAGCAGCACGATCGCGAGCACCAGCAGGAAGCAGAAGGCGACGATCGCCGTCGCCCAGCTCCGCGACAGGCCGCGCCGCTCCAACCAGTCGCAGACCGGGTCGAGGAAGTAGGCGAGCGCCATGCCGGCGACGAAGGGCAGCAGGATGCCGCGCAGCAAATAGAGCGCCACCACGAAGATCGCGATGCCGATAAGCCAGAAGCGCATCCGCCGATCCATCATCAGGCTCCTCCGCCGTAGCCGAGCAGCCGCCGGCCCCAGATCGCGATGTAAGCGGCACCCGACAGCAGGGTCGTGACGGCTACCGTATAGCTCAACACCTCGCGCGCGCCATGATCTTCGAGACCGAGGCCGAGCTCTGCCAGCACCACGCCGATCAGCACGATCTGGGTGACGGTGTTGAGCTTGCTCACGAAGAGCGGCTGCATGGTGAGGGAGTGCGTCAGGGTGTGATAGAGGATGGCACCGCCGATGATCAACAGGTCGCGAAACACCACCAGGATCACGAGCCAGACCTCGAGATGCTGCTGGTGGCCGAGCGTCACATAAGCGCCGACCAGCAGGCATTTGTCCGCCAGCGGGTCGAGATAGGCGCCGATCTCGCTGCGGCTCTTGAGCCGCCGCGCGAGATAGCCATCGACCGCGTCGGAGAGCCCGGCGCTCAGGAAGAGCCAGAAGGCCGCGGTATAGTGATCCGTCAGCATGAGCCAGACCGCAAGCGGCACCGCAAGCAGCCTTGCGAGGGTCACCAGATTGGGAAGCTGGGAGATCACCTTCGAGCCTAGGGCGTCGTCGATGCGCCGCTCGGCAGCAGCATCGTGGCGCCGCCTTGATCGAGGAGCGCCAGCGATCGCGCGCGCAGCGCCTGCTCGAGCTGCATCCGGTCCCCGACATAGACGAGATCGAGAGCCGCCTGATCGACCCGCAGCGACCGCACCTCGACCTGCTGGATCGTGTTGATCGATCCCAATCGATGACGCAGCTCGATCCAGTCCCGATAGCTCTGGATAGGCACCAGCACGGGAAGCCGCTGCGCCACGCTGGAACTGAGGAGATGCTGTTGCTTCCAGCCGGCCTGCAGCGCGTTGCTCACCTTCTCGATCGCCCCGCCATAGAGGGCGTCCGCCCCGCCCTGCCCGGCCGCGACCTCGTCGGTGAAGCGACCGATCTCGCCCGCCGCGTCGAAGCGCTGCACCGATATCGCAAGGCTGGTCGGCATGCCTGCCGCATCCAGTACCGGCTTCGCTTCGGCCACTACCACACTCTCTGCGCTATAGCGCTGCGCAAGCGGCATCAGCTTCTGGATATTGCCCGAGAGCGCGTCGGCCGCATCGATGGCGCCCATGTCCGCAAGGTCGCCGAGCGGCAGGCGCGTCGGCACCAACGATCCGGTGGTCGGATGGTTCTGCCACGCCGTCAGCCAAGGATTCTGCTCGCCCCAGAGCCGCGCCTCGTTCCCGACCGTGTAGACGGGAATGACGAGCACCGGCGGGCTCTGCAGCACGGCGTAGCGCACACCGCTCTGCTCCAGCAGGCGGCGAACCGGCTCGCCGCGGAAACGGAAGTTGAACTTGCCGATATAGCGCACCGTGGAAGTCCGCTCGGACACAACGTCGAAATCCTCGACCAGATCGGAGATCTGGTCGTTGCTGAGATTCGGCACGGCGGCGATCGCGTCCTCATCCGCGACCTGACGCAGCAGCTTCTCGAAGGCGCTGCGCTGCGCAAGGAGGATCGCCGCGTCGCGCGCCTCGACCGCGCTCGCGGCGGTGACGTCGGCCTGCACGTCGTTCACGGTATAAAGAGCGGCTTGCGCGAGGGCCGGCGCAGGGCCGATGGCGATGCCCGCCGCCAGGGCCAGGACCGTCAGAAAACAGGCCTTTCGCCAGATCCGCCGAAGCCCGTCGGCCATTGCAAACCACCCCGGATCAACTATTGTTCCGCCGCACTCGGAGGCGTGGCGATTTATAGCTCATCGCCCGGGAGGACGCCATAAACGACCGAAACAGCCAGAGCTACAAGGATGCCGGCGTCGACATCGACACCGGAAATGCGCTCGTCGAAGCGATCAAGCCGCTGGCGCGCGCGACCGCGCGAAGCGGCAGCGATGCGGGGCTCGGCGGCTTCGGCGCCTTCTTCGATCTCAAGGCCGCGGGTTATCGCGACCCGATCCTCGTCACCACCACCGACGGCGTCGGCACCAAGCTCAAGATCGCGATCGAGACGGGCCGCCACGAGCGCATCGGCATCGATCTCGTGGCGATGTGCGTGAACGACCTCGTGGTGCAGGGGGCGGAGCCGCTTCTCTTCCTCGACTATTTCGCGACCGCCCAGCTCGATCTGGAGACGGCACGAACGGTGATTGCCGGGATCGCGGAAGGTTGCCGTATCGCCGGCTGCGCGCTGGTCGGCGGCGAGACGGCCGAAATGCCGGGCCTGTACGGCAAGGGCGACTACGATCTCGCGGGCTTCGCGGTCGGCGCGGTCGAACGCGATCAGGCGCTGACCGGCGCCAGGGTCGCGGCCGGCGACATCGTGCTCGGCCTCGCCTCGACCGGCGTCCACTCCAACGGCTTCTCGCTCGTTCGCCGCATCGTCGAGAAGGCCGGCATCGACTATCGCGACAAGGCGCCGTTCGCCTCGAAGCGCGACCTCGCCTCGGCGCTGCTCGAACCGACGCGGATCTATGTGAAGAGCTGCCTCGCCGCGGTGCGCTCGGGCCGCATCAAGGCGCTGGCCCATATCACCGGGGGCGGGCTCGTCGAGAATCCGCCGCGCGTCGTGCCGGAGCATCTCGCCGTCGAAATCGACGCGCGAAGCTGGACCCTGCCGCCGGTCTTCGCCTGGCTGATGCGCGAAGGCGTGGTGGCGCGCCCCGAGATGGCGCGCGTCTTCAATTGCGGCATCGGCATGGTGGCCGTGGTCGCCCATGCCGACGCCGAGCCCGTCACGCAGCTTCTGATCGATCAGGGCGAGCGCGTGTTCCGGATCGGCCGCATCCAGGAGCGCCAGCCCGGCATGCCCGCCGCCGCCGTGATCGGCATGGACGAGGCATGGCGCTGAAGCGGGCGCCGGGACGCCGCGGCGGATGAGCCCGCTCGCCGTCGGCGTGCTGATCTCCGGACGGGGCAGCAACTTGCAGGCGCTGATCGAGGCTTGCCGCGACCCGACGACGAAGGCCGAGATCCGCCTGGTGGTCTCGAACAAGGCCGATGCGCAGGGGCTTGCCCGCGCCGCAGCCGCGGGGATCGAGACCGCCGTCGTCGATCATCGGGATTTTCCCGACCGCGCGCGTTTCGATACCGAGATCGACCGGCAGCTCCGCGAGAAGGGGATCGAGCTCGTCTGCCTCGCGGGCTTCATGCGCATCCTGACCGACGAATTCGTCGATCGCTGGCGCGACCGCATGATCAACATCCACCCCTCCCTCCTGCCGGCGTTCCGGGGTCTCGACACCCACGCCCGCGCGCTTGCCGCCGGGGCGAAATTCGCCGGCTGCACGGTTCACTATGTGCGCCGCGAGCTCGATACGGGGCCGATCATTCTCCAGGAGAAGGTGCCGGTGCGGCCCGGCGACACGGCCGAAAGCCTCGCCGCACGCGTGCTGGAAGCCGAGCATCGCGCCTATCCGGCGGCACTGCGCCTGATCGCTGCGGGCCGGGTGCGGGTCGAGGGAGACCGGCTCTTCATCGACGGCGTCGAGACGCTGGCCGCCGCTGCCCCGCCCCGCACCTCCTGAGGCCTCCGCGCCGGACGCATCGGCCCCGACGAGCCGATTGAGGCATCGGACCGCCTGTGCGAGGCTCGGACCTCATTCGTCCAAGGGAGCGCCGATGAAACCCGTTGCCCGCTCTTCGCTCCGCCGCCTCGGTCATGCGCTTTTGGCCGGAATCGCGCTCCTGGCGCCGCTCGGCTTCGGCACGGCGCTCGCCTGCCGATGGGAGCTGGAATCGATCCCCTACGAGGCGTTGATCGAGGGCCTGAACGCCGCAGACGCGACGACCCGGGCGCGCTCCGCGCAGTTCCTCGGGCTACGCACCGAGCGCGACGCGGTGCCGGCGCTGATCGCCGTCGTCCAAGGGCCCGAAGAGGATCCGACCGTTCTTTCTGCCGCCTATTTCGCGCTCGGGCAGATCCGCGAGCCGTCCGCCCTTCCGGTGCTGATGGGTTGCGTGGCCTCGGAGGACCGGCCGGAGCTGCGGGCGGACTGCCTTACCGCGCTCGGCGATCTCCACCATCCCGATGCGCTGGCGCCGGTGCTCGAGGCCTATCGCGACGAGGAATCGCCGCTGGTGCGCGGCCGCGCGGTCGACGTGCTGGGCAGCTTCCCGAATGCAGCAGCGGTTGCGCCGCTCGCGGCGCTGGCGATCGACGGGAATGCCGATGCCGCACTCCGCCTTCGCGCCATCCAGGCGCTCGGCCGGACCGGGATGGCCGAGGCCGCCGCGCCGCTGCTCGCGGCACTCGCCCGCCCCGCCGACGAGGCCGAGCTCCTCCATACCGTGCGGTCGCTGGGCGAGGTCCGGGCGAAACAGGCGGCCGAGCCGCTCGAGACGCTGCTCGCCGAGACAAGCGATCCGCAGCTCAAGGCGCAGATCGTGATCGCGCTCGGCGCAATCAGCGACGGAAGCAGCTACCCGACGCTCGTCGCCATGCTGGACGACCCGGTGCCGGCGCTGCGCTATCTCGCCATCGAAAGCCTGCATGCGCTGGGCCTGCCGGAGGCCGCCGGCCCGCTCAACCGGACGGCGGCGGCCATGGCGGAAGAAATCAGGCAGGGGCTCGGCAACCCCGAGGCGAGCCCCGCGCGCCTCGTCGTGCTTGCCCGGACGCTCTCGGCCGCGCTGCGCGCCCTCATCGACCTCGATGCCACGGCCGGCGCGGAAGCGATGATCGCAACCGCTACCCTACCCGAGATCGACGCGGCCTCGACGCCGCTGCTCGTCGTGAAGACGGAACTCTTCGAAAGCCGTCGCATCGCGCTGCACGGGTTGGGTTCGGCCAAGACCGCAGCCGCGACCGAGGTCCTTCGCGGGCCGGCCGGCGTGGGCGAAGCCGACTACCGGCTGCGCGCGATCGCGGTCCGCTCGCTTGCCATCGCCGGCGAGCCGGAAGCCGCGGCGCAGATCGCCCCCTATCTCGACGACCAGGCGGCCGAAGTGCGCTGGATGGCGGCCCTCTCGCTCGGTCGTCTCGGCGACCGCGCAGCGGCGGCGGCGCTCGGCGGCGGGCTCGACGACGAGAATGCGCGGGTTCGTCGCGAGGCGACGCTTGCGCTCGGCTATCTCGGGGATTCGTCGCAGCGCGAGCAGCTCGTCGCGCTGGCGGAGGGCGACCCTTCTCGACAGGTACGGGAGGCCGCTTCCTACGCGCTCCACCTCATCGACGAGGCCGGGACGGCGACGCCCTGACGCCTCCCGACGGTCTCGCCCGCGGGCGCGCTACCCCTGCCGCGACCGCACCGGTCGCGGCAGGGAACAACGGAAGATCTCGCCGGAGGGGCGGACGGCCTAGCGTTCGCACATCGCCATGACGCGGCTCGGGCTGCCGGTGCCGCGGGTATGCTTCATCGCGCCCACGACGAGCGTGCAAGTCGCGCCATCGTTCATCGCCGTGGTGAGCTCGCCGAGATTGGCCATGTTCTCCAGCAGCAGGATGTTGCGCTGCAGGAACTTCACATGGGTGTACCAGACGTTGGTGTCCATGTTCGGCCCGTCCCCGAGATTGCCTTGGCCGGTGTCGATCGCGAGGTTGTCGGCGCCGAGGCCGGCGAGCTGAATGTTCTTCTCGTCCAGCACCTGAACCAGCTTGTCCACCGATTCATGGCTCATGCCGGGATGGTTGAAGCCGTTGAGATAAACCGACTTGTCCCATTCGGGTCCGCCGTCGAAATAGAACTTCGACCAGCCGAGATTCATCACGAGCCAGGCGCCGTTCTGCAGCTTGTCGGCGATGCCCGCGATATCGTCCGCCGTGACGACGTTGCCGGACGCGTCGGAGAAGTCGGTGACCGCCTTGTCGGGATTCGGGTTGCCGCCGTTCTTGTCGAGCTCTGCCTGGACGCGGCTGGAGATGTCGATCAGCACGACCGGCCCGACGAGCTGTTCGACCACGATACGTTCGGCGGTATGGCGGTCCGCAACCGCTATACCGCCCTCGTCCATCGTCTCCGCATTGTTCAGGTAGTGGGCCGGCGTATCGAAATGCGTGCCGTGATGCTCATCGACGATCAGCTTCCCGGAGTCGAAGTAGCCTTGATTCGTCGGCCATTCGGAGATGGTGAGAATCGCCTGCTGATCGAAGGTCGGATGCGGCTTGCTGTCGAGCCAGGGCTGGTTGAGGTCCGCTTTCAGCGGATCGCCTTCCATGGGTTTGAAGGTCGGGATCGGATGCGTTAGATCGATCAGGAAGGTTTCCGCCCCGGCAGCCGCGATACCGCCCAGAAGGGCGGCGGCGAAAGCGAGGCCGATCGGCAGTTTTTTGATTCCGGTCATGAACGTTCCTCCGTTGCGAGCGCTTCTTCCCGCCGGCGTGCCCGGATTCTTGCGATCCGGTTGACGCGCCCCCGCTCGTGCCGACCATCCTAGCCGAAGCGGACCCGGAATCTAGTCCTTGCGTGGAGCAGCCTTAAGCGCCGGGCCCGACGCGCTTTCCGGCTGTTGCCCGACGCCCGCCGGCTGGTCTATGACAGGGGCACCCTTGGGGCTGCGGCGCGGCGCCCAGGGATAGTTCGAGCTGACGGGACAGGGATCTGGCGAGCGATGGCAAAAATCGATGAAGTTTCTCAAGAGCACCGCGACACCTGGCGCAATTTCTGCCGCCTGACGACCGTCCTCGTGCTTGGCGTGATCGCGTTGCTGGGGCTGATGGCGCTGACCCTCCTCTAGCCGCTCGCAACAACGGGCGGCCCCCCGGCGCACACGCCGGGCCCGCAGGCGGGCCCCATGCAAAGCATCCTCGCTTTCGTCTTCGCCGCCCTCGCCGAGATCGCCGGCTGCTTCGCTTTCTGGGCGTGGCTGCGCAAGGACGCGTCGGCGTGGTGGCTGGTCCCGGGCTGCCTTTCCCTCGCCCTCTTCGCCTATCTGCTGACCTGGGTGGAGAGCGATTTCGCCGGGCGCGCCTATGCCGCCTATGGCGGCATCTACATCGCCGCGGCGCTTGTCTGGCTCTGGCTTGTCGAAGGCACGCGCCCGGACCGCTGGGATCTCATGGGCGTCGCACTATGCCTGGCGGGCGCAGCCGTCATCCTGTTCGGCCCGCGCGCGGCGTGAGCCGCGCAAACCCCGGCGCGCGGCATGAGCCGCGCGAACCGACGCCAGCCCGATCGTTCCGGAATCGTAAGAAGCGGCGCTCCTCAGCCGACGATTTCGGCCGGCGTGAAGAAATAGGCGATCTCGGTCTTCGCATTCTCGGCCGAATCCGAGCCATGCACCGAATTGGCCTCGATCGACTCCGCGAAGTCCTTCCGGATCGTGCCGGCCGCGGCGTTGGCGGGATTGGTCGCGCCCATGATCTCGCGATTGCGGGCGACGGCGTTCTCGCCTTCGAGCACCTGGACCACCACCGGTCCGCTCGTCATGAAGGCGCAGAGGTCCTTGAAGAAAGGGCGCTCGCGATGCACGGCGTAGAAGCCCTCGGCCATGTCGCGGCTGAGCCGCAGCCGCTTCTGCGCGACGATGCGCAGCCCTGCCTCCTCGAACCGGGCATTGATCTTGCCGGTGAGATTGCGCCGGGTGGCGTCCGGCTTGATGATGGAAAGCGTGCGTTCGACGGCCATGCGCGGGGTTCCTCCGGGGCGAAAGACCGGCGAGCTTATAGAGATTCGCCGGCCCGACCGCAACCCGCCGCAAACCGGCAATTCGGCGCGGTGCCGCCTCGGTGCGGGCGCACATCCGCGGGCTTCGCCTGCGGCCCCGGACCGTGCTAAGACGCCGCCCGCCATGTTGCAGATCGCCGACCTCACCTACCGGATCGCCGGCCGCCCCCTGCTGGAGGCGGCGTCGCTCGCGCTGCCGCCCGGCCATCGGGCGGGCATCGTCGGGCCTAACGGCAGCGGCAAATCGACGCTGCTGAAGCTCATCGCCGGCGATCTCGCGGCCGATCAGGGGACCGTGGCGGTGCCGAACAACTGGCGCATCGGCCGGCTGCATCAGGAGGCGCCGGACGGGCCCGAAAGCCTGATCGATACCGTGCTCGCCTTCGACGTCGAGCGCGGCGCGCTGCTCGACGAGGCCGAGCATGCGAGCGACCCGCACCGCATCGCCGAAATCCACGACCGGCTCGTGCAGATCGAAGCCCATAGCGCGCCCGCCCGCGCCGCCTCGATCCTCGCCGGGCTCGGCTTCGACGAGGCGCAGCAGGCGCGCCCCTGCCGCGAGTTCTCCGGCGGCTGGCGCATGCGCGTCGCGCTTGCGGGCCTGCTGTTCTCCGAGCCGGACCTGCTGCTGCTCGACGAGCCGACCAACCATCTCGACCTCGAGGCGTCGATCTGGCTCGAGAGCTATCTCAAGAGCTATCCGCGAACCATCCTGCTGGTGAGCCACGATCGCGACCTGCTCAATCGCGCGGTCGAGAAGATCGTGCATCTCGAGAACCGCAAGCTCGTCCTCTATAACGGCGGCTACGACAATTTCGAGCGCACGCGAAGCGAACGCCTCGCGCATCAGTCGGCCGCCCACGCAAAGCAGCTCGCCCAGCGCCGCCACATGCAGGCCTTCGTCGACCGCTTCCGCTACAAGGCAAGCAAGGCACGCCAGGCCCAGTCGCGCCTCAAGGCGCTGGAGCGCATGGAGCCGATCGCCGCGGTCGTCGAAGCGCGCACGGTCGCCTTCGATTTCCCGGCCCCCGCCCCCATGCCCCCGCCGCTCGTCACGATGGACGGCGTCGCGGTCGGGTACGAGGCCGGCAAGCCGATCCTGCGCGGCCTCGATCTGCGGCTCGACCAGGACGACCGGATCGCGCTGCTAGGCGCCAACGGCAACGGCAAATCGACGCTCGCCAAGCTCTTCGTCGGCCGGCTGCAGCCGATGGCGGGCGAGCTACGGCGCTCCTCCAAGCTCAAGATCGGCTATTTCGCGCAGCATCAGGCCGACGAGCTGGCGCTGGAATCGACGCCGCTCATGCTCATGGAACGCGCCGCACCCCAGCTCGCCGAGCCGAAGCGCCGCGCGCATCTGGCCCGCTTCGGGCTCGACCAGCAACGCGTCAACACCCAGGTCGGCGCGCTGTCCGGCGGCGAGAAGGCGCGCCTCCTCTTCGCCCTCGTCACCCACGACGCGCCGCATGTTCTGATCCTCGACGAGCCGACCAACCATCTCGACGTCGATGCACGCCAGGCGCTGATCGCCGCGCTCAACGACTATGAAGGCGCGGTGGTGCTGATCAGCCACGACCCGCATCTGATCGAGCTCGGCGCGGACCGGCTCTGGCTGGTTGCCGATGGCCATTGCCGACCCTTCGACGGCTCGATGGAGGATTATCGCGACCATCTGATGGCGCAGCGGCGCGGCAGCGATCGCGGCGAGGCCGAGGGCCGCAATGGCGGCGGCACCCATACCGCCGCCGGCCGCAAGGAGCGACGCAAGGCGGAGGCGGAGGCACGGGCACGGACGGCCGACCTGCGCAAAGCCACGACGGTGGCGGAAAAGCATCTCGAAACGCTCAACGCCAAACGCAAGACCCTGGAGAAGAAGCTCGCCGATCCCGAGATTTATCTCGGCTCGACGCGCGATCTGATGGCGCTCCAGGTCAAGTTCGGCGAGCTGAAGCGCGAGATCGCCGCGGCCGAGGAGGCCTGGCTCGCGGCCCAGGCCGCGATGGAGGAAGCCGGCGCCTGAGCGCGCTTGTGAGGTCGTGCTGGCAAACGGTCGGGCGCGAGGGGCAGGCTGCCGGGCATTCCCGGCGAGGCGGGAACGTCCGTCGGCGTCATGCGATTGGCCGGGCGCGCCTGCCCGCCATCAGCCCCGCGCCTTCTCTTCCCAGCGACCGACCTCGTTCTGCTGATAGTAGACGAGGCTGTGACCGGCGGATTTGTAGGAGGCCCATCGCTCGCGCGCCGCGGCGACGGCGCTCGCGTCCTGGCCGTCGAACAGCTCGACGCAGAGCGCGTAAGCGCCGATCGCCTGCGACTGCGCGCCATCGGCAAGGAACAGCACCGCCGCGGCGTTCGGATTTTCGTCGGTCTCGGTGAGCCAGATCGGCTGATGCTCGGCCTGGCCGTCGCGCTTCGTGCCGTGCGGCAGGAAGTTGCGATCGTTGTAGGTCCAAAGATGCGCCGCAAGCGCCTCGACCCGCTCTTCCGAACCCAGCATCACCACGGCGCGCTGCCCGCGCTCGAGGGTCCGCTCCAGCATCGTCGGCAGCGCCGCCTCGAGCGGGCTGCGCTGCAGATGATAGAAGCGGATCTCGGTCATCGAGCCTTCCCGCTCAGCGTTCCTCGTAATGCTGCGCCACCAGCCGGTTGAGGATGCGGATGCCGTAGCCTGTCGCGCCTTTCGGCACGGTCGGCGCATCCTTGTCGCTCCAGGCCATGCCGGCGATGTCGAGATGCGCCCAGGGCGTGTTGTTCACGAAGCGCTGCAGGAACTGCGCGGCGGTGATCGAGCCGCCGTACCGGCCGCCGACATTCTTCACGTCGGCAATGTCCGAATTGATGAGCTTGTCGTATGCGTCGCCGAGTGGCATGCGCCAGAGCAGCTCGCCCTCCGCGCGTCCGACGCCGAGCAGGCGCTCGGCGAGCTGGTCGTTGTTCGAGAAGAGGCCGGCCTGCACCTGGCCGAGCGCCACCATGATGGCGCCGGTCAGGGTCGCCAGATCGATCATGAATTGCGGCTTGAAGCGCTGCTGCGTGTACCAGAGCGCGTCGGCGAGCACGAGCCGGCCTTCCGCGTCGGTGTTGATCACCTCGATCGTCTGGCCCGACATCGAATGCACCACGTCGCCGGGACGCTGCGCCGTGCCGGAGGGCATGTTCTCGACGAGCCCCACCACGCCGACGACGTTCGCCTTCGCCTTGCGGCCGGCGATCGCCTTCATGGCGCCGATCACGGCGCCGGCCCCGCCCATGTCCCACTTCATCTCTTCCATGCCGGCTGCGGGCTTGATCGAGATGCCGCCGGTGTCGAAAGTGACGCCCTTGCCGATGAAGGCAACGGGCGGCTTCTTCCGGCTGGCGGGCAGGCCGTTCCACTGCATGACCACGAGCCGCGAATCCCGCTCGCTGCCCTGCCCCACGCCGAGCAGCGCGCCCATGCCGAGCTTCTTCATCTGCGCCTCGCCCAGCACCTCGACCTCGACGCCGAGCTTGGCGAGCTGCTTCGCCGCCGCCGCGAGGCTCTCCGGATAGATCACGTTGGCGGGCTCGGTCACCAGGTCGCGGGTGAAGACGATGCCGTCCGCCAGCCTTTCGAGCGGCTCATAGGCGCGCTTCGCCGCCGCCGGATCCTCGACCATGATGGTGAGCTTCTTCACGCTCGGCTTCTGCTCGGGCTTTTCCTTGGTGCGGTACTTGTCGAAGCGGTAGCTCCGGAGCCGCGCTCCTTGCGCGACGCGCGCGGCGAATTCCGCCGCGCCGATCTTGCTGCCGGAGATCGGGTCGATGGCGATCGAGAGCGACGTCTCGCCGACTCCGTTGGCATGCGCGACCAGGCGCCCGCCGATCGCTTCGGCGACGAGCGGATCGACGGTCGCCGGCGCGCCGACGCCGTAGAGCAGCACACGGTCGAGCTTCAGCTCGCCCGGCGCCAGAATCTGCAGCAGCTCGTCCGCCCTGCCCTTGAAGCGGCTCACCGCAAGCGCGCGGCCGATGGCGCCCTTGCTCAGGCGGTCGGCGAGCGTGGCCGACGCGGTGAGCTTGCGCTCATCGGCGACCGCGACAGCGAGCGCGCCCGCGGTCGGCATCTCGTGCTTGGCGAACTGGATCTTCATGGGCGCACTCCTGGAGGCGGGCGTCAAACGCGGGGACGGCGCCGGCAGAACTGGCCGCGCCAGCGTCTCGTCTATCATAGGCGAGGTCCGCGATAAAGTCGGCGCGGGGTCGCGGACGAGATGCCGCTAGGAACGCCGCGGCCGGCCCCTCTATCATGCGCGCCATGCTGGGTCGCAGGATTCTCGACGGGACGACGCGCTATATCGGTCTGCAGTTGGTGACGACGTTCATCCTGGTCTCGATCGGGCTGACGCTCATCGTCTGGCTGACCCAGACCGTGCGACTGCTCGACCTCATCGTGAACCGCGGCCTGCCCTTCGATACCGCGCTCTACTTCCTCGGCCTGCTCCTGCCGAAACTGATCAGCGTGATGATTCCCATCACGCTCTTCATCTCCGTGGTGTTCGTCTATTTTCGCCTCGCCAGCGACAGCGAGCTCGTGGTGCTGGTGTCGGCGGGGCTGAGCCCGCTGCAACTCGCAAGGGCCGGGATGCTGGTGGCGCTGGTCGTGCTCGTTGTCGGCTACTGGCTCGCGATCTCGCTCCAGCCGGCGGCGGCGCGCGTGTTCTCCGATCTCGCCTTCCGCATGCGCAACGACTATTCGCAGGCGCTGCTCCAGGAAGGGGTCTTCAGCGAGCTCATCCCGGGCCTCACCTTCTATGCCCGGGAACGCGACGGCGCGGGCGTGCTTCATGGCGTGCTGATTTATGATCGGCGCATCCCGAAATCGACCCGCATCTACACCGCCGCGAGCGGCCTCATCGCCGGCTCCGAGGAAGGTCCCCGCGTCGTGCTGGAACGCGGCACGGTGCAGCAATCGGGCGCCGGCGACGTGTCTATCCTCTATTTCGACCGGACGATCGTCGAGCTCTCCGATCTGACCGCGGATCGCACCGCGCCGCTGCGCAGCGAGGAGATGACCCTCGCCGAGCTGCTGCAGCCGGGGCCGGAGTTCGCCGATCGGGAGAGTCGCGATCGCCTGCGGGTCCAGGCGCATCGGCGGCTGACCGAGCCGCTGCAGATATTCGCCTACACGATGGTCGGGCTCGCCTGCATGTTGCTCGGCCCGCGCGGTCGCCGCCAGCAGCGCATCAATGCGGTGGTGGCGGTGCTGGCGGTAGGTCTTCTCGTCGCCGCCAGCTATGCCGGCCTCAGCATCGCGCTCGTCCATCCCTGGCTGGTGCCGCTGCTCTATCTGATTCCTCTGCTGACGGCGGCGGCGGCGCTCCTGCTGCTCTCGCAGCGTTTCCGACGGCACCGCCTCCGCCCGGCCGAGTGACGGAACGATGGCCGCGACCGCGCTCTCCTCCCGCATCCTGCCGCCGACCTTCTCGCTCTATCTCGCGCGGCTTTTCCTGCAATGGCTGCTGGGCACCATGGCGCTGATCGTCGTGATCGTCCTGGTCGCCGACCTCTTCCAGTTCCTGACGGACGAGGGCATCGGCAAGAACGTCTGGCGCGTCCTGGTGATTGCGCTTCTCAAGCTGCCGCAGACCGCGCAGCAAGCCGTTCCGTTCGCGATCCTGGTCGCCGGCCTCGGCACCTATCGGCAGCTCACGCAATCGAGCGAGCTGATCGTGGCCCGGGCGAGCGGGCTTTCCGTGTGGCAGTTCCTCCTGCCGGTGCTGGTCGCGGCGTTCCTCGTCGGCGTCTTTCGCGTAACCGCCCTCGATCCCTTCGCGACCACGCTCATGGCACGGTACGAAACCATGCGGAGCATCTACTTCGAGGGCACCGACGGGCTTTCCGTCTCGATCAGCGGCGGCGTCTGGCTCCGGGAGCAGGGCGAGGGAGGAACGTCGATCGTCCACGCCTTCGGCGTCGACGCCGCGACCGGAAAGCTCGCGCGGGTCACCATTCTGCAACTCGATCGGAACGACCAGTTCGAGGTCCGCTACGATGCGCTTACCGGGCGGTTGCGCGCCGGTCATTGGGAGCTGGAGGAGGTCCGCCAGGTCGAGGCCGGACGCGCCGCGGTCCACCTCGATCGACTCGAGTTGCCGACTCGACTCGCTTTCAGCCAGATTGTCGACCGATTCGCCAAGACCAATTCGATCTCGTTCTGGGAGTTGCCGGCCTATGCCGCAAATCTGGAAGCGACCGGCTTCTCCGGAAGGCCCCACAGGCTGCTGTGGCATCGGCTGCTGGCGATGCCGTTCCTCTATCTCGCACTCGTACTCATCGCGGCGGCGTTCGCGCTTCGACTCCATCGCAAGGGCGACGGCGTGATGCTCGTCGGGGCTGGCGCCCTCACCGGTTTCCTGCTCTATTTCTTTTCGGACCTCGTCTACGCTCTCGGGATCAATTCCAGCATACCGCTCGAGTTGGCCGCCTGGGCGCCAGCCGGGGTGGTTGGCCTGCTGGGGATCGCCCTGCTGCTGCATCTGGAGGACGGCTGAGAGCCATGAGAGGGGGATGGCTGGTCTGGCTGCTCGGCTGGCTCATGCTGCTGTACGGCGCAATGCCGGCCATGGCAGCGTCGCCGCCCGACACCAAGACCCCGGTCCTCCTCTCCGCCGACAGCGTCACCTACGACCAGGATAACGGCCTGGTCGTCGCCGAAGGCAATGTCGAGATCTCGCAAGGCGACCGCATGGTGCTCGCCGACCGCGTGATCTACAACGAGCGCACCCTCGTGGTGACGGCCGAAGGCAATGTGAGCCTGCTCGAGCCGAGCGGCGACGTGCTCTTCGCCGACCACGTCGATCTCACGGACGACCTGCGCAACGGCGCCATCGAGAACATCCGGCTGCTGATGACCGACCGCTCGCGCATGGCGGCGGCCTCGGGCCAGCGTACCGGCGGGCGATATACGGAGATGAGCCATGCCGTGTACTCGCCTTGCGAGCTCTGCCCCGAAGATCGCACGGCGCCGCCGCTCTGGCAGCTGAAGGCGGTGCGGGTCGTGCACGACCAGGAAGAGCACACCATCGAGTACAAGGACGCCTGGATGGAGATCTACGGCGTGCCGATCTTCTACACGCCCTATTTCTCGCATCCCGATCCGACGGTGAAGCGCCAGAGCGGATTCCTCTCGCCCCGCATCGGCGGCAGCGACGATCTCGGCGTGTCCTTCCAGATGCCGTATTTCTGGGTGCTGAGCCCGCAGGACGACATCACCTTCTCGCCCATGTTCACGACCCAGCAGAGCATCGTGCCGATGGTCGAGTATCGAAGGCGCATGGTCGACGGCGAGATCAATCTTGGCGGCAGCTTCACCGTGGCGGATCGCGAGATCGAGGAAAGCGGCGAAACCCGCACGATCAACAACGACTTCCGCGGCCATATCGACAGCTCGAGCCGCTTCGACATCAACGACAATTGGCGCTGGGGGTTCGACGGCAACCGGGCGACCGACAAGACCTATCTGCGCCTCTACAACATCAGCGACGACCGCACGCTCACCAGCCGGCTGTTCGCGGAAGGGTTTCACGGGCGGAACTATCTGACGATCGAGAACTATGCCTTCCAGGGCATGCGCGACATCGATGACAACGATCAGGTTCCGTACATCTCGCCCTTCATCGACTATTCCTATGTCGGCGAGCCGGGCGATTACGGCGGCTATTACAGCTTCGATGCGGGCACCATGGTGCTGTCGCGCATCGAAGGGCGCGACAGCCGCCGCGTCTCGGTCGGCGCGGCCTGGACCCTGCCCTACACGGCACCCGCCGGCGACATCTACAAGTTCCAGGTCGGCGTGCGCGGCGACCTCTACTGGGTGAACAACGTCCGACCGGGCAGCGACGACGTCGATCCGACGACCAATACCGTCGACGACGTGGTGGGCCGGGTTTTCCCGCAGGTGAGTTTCGAGTGGCGCTACCCCTTCGTGCGCCACAGCGGCACCAGCCATCAGGTGATCGAGCCGATCGTGGGCGCCTATGCCGGCGTCGGCGGCGGCAATCCCGGCACCATCCCCAACGAAGACAGTCAGGGCTTCGATTTCGACGACACCAACCTCTTCAATCCGAACCGCTTTTCCGGGTACGATCGCGTCGACAGCGGACAGCGCATCGACTATGGCCTGCGCTGGAGCATCTATGGCGATGGCGGCGGCTTCTCCAGCATATTCCTCGGCCAGAGCTACCGCATCGGCGGCGGCCACGACTTCGGTCTCGATAGCGGGATCGAGGACGATCTCTCCGACGTGGTCGGCCGACTCCAGGTTTCGCCGAACAAGTATCTCGACCTGCTCTACAGGTTTCGTTTCGATACCGACGAAATGGACCTGGAGCGCAACGAGGTCGGTCTGCGGGTCGGCCCGCCGGCGCTCAACCTCTCCGCGTCCTACGCCCGGCTGCACAATAACGAGAGCGACCTCGGCTCGCGCGAGGAAGTCTACGGCCGCCTCGCCTCGCAGGTCACCGACTATTGGTCCTTCTTCGCGTCGACGCGTGCGGATCTGGAAGAGAACGAGATTCTCTCGATCGGCGGCGGCGCCAACTACCGGGACGAATGCTTCGACATCGGTCTCTCGGTGACCCAGACGCATTTCAAGGACGACGAAATCGACCCGGGCACCCGCTTCATGCTGACGGTCGGCTTCAAGAACCTCGGCGCGGTCGAGCTTCCCTTCTGACCCCTCGCTTAGCGACAAGACGCCGCCCGGACGAACGTTGTCCGGTTCGGCCTGGTTCGCGTATAGTGTCCTTCTCGAAGCCTAACCCCTCGGAGTTCAAACGGAATTTGCTCTTGAAACGTTGCCTCGTCCCCTTGCTTGCGGGCTTTCTGGCGTGGGCCTCGCCCGCCGCCGCACAGGACACCATGCAGATCGCCGCGGTGGTCAATGACGACGTCATCACCGTCATCGATCTGCTCGTGCGCACCCGTGTCGCCCTGGTGGCCTCCAATCAGCAGGATACGCCCGAAAACCGCGCCCGGCTCGTCATTCCTGCCCTTCGCAACCTGATCGACGAGCGGCTGAAGCAGCAGGTGGCGCGAGCCGCCCAGATCGAGATCACCGACAGGGATGTCGACGAGCGCATGCAGCAGCTCGCGGCGCAAAACAACATGTCGGTCGATGATTTCAAGAAGGGACTGATGAGCCGCGGCATTCTGATCGACAATTTCATCGACCAGATCCGCGCCGAGCTCGGCTGGGTGAGGTTCGCCCAGGTGCGGTTCCGCGGCCAGGCCGATGTCACCGACAAGGATATCGACGACCAGATCGCGGAATCGCAGAAATATATGGGCACGCCGGAATACTCGATCGCAGAGATATTCCTGCCGGTTTACACGGCCGACGAGGATGCGCTCGTCAAGCAGAACGCCGAGCAGCTGATGCAGCAGCTTCGCGCCGGCGCGGATTTCCCGGCGCTCGCCCGGCAATTCTCCCAATCCGCGACGGCGAGCAACGGCGGCCTCGTGGGCTGGAGCCGCGCGGACCAGCTCGACCCGGCGGTCGCCAGTGCGGTTGCGCTGCTGACGCCCGGCAATGTCACCGGCCCGCTTCAGGTGGCCGGGGGCTACAGCATTCTCGCGCTGCGTGACGTACGCAACAACAGCGGCGAGCCGCCCAGCCGCGAGGAGATCCGGGACCAGCTCCGCCGCCAGCGGCTCGACCGTCTCGCGCGCGGCTACCTGACCGATCTCCGCAACGCCGCCTATATCGACATCCGGGTGCAGATACCGCAGTCGCCTTGAGGACGGTCTTGCCGGCGCCATGACAGAGCCGCCCCAGCTTCCGCCGCTGAGCGACGTCATCAGGCGCTACGGGCTCTCGGCGCGACGGTCGCTCGGCCAGCATTTCCTGCTCGACCCCAACCTCACCGGCCGTATCGCGCGCGCGGCGGCACCGCTCGACCGCGGCACGGTGATCGAGGTCGGCCCCGGGCCGGGCGGGCTGACGCGCTCGCTGCTTGCCGAGGGTGCCGCAAGGCTCGTCGCGGTCGAGCTCGATCCGCGCTGCATCGAGGCGCTGGAGGAATTGCGCGTTCTCTATCCCGATCGGCTCGAGGTCCGCGCCGGCGACGCGCTCGAGATCGACCCCGGTACGCTCGGCCCCGCGCCGCGGCGGATCGTCGCCAACCTGCCCTACAATGTCGGGACGGCGTTGCTCGCGCAGTGGCTGCCGGAGCTGGCGCGCTTCGAGCGGCTGGTGCTCATGTTCCAGAAGGAAGTGGCCGACCGCCTCGCGGCGAAGCCGCGGAGCAAGGATTACGGCCGGCTGTCGGTCGCCCTGCAGTGGCGCGCCGAGGTAACGCGGCTCTTCGATATTCCGCCGCGGGCCTTCACCCCGCCGCCAAAAGTGACCTCGACCGTGGTCGATATCCGTCCGCTCGCCGCACCGCGCTACCCGGCCGACGGGGAAATCCTGGAGCGGGTGACGGCGGCCGCCTTCGGCCAGCGCCGGAAGATGCTGCGGCAGTCGCTGCGGCGCCTGATGCCGGACCCGTTGCCGGTCCTCGCCGCTGCCGGGATCGCCGAAACGGCCCGGGCGGAAGAGTTGTCGGTGGAAGCCTTCGCCGCGCTCGCCCGCGCCTTCGCGTCGTCGCGCGGCCGCGACGCTACTGACCTTCGCGCAGCGCCTTGACGAACTCGTGCAGCCCCATCTGCCGCTCGCGCCGGAGGCGTTCGGCGAGCAGGATCGCCTCGATCTTCCGGACCGTCTCCTCGAGCGATTCGTTGATCAGCACATACTGATATTCGGGCCAGTGGCTGAGCTCGTCCGCGGCCTTCGCCATGCGGCGGGCGACTTCCTCGGTGCTGTCCTGGGCGCGCTTGCGCAGACGCACCTCGAGCTCGCGCGTCGAGGGCGGCAGGATGAAGACGGTTACGAGGTCGTCGCGCGCGCGATCGGCAAGCTGCTGCGTGCCCTGCCAGTCGATATCGAAGAGCACGTCGCGTCCCTCGGCGAGGGCGCGCTCGACGGGCGCACGCGGCGTGCCGTAGTAGTTGTCGAACACCTTCGCATATTCGAGGAATTCCTGACGGTTGATCATCAGGTTGAACTCGGTCGCGTCGGTGAAGTGGTAGTCGACGCCCGGCACCTCGCCCGGCCGCTTCGCCCGCGTGGTCGCCGAGACCGACATCTGCAGGAAGGGATCGCGCTCCAGCAGCATCCGCGAGATCGAGGTCTTGCCCGCGCCCGAGGGCGAGGAGAGCACCAGCATCAGGCCGCGCCGCTGCGGCGTGACGAAGCCGGTGTTCTCGGCGGCGCCCGGACGGGTCCGCTCGCCGGTTCTGGTCTTGGTCGACGCCTTGCTCATCCGGTCACTCGATGTTCTGGACCTGCTCGCGAAGCTGCTCGACGGCGGCCTTGAGGTCGAGGCCGATCGCCGTCAATCCGAGGTCCTGCGACTTGCTGCAGATGGTATTGGCCTCGCGATTGAGCTCCTGGCAAAGGAAATCGAGCTTGCGGCCGATCGCGCCGCCTTCGGCAAGAAGCACCCGTACCGCCGCCACATGGGCCGCCAGCCGGTCGAGTTCCTCGCGGACATCGCCTTTGGCGATCAGCAGGGCCAGCTCCTGCGCGAGCCGCTCCTCGGGCAGCGCAGGAAGCTCGCCCATCAGTTCCTCGACCTGCGCGCGGAAGCGCGCCTTCTGCGCCTCCGGCTGCAGGGCGGCAAGCGTGCGTGCCCGGGCGACCAGCGCGTCGATCTCCCCGATCTGCGTGCCGATGATCGCGCCGAGGCGCGCGCCTTCCTCCGCCCGCATGCGGACCAGCGCCGCGAGCGCCGTTTCGAGGCTGCCGGTGAGCAGGGCAAGCCGCGCCGCCCGCTCCTCCTCCGTCTCCTCGATCTCGACGCGCTCGATGACGCCAGGGAGCGCCAGCAGGCCGTCGAGCCGGGCGGGCGCCATGTCGGGGCCGGCGCCGAGGCTGCGGGCGAGCGCCAGGGCCTGCTCCAGCGCTGCGCGATTGACGCGATAGACCGGTTGCGCCGCGCCCTGCCGCGACCCGTCGAGCTGCACGGTGATGTTGCCGCGCTTGCAATGGACCGGCACGAGCTGACGCACCGCCGGCTCGAGCGCCTCGAGCCCGGCCGGCAGGCGGCAGCGCAGATCGAGGCTGCGGCCGTTGACGCTCTTCAGCTCCCAGCTCCAGTGTCGCTCGCCCTCTGTCGCTTCGGCGCGCGCAAAGCCGGTCATGCTGGCAATGGCGCTTCGTGCGCCCATCGCATACCCCGAGATATTGTGGTTCGCCCCCTTCGACCGACTATATACGGCGGGGCGCCCGGCAACAAGCAATCCGCCTCGGAAAGCCGCAGGAAACCTCGCGCGCATCTTCGACACAAGCGCCGGCACGACACCCGATGCAATCCTCGCCCGCGGAGTAGATACGCCCTTCCCGCAAGATCGGAGTTCCGGACCTCGATGGCGACGCTGCAGGATCACTACGAGGCGAAATATGCCGCCGAGGCGCATGCCGGCCTGCCCCGGCGCATTGGCCGGGTCGCGCGGCCGCGCGATCGTTTCACGGCTGCGCTTGCCGCCATCGCGCCGCGGCTCCCGGCGGAAGCGAGCCTGCTGGAGCTCGGCGCCGGCGACGGGCGCATCGGCTACTCGCTTCTGGCGGAACGTCCCGACATCGCGCGCGTGGTCCTCTCCGATTTCTCCGAGCCGAGGGTGCAAGGGCTTCGCCGCAGCTTCCAGGAAGACGCGCGCGTCGAGGTCGCGCAGCTCGACGCGGAGCATGTCGACTATGCGGATGGATCGTTCGACGCCATCATGATGGTGGCGCTGATCGAGCATCTGCTCGATCCCCTGCGCGCGATGATCCGCATCCGGGCGCTGCTGAAGCCGCGCGGCTTCGTCTATATCGACACCCCCAACATCGCGAAATGGACCCGGCGCCTCAAGCTGCTGCGGGGCGAGTTCCCCTCGACCGCCTCGATGGGCGAAGGCCTCGTCACCTATGACGGCAGGCCCGTCGATCTGTATGATGAGGGCCACCTGCATTATTTCAGCTACAGCTCGTTGTCGCGCATGCTGATCGATCGTTGCGGATTCTCGGCCGTCGAACCGGCGCCCTACGCCGTCGCCCCGCTTCCCGTCGGCCCCGGCCACTGGGCGGCGAAGCGCTTTCCAGGCCTGTTCAGCGACGTCGCGGTCATCGCCCGCGCCTGACGAGGCATCAGGGGACCCTCGGCTTCCTTCGCCCATGACGACGCTTCCCGTGCGGATCCTCATCACCGGCGCCTCGAGCGGCATCGGGGCGGCGCTGGCCCGGCTCTATGCGGCGCCGGGGCGGTCGCTGCTGCTTGCGGGACGCGACCTTGGGCGCCTCGAGGCCGTGGCGGCCGAATGTCGGGCCAGCGGCGCCGAGGCGGAGACGGCGGCGATCGATGTGACCGACACGGCGGCGATGCGCAGGTGGATCGAGACGGCGGACGATGCCCGCCCTCTCGAGCTCGTTATCGCCAATGCGGGGATCTCGGCTGGCACGGGCGGCGACGGCGAGAGCGCGACGCAGGCGCGCGCCATCTATGCGATCAATCTCGACGGGGTGCTGAACACGGTATTGCCGGCCCTCGCCGCGATGGAGCGGCGCGGCGCCGGCCAGATCGCCATCATGAGCTCGCTCGCCGCCTTTCGTGGCTTTCCGGGCGCGCCGGCCTATTGCGGCTCGAAAGCCGCCGTGCGGGTCTGGGGCGAGGCGCTCAGGGGCGAATTCGCGCCGCGCGGGATCGCGGTCAATGTCATCTGTCCCGGCTACATCCGTACGCCCATGACCGCGGTGAACCGCTTTCCGATGCCGTTCCTCATGGAGGTCGACCGGGCGGCGCACGTCATTCGACGCGGCCTCGAGCGCAACCGCGCCCGGATCGCCTTTCCCTTTCCGGTCTATGCGGCCGTGTGGCTCGTCGCGCTGTTGCCGCCAGGCCTCACCGACTGGATCATGGCGAGGCTGCCGAAGAAGGGCTGAACGGAATCTTCGCGCACGGCAGGCTTCGGCCTCAGGGGGCCGCTTCCTCAGCCTCTTTCTTCTGCTCGGCCGAGATGCGTCGCCAGGCGGCTACGTTCTTCAGATGCTCTTCCATCGTCTTGGCGAACACGTGGCCGCCGGTGCCGTCCGCGACGAAATAGAACTCGTCGCTTTGCGCCGGCTGCAACACGGCGGCGATGGCCGACCGGCCCGGATTGGTGATCGGCGCGGGAGGCAGGCCGTTCGCCACATAAGTGTTGTAGGGGCTTTCGGTCGTCAGGTCGGCGCGCGTCAGCAGCCGCCCGAGCGGCGCCTTGCCCTGGGTCAGCGCATAGATCACCGTCGGATCGGATTGCAGCGGCATCCCGATCCTGAGCCGATTGAAAAACACGGCCGCGATCCGGGGCTGCTCGGCGGCGATGGCGGTTTCCTTCTCGACGATCGAGGCGAGGATCACCGCGTCGCGCGGCGTTTCGAAGGCGAGATCCGATTTGCGGCCGGGCCAGAGCTCGTCGAGGGCGGCCGTCATCGCCTTGCGCATGCGCTCGAGAATCTCGGCCCGCTGGTCGCCCAGCACGAAGAAATAGGTCTCCGGCAGGAACTGGCCCTGCTCGCCGAGCGCCTCGGCGTTCGGCAACTCGCCCTCGAGCGCAGGCTCTGCGGCCAGCAGATCGAGGATTTCGCGATTGGTCAGCCCCTCGGCGATGGTGATCTTCCGCTGCACCCGCCGGCCTTCGATCATCTGCTCCATGGCGCCGCGCGGGCTGATGCCGGCCGGGAAAAGATACTCGCCGGCCTGCAGCGGGCGATTCTCGGACAGGAGCCGCACCCCGACCCGGAACAGCAGCGGATCCTCGATGACCGAGGCCGCGGCGAGCTTCTGCGCGATGCGGGCGACGCTGGTGCCGCTCGGCACCACGACCGTGGTGGGTTCGGCCGAGGGGCCGGGCGCGGTCAGGCCGCGATAGCCATAGGCGGCTATGCCGCCCATCACCAGGAGCGCCAGAAAGGCGGCGACCAGGAAAAGGCGGAACAGCAACCTCATGCCGCCGTCAGGCGACGGCCGTGAAGATCAAGCTGGCGTTGGTGCCGCCGAAGCCGAAGGAGTTGGAGAGCGCCTTGCGGACCTCGCGCCGCTTCGCCTGCTTCGGAACCAGGTCGATGTCGCAGCCGGGCGACGGGTTGTCGAGATTGAGGGTCGGCGGCACCACCTGGTCGCGGATGGCGAGAATCGAGAAGATCGCCTCGACCGCGCCGGCGGCACCGAGCAGATGCCCGATCGCCGATTTGGTGGAGGACATCGATATCTTGTAGGCCGCATCGCCGAAGAGCCGTTTCACCGCGCCGAGCTCGATCTCGTCGCCGAGCGGCGTCGAGGTGCCGTGTGCGTTCACGTAGTCGATGTCGGCAGGGTCGAGCTTCGCCCGCTTCAATGCCATCTGCATGGCCGCATAGGCGCCCGTGCCGTTCTCGGACGGTGCCGTGATGTGATAGGCATCCCCGGAAAGACCGTAGCCGATGACCTCGGCGTAGATCTTGGCGCCCCGCGCCTTGGCATGCTCGAGTTCCTCGAGGATCACCACGCCGGCGCCCTCGCCCATCACGAAGCCGTCGCGATCCTTGTCCCAGGGCCGCGAGGCGCGGGTCGGCTCGTCGTTGAAGCCGGTCGAAAGCGCGCGCGCCGAGGCGAACCCGGCGAGGCCGAGGCGGCAGATCGACGCCTCCGCGCCGCCCGCCACCATCACGTCGGCATCGTCGAACTGGATCATCCGGGCGGCGTCGCCGATGGCGTGCGCCCCCGTCGAGCAGGCGGTCACCACCGCCGAGTTCGGCCCGCGGAAGCCGAAGCGGATCGAGACGTTGCCGGAGGCGAGGTTGATGAGGCAGGCGGGTATGAAGAACGGGCTCACGCGACGCGGCCCGCGCTCATGCAGCGTGACGGAGGCGTCGTAGATCCCCTCGAGCCCGCCGATGCCGGAGCCGATCATCACGCCCGTGCGCTCCAGATCGTAGTCGGTCGTCGGCTTCCAGCCCGAATCCTCGACCGCCTGCGTCGCGGCACCCATGGCAAAATGGATGAAGGTATCCATCTTGCGCTGGTCCTTGGGCAAGACGTAGTCGTCGGCATTGAACTTGTCGCTGGAGGCATCGCCGCGCGGCACCTGGCCGGCGATACGGCAGGGAATGTCGCTGACGTCGAATCCCTGGATGGCGCCGATACCGGACTCGCCTGCGATCAGGCGTTTCCATGTCGGCTCCGCACCCGAGGCAAGCGGCGTAATCAAACCGATGCCGGTGACTACCACACGTCGCATGGCGCCTCTTCAGGCTTGGACCGATATCGCTGGGTCACGAGGCTACCAGGCGTCGCCGGCAGCCGATCGGCCGTATTCAGGAGGCGTGCTGCTCGATGAAGGTGATCGCGTCCTTCACGGTCAGCACCTTTTCGGCCGCATCGTCCGGGATCTCGCAGCCGAATTCTTCCTCGAAAGCCATAACGAGCTCGACGATGTCGAGACTGTCGGCGCCGAGATCGTCGATGAAATGGGCACCTTCGGTGACCTTCGTTTCATCCACGCCCAGATGCTCCACGACAATCTTTTTCACCCGATCGGCGATGTCACTCATTGTCTTCGGCCCTCAATCGTCTTGTTGAGTTCGTTGTTTGCCGCAGCGCCGCGGTCGCGACGCCACCCCACATCGTACGCCGTTGCCGGGTTCCTGACGGCGCTGGCGTCGTGCCAGTAACATATCCTGTTCGGCTTTGCCAGCACCCTAGGAAACCCGCGGCCGAAGCGGGCTATATCATGGCCATTCCGCCATTCACATGCAAGGTCTGGCCGGTCACGTACGTGGCCTCCGGGCTCGCCAGATAGACCACCGCGGCGGCGACATCGGCGCTCTCGCCGAGTCGTCCCATCGGGACGCGCTGCAACAATTGCGCCTTCTGGGCGTCGGTCAGGGCATCGGTCATCGGCGTCGCGATGAAGCCGGGCGCCACGCAGTTCACCGTGATGTTGCGCGATGCGACCTCGGCCGCGAGCGCCTTGGTCATGCCGATCATGCCGGCCTTCGAGGCGGCATAGTTGGCCTGACCGGGATTGCCCGTCACGCCGACGATCGAGGTGATGCCGATGATCCGCCCCCAACGGCGACGCATCATCCCCATGAGGACCGCGCGGCTCAGGCGGAAGGCGGCACCGAGATTGACGTCGAGCACCGTCGCCCAGTCCTCGTCCTTCATGCGCACGGCCAGCATGTCGCGCGTGAGGCCGGCATTGTTGACCAGGATGTCCACTTGCCCCATTGCCGCATCGGCCGCCTTGGCGAGCGCGTCGGAGCCACCGCTCGCCGAGAGATCGGCCGGCAGCACATGGGTCCGCTCGCCGAGCACCGACTGGAGCGCTTCCAGGGCCGCGACCTTCGTGCCGGACAGCCCGACCTCGGCACCCTGCGCGTGCAGCGCCCGCGCAATGGCGCCGCCGATGCCGCCGGACGCGCCGGTCACGAGCGCCTTCTTGCCCTTGAGATCGAACATCATCGTCTCCCTTCGCCTCGAATCCGTTCGCCGACGGCCCACGCGGCCGCGCTTCAGAGCGTCTTCAGCAGCGCTTCGATTTCCTCGGGCGTGCCGGCGGCGGATCCCGCGAGATCGCGATCGATACGCTTGACGAGGCCGGTAAGCACCTTGCCGGCGCCGAGCTCGACGAGCTGCTCGACCCCGGACGATTTCATATAGAGCACACTCTCGCGCCACCGCACCATGCCGGTCACCTGCTCGACCAGCAGGCGGCGGATGGTATCGACGTCGCTGACGCCGGACGCGGTGACGTTGGCGACGATCGGCACCGCCGGCATCTGAATCACCGAATTGGCGAGGGCTTCGGCCATGGCATCGGCCGCGGGCGCCATCAGGGCGCAATGGAAGGGCGCGCTCACCGGCAGCAGCACGCTCCGCCGGGCGCCTTTCTCGGTCGCCGCGGCGATGGCGCGCTCGACCGCCGCCTTGTGGCCGCTTACCACCACCTGGCCCGGCGCATTGTCGTTGGCGACGCCGAGCACCTCGGTCTTGGGCCCGCCCTCGCGCGCCGTCGCGACCACCGCCTCGGCGCCGTCCAGATCGAGCCCGAGCAGCGCCGCCATGGCCCCCTCGCCGACCGGCACCGCGCGCTGCATCGCCTGGCCGCGCCGCTTCAGGAGCCGCGCCGTGTCGGCGAGGCTGAAGGCGCCGGCCGCGCAGAGCGCCGAGTATTCCCCGAGCGAATGGCCGGCGACGCAGGCCGCCTTGTCGACGAGCCGGAAGCCGCCTTCCTTCATCAGCACGCGCAGGGCGGCGATGCTGACCGCCATCAGCGCCGGCTGCGCGTTCTCGGTCAGGATGAGTTCGCCTTCCGGCCCCTCGGCCATGAGCGTCGAGAGGCGCTGCCCCAGCGCATCGTCCACCTCCTCGAACACCTCCCGGGCGGCCGGGAAGGCTTCGGCGAGGGCACGCCCCATGCCGACGGCCTGGGAGCCCTGGCCCGGGAAAAGGAAGGCACGAGACATGGGAAAACCTCGGGAAACTCGACGGTTGGCGGAAGGTCGCCGGCTTAGCGGCGGGGGGCCCGATCTGTCAAGCCGGAGGCGTCATGGCTTTCCTTGCGAAGGCGCCGGTTTTCTGTATAGTGCGCCGCCTCTTAGACCTCCTTGCCGGCTTCCTCCCGTGGGGCCGGCTAGGTCCGGGCGGCTGATGCGAGGGCTTGCCCTCCCAGCGCCGGACCGCGGAACAGCCAGAAGGAGCCGACCGGCTTATGCCTCTTTACGAGAATATCTTTATCACGCGCCAGGACGCCTCCTCCGCGCAGGTGGAAGCGCTGGGCGAGACCTTCGCGGGGATCATCCAGGCCCATGGCGGCCAGGTCTCCAAGAAGGAACAGTGGGGCCTGCGCAACCTCTCCTTCCGCCTGAAGAAGAACCGCAAGGGTCACTACACCCTGCTCAATATCGACGCACCGCCGGCGGCGGTGATCGAGATGGAGCGCAACATGCGGATCAACGAAGACGTGCTGCGCTACCTGACGGTGCGCGTCGAGGCGCTCGAGGAAGGCCCGTCGGCAATCCTGCAGAATCGCGGCCGCGAGGGCCGCGACGGCGACCGTCGCGACGACCGCCGCGGCGGCGGTGGCGGCCGGTTCTTCCGCGACCGCGATCGCGGCGACCGTCCGGACCGCGGCGATCGCGACCGGGGCGAGCGCAGCGACAGCCCGCGCGCCGATAGCCCGCGTAGCGACAGCCCGCGCAGCGAAGGAGAGCCCGCATGAGCGACGGCGCACCCACCGTTGTCCGCGCCTCCGGGCGGCGGCCTTTCTTCCGTCGGCGCAAGACCTGCCCCTTCTCCGGGGAGCATTCGCCGAAGATCGACTACAAGGACGTGAAGCTGCTCCAGCGCTTCCTGTCCGAGCGCGGCAAGATCGTGCCGAGCCGCATCACCGCGGTTTCGACAAAGAAGCAGCGGTTGCTCGCCCAGGCGATCAAGCGCGCCCGTTTCCTCGGGCTCTTGCCCTATCTGTTGAAGTAGGAGGAGCGCCATGGACGTTATCCTGCTCGAGCGCGTCGAGACGCTCGGCCAGATCGGCGATGTGGTGAAGGTGAAGCCCGGCTTCGCCCGCAACTACCTGCTGCCGCAGAAGAAGGCGCTGCGCGCGACCGAGGCCAACAAGGCCCGCTTCGAGCAGCAGCGCGCCCAGATCGAGGCGACGAACCTGAAGCGCCGCGAGGAGGCCGAGGGCGTCTCCGGCAAGGTGGACGGCATGAGCGTCGTGCTGATCCGCCAGGCGGGCGAAACCGGCCAGCTCTTCGGCTCGGTGACGCCGCGCGACATCGCCGAGGCGATCGCGGCGAACGGCATCGCCGTCGAGCGCCGACAGATCGTCCTTGATCGGCCGATCAAGGCGCTCGGTCTCTATCCGGTGCGCGTGGCGCTTCACCCCGAAGTGGTGGTGACCGTCACCGCGAACGTGGCGAAGTCGGAGGATGAGGCCGCGATCCAGCAAAAGCATGGCGGCTATGTCGGCGGCACTGCCGACGAACGGGCGGCGACGCTCGATGACATGCTGGCGGATGCGGACACGCAGATTCCGCCGGAGCTGGCCGCGGAGCCCGAGGCCGCCGAGGAAGCGCCGGCCGCCGAGGCCGAGCCGGCTGCCGAAAAGCCGGCCAAGGCCAAGAAGAAGCGAAAGAACGAGGCCGAAGAGTAGGCCACTCCGTCTCGCGACCCGAACGGCCGCCCCTGCGAAAGCAGCGGCGGCCGTTTTTTTCGTATCGCGTCGAGCGGTTCCGGCCGTCATTTTCCGCACGGAATGCAGGGTCTTTGTCCCCGGCTCCCGCAATGGACAAGCCAAAGTTTTGTGACTAGCCTTTTCGATTGGAACCTTTCCAGGGACGGGGGTTCCTAAGCAGAATTCACACTGCGTGGGGTCGCGGTGATGCTGGTATCGCATCTGTTTCGGATATTGATCAAGGAAGGCCGGCTCGACGTCATCGACGCCAAGGGCCGGCGCCACAGCTTCGGCCCGGGCGGCGGCCCGGCCGTCACGGTGCGCTTTCACGATCGCGCGCTGCAGCGGAAGCTGCTGACCAACCCCAAGCTCTATCTGGGCGAAGCCTATATGGACGGCTCGGTCACCGTCGAGGAGGGCACGCTCTACGAGCTGCTCGACCTCGTGACCCGGAACCTCGCCACCGTCGAGCGCCACCCGCTCCAGGCGGTGCAGGAGTTCTTCGGCCGGGCGCTCCGCTTCATCCATACCCACAATCCCGTCGAGCGGGCGCAAAGGAACGTCGCGCATCACTACGACCTCTCGGGCGCGCTCTACGACCTCTTCCTCGATGTCGACCGGCAATATAGCTGCGCCTATTTCGCGACCGACAACGACACGCTGGAGCTCGCCCAGCTCAACAAGAAGCGCCATATCGCCTCGAAGCTGCTGCTGGAGCCGGGCCAGCGGGTGCTCGATATCGGCTGCGGCTGGGGCGGCCTCGCGCTCTTCCTCGCCCAGTCGGCCAAGGTGGACGTCACCGGCATCACTCTCTCCCAGGAGCAGCACAAGGTCTCCGAGAACCGCGCGCGCGAGGCCGGACTCGCCGATCGCGTCCGGTTCCACCTGCTCGACTACCGGCTGCAGCAGGGCCGGTTCGACCGTATCGTCTCGGTCGGCATGTTCGAGCATGTGGGGGCCAAGCACTACCGGGAGTTCTTCCGGAAAGCCAAGGACCTGCTGGCCGACGACGGGGTCATGCTGCTGCATTCGATCGGCCGCATGGAACCGCCGGGCGCCACCAACCCCTGGCTCCGCAAATACATCTTCCCCGGCGGCTATACGCCCGCCCTCTCCGAAGTCATGGCCGCGGTGGAGGATATCGGGCTCTGGGTCACGGACGTCGAGATTCTCCGCCTGCATTACGCGAAGACGCTGCGCGAGTGGCATCGCCGCTTCCAGGCGAACCGCGACCGCATCCGCCAGCTTTACGACGAGCGCTTCTGCCGCATGTGGGAGTTCTATCTGCTGGGCTGCGAGGTCGCGTTCCGAAACCTGAACCAGATGGTGTTCCAGGTTCAGCTCTCGAAGCGGCAGGACGCGGTACCGCTCACGCGCGACTACATGACCGAAGACGAGCGGCGCCTCAGTCACCGTTCCACCGCCGCCGCCTGAGACCGAGCGCCGCCGACCCCGAGTCGCCGCGCGCCCGACTCCGTCCCTCGCTCGTCTGCCTAACGACCCGGCGGCCGACGCACGTCGCTCTTGCGGGGACTTATCCCCGCGTTCCACTCTCTCTTGGCGACGACCGGTGCGATTGATTGCCCATCCACTCTGATAGTGTCGGCACCGATATGGTGGAACGCATCCTCGCAAGCAGCAACGTCACGTCCCTTCGCGGCCCCGACGGCGAAGCCCTCGGGGCGCGCGTGCCGCCGCACAACTACGACGCGGAGCAGGCGCTACTCGGCGCAATCCTCGCCAACAACGGGGTCTATGACCGGGTGCACGAGTTCCTGCTGCCCGAGCATTTCGCCGACGCGCTCCACGGCCGCATCTACGACGCCATCGGCAAGCTCATCCAGCGCGGCCAGATCGCCAACCTGCTGACGCTGAAGAACCAGTTCGACCAGGACCCCGCCCTGATCGAGATCGGTGGGGCGCAGTATCTGGCACGGCTCGCCAATGCCGTCGTTACCATCATCAACGCCGACGATTACGGCCGCACCGTCCACGACCTCTACCTCCGCCGCCAGCTCATCGAGCTCGGCGAGGAGGTGGTGAACGGCGCCTTCCGCTACGACATCGAGATGCCGGCCACCGACCAGATCGAGCAGGCCGAGCAGCAGCTCTACGAGCTGGCCGAGACCGGCCAGACCGAGGGCGGCCCGCGGATCTTCTCGAGCGCCCTGACCGAGGCCATCAGCATGGCCGAGGCCGCCTTCAAGCGGGACAGCCACGTCACCGGCGTCACCACCGGCCTTACCGACCTCGACCGCAAGCTGGGCGGCTTGCACCCGTCCGACCTCATCATCCTCGCGGGCCGCCCCTCGATGGGCAAGACCGCGCTCGCCACCAACATGGCCTTCAACATCGCGCTCGCCCGCTCGAAGGCGCTGAAAAGCGGCGATTTCGAGAGCCAGT
>CAZMUZ010000026.1:0-37029 GCA_964569315.1 uncultured Rhodospirillaceae bacterium | reverse complement strand
GCAGCAGCGCCGCGACCAGCGGGAAGGCGGCGGAAGAGGGGTCGGCCGGCACCGCCACGGTGCGGCCGGAAATCTCCGGCTGACCCCTGAGCGTGATCGCCTTGCCGCCGCTTTCGGGAAAGCGCACCGCGAGCTCGGCGCCGAAATCCTGCTCGCCGATGACGTGCATGGCGCCTTCGAGATGGTGCGCGGGATCGAGCGCGAGGAAGGACGCAGCTTCATCCACCCCTTCGAAGGACCGCTCACCGTCCTCGGCGACGCCACCCTTGGCCTCGAATGGGCCGAACAGACCCCCGACATCGAGGCTGCCATCATCGCGATCGGCGGCGGCGGATTGGCCGCCGGCGTTGCCGCCGCGCTCAAGCAACGGCTTCCGCGGTGCCGGATATTCGGTGTCGAGCCCGAGGGCGCCGACACCATGCATCGCAGCTTCGCTGCCGGTTCGCCGCAATCGATCGAGCGCGTGACGACCATCGCGGACAGCCTCGGCGCGCCGCATGCCGCGCCCTACAGCTTCGCGCTCTGCCGGCGGTACCTCGACGGCCTGGTGAAGGTCGACGACGATGCCCTGCGGCGCGCCATGTCGTTGCTCTATCGCGACCTCAAGCTCGCGGTCGAGCCGGCCGGCGCCGCCGGGACCGCGGCGCTCTGCGGCCCCTTGCGGGACCGGCTCGCCGGGCGTCGCGTCGGGGTGATCGTCTGCGGCAGCAATATCGACGCCGAGAGCTTCGCCCGCCATCTCGCGGCCGCGTGAGCGCCGCCGAACCCGCGGATTTGCGTCGGCAAACGCAACCCTACCTTGCCGATTCCGCACTTTCCACGGCGCCAGCTCGGCTTCCCCGCCCGCAAGGCGCGTGGTAGCTTGCCGCCATGATCCAGGGAGCGATCAGCCCCTTCGACCGGCCCGTCGCTCTCGCGGCATCCTCCGCGGAAGCGACCCGGGAGAGCGACGCCTCGGCACGCTCGCGTCTCGCCGAGCTGCTGATCCTCTGCGCGCGCATCGGCTTCAATCCGTAAGTCCGGTTCCGCCGGCCCTGCCGCGTCGGCTCTCGCCGCCGCGGACAGCCTCATATGCGCGAACCCGCCTTACCGCCGATCCGAAGGAGCCATTCATGGCACAAGCCGCCCGCCGCAACAGCACCGCTCACTGGCAAGCGACCGATCTCGGCCATCATATCCATCCCTTCACCGATCAGCATGCGCTGCCGGGACAAGGGGTGCGCGTCATCGTGCGCGCCGAGGGAACCTATCTCTTCGATTCCGACGACAACAAGCTGCTCGACGCCTTCGCCGGACTCTGGTGCGTGAATGTCGGCTATGGCCGCAAGGAGATCGCCCAGGTCGCCTACGATCAGATGGTGCAGCTCCCCTACTACAACACCTTCTTCAAGACCACGACGCCGCCGACCGCGGAGCTCGGCAAGGTCCTCGCCGACCTCGCGCCGAAACAGCTCAACCACGTGTTCTACGGCCTCTCCGGGTCGGACGCGAACGACACGATCTGCCGCATGGTCCGGCACTACTGGAACGTGCTGGGCAAGAAAACGAAGAAGACGATCATCAGCCGGCAGAACGGCTATCACGGCTCGACCATGGCCTCGGCCAGCCTCGGCGGCATGAAGGCGATGCACGAGGTCGGCGACCTGCCGCTGCCGGGCTTCGTCCATATCATGCAGCCTTACTGGTTCGGACAGGGCGGCGACATGACGCCAGACGAGTTCGGCCTCAAGGCCGCGCGCGCACTCGAGGAGAAGATCCTGGAGCTCGGCGCGGACAACTGCGCCGCCTTCATCGGCGAGCCGATCCAGGGCGCCGGAGGCGTGATCATCCCGCCCGCGAGCTACTGGCCCGAGATCCAGCGCATCTGCAAGAAATACGACCTGCTGCTGATCGCCGACGAGGTGATTTGCGGGTTCGGCCGGACCGGTCACTGGTTCGCCTCGGAATATTTCAAGATCGAGGCGGACTTCATGACCATGGCGAAGGGCATGACCTCGGGTTACCTGCCGCTCTCGGGCCTGATGGTCAGCGACCGCGTCTTCGCGGTGATCGGCGGCGACAAGGCCGGCGAGCTCACGCACGGCTACACCTATTCGGGCCATCCGGCGTGCTGCGCCGTCGCCATCGAGAACATCCGGATCATCAGGGACGAGGGTCTCGTCGAGAAGGTCCGCGACGTGACCGGCCCCTATCTCTCGAAGCGGCTCAAGGATCTGCATGACCATCCGCTGGTCGGCGAGACCCGCAACCTCGGTCTCATCGGCGCGATCGAGCTGGTCAAGGACAAGGCGACGCGCAAGACCTTCGAGCCGCTGGGCGATGTGGGGCTGATCTGCCGCGAGCATTGCTTCAAGAGCGGGCTCGTGATGCGGGCCACGCGCGACACCATGCTGATCTCGCCGCCGCTCACCTGGACCAAGGCGAACGTCGACGAATTCGTGACCCTGACCCGCAAGGCGCTCGATCTAACGCTGGCAGACGTCAAGAAGAAGGGCCTGCTCTAGGCCCTGCCTCGGGAGGTCGCGGCGGGATACATCGTCTCGCTTCGGCCTTGCCGATGGCACCGCGACCGACCGATGAACGACATTGCGTGGACCAACCGACGAGGACGCGTCCGATGCGCAACCTGAAATACGACACCAAAGAGCTCTGGCGGCAGGACCGCGATCACTACGTCCATCCCTGGACGGACTTCTCGACCTTCAAGAAGGACGGGTCGGAGGTCATCGCCGAGTCCGAGGGCATTTATGTCTATGACAGCGACGGCCAGCGCTACATCGACGGTATCGGCGGCCTCTGGTGCGTGAATATCGGCTATGGCCGGGACGAGATGGCGCAGGCGATCGCCGAGCAGGCGAAGCGGATGTGCTACTACTCGACCTTCACCCACATCACGACGCCGCCGGCGGCCGCGCTCGCGGCGAAGCTCGCCGAGCTCGCGCCGGGCCCGCTCAACCATGTGTTCTATACGACCGGTGGATCGGAATCGAACGACGTCGCCGTGCGGACGGTGCATTTCTATTTCAACCGTCTTGGCAAGAAATCGAAGAAGAAGATCATCTCGCGGATCGACGGCTATCACGGCTCGACCCTGCTGACGGCGACCATCACCGGCGTGATGTTCGACCGGATCGGCTTCGACACGATCGACGATCTCGTGCATCACATCCCTTGCCCCAACCCCTATCGCCGGCCGGATGGCATGACGCTGGAGGCATTCGGCGACCAGTGCATCGCCGATCTCGAGAACAAGATCCTCGAGCTGGGGCCGGAGAACGTCGCGATGTTCTTCGCCGAGCCGATCATGGGCGCCGGCGGCGTGATCGTGCCGCCGCCCGGCTATCACCGACGCGCGCAGGAAGTCTGCGCGAAATACGATGTGTTCTACCTGTCGGACGAGGTGGTGACGGCCTTCGGCCGGCTCGGCCATTTTTTCGCCTCGAAGGACAAGTTCGACCTCCAGCCCGACATCATCTCGACGGCGAAGGGCATCACCTCGGGCTATCAGCCGCTCGGCGCCATGATCTTCTCGGACAAGATTTACGAGGTGATCAGCGTGCCGCAGGCCGAGGGCGCCATGTTCACCAATGGCTTCACCTATTCGGGCCATGCGGTGACCTGCGCCGCCGGCCTCAAGAACATCGAGATCATGGAGCGCGAGGACATCTGCGGCCATGTCCGCAAGGTCGGCCCCTACTTCGAGAAGAAGCTCCACGAAGCGATGCACGACCTGCCGATCGTGGGCGATATCCGCGGCAGCCATTTCATGCTCTGCGCGGAATATGTCGCCGACCGCAAGACCAAGGCGCTGCTGCCGCCCGAGGCGGACATCGGCGGCCGCATCGCGCGGATCGCCAAGGCGAGCGGCGCGATCGTCCGTCCGCTCGGCCATCTGAACGTGCTGTCGCCGCCGCTGATCATGACCGAGCCGCAGATCGACGAGCTTGTCGCCATCTTGCGCGCCTCGACCCGGACGGCGATGGACGAGCTGAAGCGCGAGAAGCTCTGGAACGGGTGATCCGCCGCCGGTGAGCAGACCCGTTCCCGCACTCGCCGCCGCGGTCGCCGCCTTTCAGAACCGCCGGCTTCCGGAAGCGGTGACGCTTTGCGAGGCGATTCTCGCGGAACGTCCCGAGGACGCCGAGACCCTGCATCTGCTGGGGGTCGTGCTGCAGACGGCGGGACGCGGGGGCGATGCCGCGACGCTGCTGGCGCGCGCCGCCGGCCTCGCCCCCGACAATGCGGATATCCAGCGCAATCTGGGCGCCGTGCTGGCCTCGCTCGGAAGGCTGAGCGAGGCGCTTCCGGCCCTCGAGAAAGCGCATTCCCTCCGGCCGGACGATCCCGCCGTGCTCGAGAACCTCGCAACGGCCCTCCAGCAATCGCGTCAGGAAGCGCGCGCCGTGGCGCTGCTGGAACCCTGGCTGCGGCACCGCCCGGCCGAAGCGCGGCTCTGGCACCGGCTCGGCACCCTGCTCCTCGCGCTCGACCGCCGCCCCGCGGCGATCGAGGCGCTGGAACGCTGCCTCGCCCTGCAGCCGCAACATGCCGAGGCCAATAAGGCGCTGGGGCGGCTCCGGGCGGGACGGCGCGAGTTCGCCGCCGCGGCCGATTGCTTCCGCCGTGCCATCGCGGCCGATCCGGCGGATGCCGAGGCGCATCGCTATCTCGCCGACATTCTGTCGATCCAATGCCGGATCGCCGAGAGCGTTCCGCTCTACCGCCGTGCACAGACACTGAAGCCCGATCCCGGCATCGATTTCGTGCTGGCCGCAAACTTCCCGGCGATCCTCCCGAGCGCGGCCGCAATCGACGAGATCCGCGAACATTATGATAGGGCGCTGGATCGCCTCATCGAGGCGGCGCCGAAGCTCGAGGATCCGAGCATCGAGATCGGCGAAACGCGACAATTCTATCTGGCCTATCACGGGCGCAACGACCGGGCGCTGCAGCAGAAGCTCGCGGCCGCCTACCTCGCAGCCTGCCCCTCGCTCGCCTGGCGGGCGCCCTATCTCGATGGCTGGCGACCGCGCGACCGGCTCCGCATCGGCGTGGTTTCCACCTATCTGCGGCATCACACCGTCGGGCTGGTGACGCAGGGGTTGCTCGACCGGTTCGACCGGGATCGCTTCGAGATCCTGCTCTTCCGGCCGCGAAGCGGCGAGGATGCCACGTCGCAGGCGATTGCCGGCACGGCCGACGCGATCATCGATATCCCCCACTGCCTCGCCGAAGCGCGGGCGCGGATCGCGGCAGCCGAGCTCGATCTCCTTTATTTTCCCGATATCGGCATGGCGCCGCTCACCTACTTTCTCGCCTTCGCGCGGCTGGCGCCGGTGCAATGCATCGGCTGGGGACATCCCGACACGACCGGGATCCCCAATGCCGACTATTGGCTCTCGGCCGCGGATTGGGAGCCGCCGGAGGGCGACGAGCATTACAGCGAGCGGCTGATCCGCCTGCGCCATCCGCCGGTCTATTACCCCCGCCCGCTTGCCGCGCCGCCGAAACGCAGCCGGGCCGATCTCGGCCTGCCCGCGCAGGGCCGGCTCTACCTGTCGCCGATGAGCCTCTTCAAGTTCCATCCCGAATTCGACAAGGTCGTCGGCCACATCCTCGAGCAGGATCCGGAGGCGCATCTGGCGCTGGCGTCGGGCGATGCGAGCGAATGGAACGAGCTGCTGCGCGCCCGCATCGCGCATGTCAGCGCGAACGCCGCCCGTCGCCTGATCTTCCTGCCGCGTAAGAGCTTCGCGGAATTCCAGGCGCTGGGCCGGCTCGGCGACGCCTTTCTCGATCCCCTCTATTTCGGCGGCGGGCGCACCAGCCTCGACCTGCTCGGCCTCGGCGTGCCGATCGTCAATCGACCGGGACCCTTCATGCGCAGCCGCATCACCTACGGCTTCTATCGCCAGATGGGTATGACGGACCTCGTCACGGCGGACGAGGAGAGCTATGTCGCGGCCGCGCTGCGGCTGGCGCGCGACGCGGACTGGCGCCGGGCGATGCGCGACAGGACCGCCGAGCGGAGCGCCGTTCTCTACGAAAACGAGGCGGCCCCCCGCGAGATTCAGGCGTTCTTCGCCGCGGCCGTCGCGGCGGCGGCGGCCGGTTCGTCGATCGACCGCTGGCCGCCGTTAAGCGGCGGTTGAGCGGAATGAGCCAGGATCGGCCCATGCCTGCCCCACAGATCGACCTCGCCCCCGCCGTCCGGGCGCTCGCCGAGGGCCAGCCGAAAGCGACGGCTGCGCTCTGTGCCGAGCTGCTGGCGCGCCATCCGGGCTCCGTCGAGGCGATGCATCTGCAGGGTGTCGCCTTCCAGATGCTGGGGGATCTGCCGGCGGCGCTCGAGGTTCTTGAGCGTGCCGCCGCGCTTGCGCCCGGCCATGCCGAGATCCAGGCCCAGCTTGCCGTGGCCCTGTCTCGGTTCGGCCGGTTCGACCCCGCCATCGCCGCCTTCCAGCGCAGCCTCGCTCTGGCGCCCGGGTCCGATACGACCCGGGGCAATTACTGCATCGCGCTCGGCCAGGCGGGTCGCCATGCCGAATGGCTCCAGGAAGCGAAGAACTGGGCGACGGTCTCGCCGCGGAACGCCGACGCGACGCTGCAATTGGCGCGCGCCCTGATCGCCCGCGGCGACGTCAAGGCGGCGCTGACGGCGGCGGAGCGCGCGGCGGCGCTGGCGCCCGATCGCGTCGAGCCCCCGCTCGCAGAGGCCGAGGCGCTGGGCAAGCTCCGCCGTTCCCGGGACCGGCTGGCGCCCCTGCGGCGCGCCTGGGCACTTGCGCCGAAACGGCTCGATATCGCGCTGCGGCTGGCACTGCTGGAGCGCGACCTCAACCAGTTCGACGCCGCCATCGCGACGCTGAAGAGCATTCTCGCCGTCGATCCCCGCCACCTGGAGGCCCTGCTCCGCCTCGCCGAATGCGAGCGGATGCTCTGCCGCATGGAGGATGCCGACGCGACCTATGCGCGCGCGATCGCGCTCAAGCCGGGCTCCGGCATCGAGGTGATGCATGCGACGGCGGTCTGCCCGATCGAGCTCAGCGAAGCGGACATTCTGGAACGGCGTCGGGTCTATCGCGACCGCCTCCGCGCGCTTCGCGAACGCCGCATCGAGATCGCCGACCCCTACCGGGAAGCCGGCCATCCGGACTGGTATTTCCTCGCCTATCACGGGCTCGACGACCGGGCGCTGCAGGAGGAGCTGGCGGCCCTTTTCCTCGAGGCCTGCCCGTCGCTGGGCGAGGTGGCGCCCCATATCGGCCGCCCTACGCCGCGGAAGCGCCTGCGGATCGGCATGGTCTCGAGCTTCCTCAAGGACCACACGATCGGCACGCTCAATCGAGGCCTCGTGGCCGAGCTCGACAAGGAGCGGTTCGAGCTGATCCTGTTCCGTCCGGGCGGCGCCGAAGATCCGATGGCCCGCGCGATGGACCGGGCCGCGTCCGCGAGCGTCCGCCTCGAGTTCGACCTCGGCAAGGCACGCCGCGCGATCGCGGAGGCGGAGCTCGATCTCCTCTATTTTCCCGATATCGGGATGGATTCCTTCACCTACTTCCTCGCCTTCGCGCGGCTTGCGCCGGTGCAGGTGGTGAGCTGGGGCCATCCCGACACGACCGGGATTCCCAATCTCGACTACTTCCTGTCGGTCGCGGGCTTCGAGACGCCCGAGGCCGACGCGCATTACAGCGAAACGCTGATTCGGCTCTCCCGCATTTCCAGCCATTTCTACCGCCCGACCATGGCGGCAGCGCCGAAAACGCGGGCGGATTTCGGCCTGCCGGAAACCGGCAACCTCTATATCTCGCTCGCGAGCCTGCCGAAATATTATCCGAGCTTCGATGGGATCCTCGACGATCTGCTGACGCGCGATCCGGACGCACACGTCGTCCTCAATACCGGCCATTGCCGCGAGTGGGACCGGCGGCTGCATGGCCGCATCGCCGGACGCAACCCGGAAGCCGCGCGGCGCGTGCGTTTCATCGACAAGGTGCAGCACCCCGATTTCTTCTCGCTGGCGCGTCTCGGCGACGCTTTTCTCGACACCACCGTCTTCTGCGGCGGCCGCACCTGCCTCGAACTCTGGGCTTATGGCGTCCCCATCGTGACCCTGCCCTCGCCCTTCCTCCGGGGCCGCATTGCCTATGGCGGCTATCGCCAGATGGGCATGACTGACCTCGTCGCGCGGGACGAGCGGCATTATGTCGATCTTTGCCTCGCGCTCGCGGGTGACAAGAGAAAGCGCGCTACGACGAGCGCGCGCATTTCTGAAGCCTCCGGCGCGCTCTACGAGGACAAGCGGGCGGTGCGGGAAATCGAGGATTTCTTCGCCGCCGCGATCGCCGCCGCCACGAGGGGCGAAAAGCTGACGAGGTGGCCGCTATGATGGACATTCTCCGTCGGATCGCGCTCGCAGGGTGCCGCTCGAGTGGGCAAGGAGACCGGCCGTGCCAGCGCTAGAAACGCTGCTGCTCTTCACGGTGGCCGCCTTCGCGATGAACGCGATGCCCGGCCCCTCGAACCTCTATGTGCTGTCGCGCAGCATTGCGCAGGGGGCCGGCGCCGGTCTCGTCGCCGCAGCCGGGCTCGCGAGCGGCGCTCTCGTCCATGCGGCGCTGACGGCGGCGGGGCTCGCCGCGATCTTCGCCTATTCGCCCATGCTCTACGGTCTGCTGAAGCTCGTCGGCGGCGCCTATCTCGTCTGGCTCGGGATCCAGTATCTCCGGGCGAAGAGCAGCGGCACGCCCCTGGCCGGCGCGCCGAAATCGCTCCGGCGGATCTATGGCGAAAGCATCGCAGTCGAGCTGCTCAATCCGAAGACCGCGCTCTTCTTCCTCGCCTTCCTGCCGCAATTCGTGGACCCCGCCGCGGGACCGGTCGGCCCGCAGCTCCTGCTGCTCGGCGCGATCGTCGCCGCCACCGCCGTCCCTTGCGATATGGCCGTGGCGCTCGGCGCCGGCGCGGTCGCACGCTTCATCCGGCGCAACCCCACGGTTCTGCGCTGGCAGAACCGCCTCTCGGGCTCGATCCTGATCGGCCTCGGCGCCTGGGTCGCGCTCGCGCGACGAAGCGGAAGCTGACGCCTGCGCACGCGCTGGGCGACGCGCCGGCGCCCTACTCGAACTTGTTCGCCTTCGGGAAGCCTTGGGGCGGCAGGCGGCCGGCCTGGGCGCGCTTGCCGATCCAGTCGCGCAGATCGGTCTCCGTCCGGACCCGTTCGCCGCTGCGCCAGGTGAGGCCTTCCTTGCGAATGAAGGTCTTCACGTCCGAGAGCCCGCCATCCTTGTAGCGCTGCAGGGTCACGCCCCGGCCGCGGCTCATTTCCGGCAGCTCCTCCAGCTTGAAGAGGATGAGCTTGCGGTTCTCGCCCACCACGGCGATATGGTCCGCCCCTTCCTCGACCGGGCGGCAGGCGGCGGCCTCCGCGCCCTCGCCCAGATTGAGCACCTGCTTGCCGGCGCGCGTCTGGGCGATCACGTCCTCTTCTTTGACGACGAAGCCACGTCCGTCGGAGGAGGCCACCACCAGCTTGCGACCGGGCTTGTGGACGAAGAGCGTCACGATCTCCTGCTCGTTGCCGAGCTCGATCATGAGCCGTACCGGCTCGCCGTGACCGCGCCCGCCCGGCAGCTTGTCGGCGCCGAGCGTATAGAACCGGCCATTGGTGCCGAAGAGCACCAGCTTGTCCGTGGTCTCGGCGTGGAAATGGAAGCGCGGCCGGTCGCCTTCCTTGAACTTGATCTCGTTATCCGCCGCCACATGGCCCTTGAGGGCGCGAATCCACCCCTTGGTCGAGCAGACGATGGTCACGGGCTCGCGCTCCACCATGGCCTCGACCGGGATATCGATCTCGGCCGGCACGTCGCCGAGCTCGGTGCGCCGGCGGCCGAGCTCGGTCTTGGGCCCGAACCGCTTCTTCAGCTCGCCGACCTGGCTGGCGATGTGTGCCCACTGCTTGTCCTCGTCCTTGAGGAGAGCCTTCAGCGTCTTCCGTTCGGTCGTAAGCTCCGCATGCTCCTTGCGGATCTCGATCTCCTCGAGCTTGCGCAGCGCCTTGAGGCGCATATTGAGGATGGCATCGGCCTGGATCTCCGAGAGATCCCACTTCTTCATCATCTTCGCCTTGGGATCGTCCTCCCGGCGGATGATGCGGATCACCTCGTCGAGATTGAGATAGGCGACGATGAGACCGTCCAGGATCTCCAGCCGGTGCTCGATCTGGCCGAGCCGGTATTTGCTCCGCCGCAGCAGCACGTCCCGCCGGTGGTCGAGGAACGCGCGCAGCACCTCGGCCAGCGACATGACCCGCGGCGTCTGCCCGGCGTCGAGCAGGTTCATGTTGAGGCCGAAGCGGATCTCCAGATCGGTCTGGCGGAAGAGCGATTCCATCAGCATCGCGGGATCGACGTTGCGGCTCTTCGGCTCCAGCACCAGCCGCACATCGGTCGTCGATTCGTCGTGGATGTCGCCGAGCAGCGAGAGCTTCTTCTGTTGCAGGAGGTCGGCGATGCGCTCGATCAGCCGCGATTTCTGCACCTGATAGGGAATCTCGGTGACGACGATCTGCCAGGTTCCCTTGAGCTTCTCGACCTCCCAGCGCGCGCGGAGCCGGAACGAGCCGCGACCCGTCTTGTAGGCCTCCGCGATCGCCGCCCGGCTCTCGACCAGCACGCCGCCGGTCGGGAAATCCGGCCCCGGCATGAGCTCGACCAGCTTGCCGGCCGTCGCCTTGGGGAACTTGATGAGATGCAGCGCCGCGTCGCAGATCTCCGCGATGTTGTGCGGCGGGATCGAGGTCGCCATGCCGACGGCGATGCCTTGCGACCCGTTGCCGAGCAGGTTCGGGAAGGCACCGGGGAGCACGATCGGCTCGCTGCCCTCGCCGTCATAGGTGGGCCGGAAATCGACCGCGTCCTCGTCGATCCCTTCCAGCATCAATGCGGCGACTTCGGTCAGCCGCGCTTCGGTGTATCGCATGGCGGCCGCGTTATCGCCGTCGATATTGCCGAAGTTCCCCTGACCGTCGATCAGCGGGTAGCGCTGCGCGAAATCCTGCGCGAGCCGGACCAGCGCATCGTAGATCGAGGAATCGCCATGCGGATGGAACTTGCCGATCACGTCGCCGACGACGCGCGCCGATTTTTTGTAACCCGAATTCGGATCGAGATGGAGCTGCCGCATGGCATAGAGCAGCCGGCGATGCACGGGCTTCAGCCCGTCCCGCACGTCGGGCAGCGAGCGCGACATGATGGTCGAGAGCGCATAGGAGAGATAGCGCTCGGCGAGCGCGTCGGAGAGGTCGATGACCTTGACCTCGCCGGACGGCGGCGGCGTCTTCGTCCTGGTGGCTTTCGCCATCGTCTACTGCCTGTTCAGGGGCGGTGGAAAGCGCTACCGGGACCGGCGTGCCGGCAGCGCGAATCCGCAAGATATAGCAGATCGACGACCGAGGCCGTCAACCGGTTGGGTCACCAGCGCCGGTCGACGCGATAGGGCGCCATGTCGAGTCCGGTCTCGCGCCCGGCGACGAGATCGGCGATCAGCCGCCCGGTGATGGCGCCGTAGGTAAGGCCGAGATGGCCGTGGCCATAGGCGAAGAAGCAGTTCGGATGGCGCCCGCCGCTGATGACCGGCACGGAGTCCGGCACCGACGGCCGGTGGCCCATCCAGTTGGTCCGCCCGCCGTCGCGCAGGCCCGGAAACACGGTGCGGCCGCGCGTCAGCAATATGTCGGCGCGGGCATAGTTCGGCGGCGCCTTGACGCCGCCCAGCTCGACCGTGCCGGCGAGACGCAAGCCATGCTCCAGCGGCGTCGCCACGAAGCCATAATCGGCGATATGCACCGGCAGGCGCGGCATCACCCCGGGATCGGGCAGCATCACGTGATAGCCGCGCTCGGTATCGAGCGGCACGCTATGGCCGAGCATCCGGGTGAGGGGCTTCGACCAGGCGCCGCCCGCGACGACCACGGCGTCGATCGCATGCTCGCCGTCGCGCGTCCGGATATGAGTGGGGCCCTGCGGACCCATCGCGAAGCCGGTCACCTCCGCCTGGAGGATTCGCCCGCCGCGCTCGGCGAAGAAGCGCGCCAGCTCCTGCACCAGGCGGAAATTGTTCACCACCTGCGCGTTCTCGGGAAACAGCACGCCATATTCGAAATCGGGCGCGAGGCTCGGCTCGAACTGCCGCAGCTCGTGCCGCTTCAGAATCTCCATCTTCACGCCGCGCCGGCGCTGCAGCGCGAGCTCGTCCTCGGCGCCCCGGAAGCTCTTCTCGGTGCGGTAGATGCTGAGCCAGCCGAGCTCGCGCAGCATGTCGGAAAGGCCGGCTTCTTTGAGCAGCGTCTTGTAGCTCGAGAGCGATTGCAGCGAGAGCGCGCGGAGCGCGATGGAGAGCTTCTCCACCCGGTCGGGCCGGCTTGCCGCCACGAACTTGAGGAGCCAGGGCGCGATCTGCGGCAGATACTGCCAGCGTATGGCAAGCGGGCCGAGCGGATCCATCAGCATGCCCGGCACCTTCTTGAGGATACCGGGCAGGGCCACCGGCTCGCAGGCGGCCGCGGCGATGATCGCGGCATTGCCCTTCGAGGTCCCCTCGCCCGGCGGCAGACGGTCGATGATGGTGACGCGGTGGCCGTCGCGTTGCAGGGCGATCGCCGTGCAGACGCCGATCACGCCGGCGCCGATGACGCCGATATGACGCGGCGCGTTATTGGTGACCATGAAGGGGCTCCCGGGGGGAATGGTCCCTATCGGGTAGAGGAAGGCGGCCGGCGAATCAAGCCCGCCTGCGGGAGAGACGCTGAAGCAAGCGCCCGCGCGCAGCAGGCGCACCGGGCCGACCGGCGCGGATCGAGAAGACATGCCGTTCGAGGAAGAAGCCCGTGAGGGCGAGCGCGTCGGCGACCTCGCCGGGCTCGGGGGTTGCGGCCTCGGGCTCGAGCAGGAACCCCGGCAGAGGCAGCAGCCTTTCCCGCCAGAGCCCGGCGCCGTCCGCCGAGACCGCGCGGCCGGTCTTCGGCGAGACGAAAGCGAGCCCGTCCCGCTCGCCGGTGACGGCGCAATTGCCGAGATCGAGCCCGTAGCCGAGCTCCGCCAGCAGCGCCAGCTCCCAGCGCGCATAATGCGCGAGCCAGGCAGCATCGCCCGCGACAAGCCGACGGATCAGCGCCTCGAGCCCGTCATGCGCGGCCGGATGCGGCTCGCGCTCCGGCAGGGCGGTTTCGGTCACGGCTAGCGCCGCGGTCAGGCCGGCGAGCCGCAGCGCATCGTCGAGCAGGCTCGCCATCGGGCACTCGACCAGCTCGCAGGTGAACTGACCGAGCTGCTCGGAGAGCCGGCCGCGCCAGGTGACCTGGAGGCGGTTCCCAGGCTGGTAGCGCCCGCCCGCGCTCCGGCTCGTGGCGCCCTTGGCGAGTCCGTGATGCCGGCCATGCTCCCGCGTCATCAGCGACAGCACGGCCGCGCCCTCGCCATGCGGGCGAACCGACAGCAGGATCGCGTCTTCGGACCATTCCATCGGCGCGGATTATAGAGCGCCTCGGCCGCCCTCGTCGCAGCCAATGACGCGCCGCCTCACACGTCGTAATCGAGACCCATATCCCGGAACCGGCCGCGGTCCTCGGCCCAGTTCTCCCGCACCTTGACCTGGAGAAAGAGATGCACGCGCCGCTCGAGCATCGCTTCGAGCTCGCGCTGGGCCGCTTCCCGCACGGCCTTGATGCGGGCGCCGGCCTTGCCGACCACGATCGCCTTCTGGCTCTCCCGCTCGACGAAGATGGTCTGGTCGATCTTGGCGCTGCCGTCCTTGAACTCCTCCCAGGCCTCGCTCTCCACGGTGAGCGAATAGGGCAGCTCCTGATGAAGCTGCCGGAAAAGCTGCTCGCGCGTGACCTCGGCCGCAAGCAGCCGCTGCGGCATGTCGGTGAGCTGGTCCTCGGGGAAGAGCCAGGGCCCCGTCGGGAGCTTCGGCACCAGAGCCTTCGGCAGGTCGGCGACGCCGTCGCCGGTCTCGGCCGAAACCATGAACACGTCGGTGAAGAGGCCGGTGCCATGCAGCGTCTGGCTCAGCGCCAGCAGCGCTTCGCGCTTCACCAGGTCGATCTTGTTGAGCACGAGAATCGCCTTGCGGCCGGACTTCTCCATGCCTGCGAGAATGCGCTCGGTGTCCTCGTCGAGCTTGCGGCGGCTCGCATCGACCAGCAGCAGCACGAGATCGGCATCGGCCGCACCCTGCCAGGCGGCCGCCACCATGGCGCGCTCGAAGCGCCGGCGCGGCGTGAAGAAGATGCCGGGCGTATCGAGATAGACGATCTGCGCCGCGCCCTCGATCGCGATCCCGAGGATGCGCGTTCGCGTCGTCTGCACCTTCGGCGAGACGATCGAAACCTTGCTGCCGACCAGCCGGTTCAGCAGCGTCGATTTCCCGACATTGGGCGCGCCCAGGATCGCCACATAGCCGCAGCGCGTCGGTTCCGCGGCGGCCTCAGCCATGTCCGGCCTGGAGTCGTCGCAGCAGCTCGAGCGCGGCGGCCTGCTCGGCAGCGCGCTTGGAGCGGCCGGTGCCGGAGGCCGATCCCTTGTCCTGCACCTGGACCTCGACGGTGAAGAGCGGCTCGTGCGGCCGGCCTTCCAGCGCGATCAGCTTGTAGGCCGGCAGCGGCAGGCCCCGCCCCTGCGCCCATTCCTGGAGCGCGGTCTTCGGATCCTGCGGCGGTCGGAGGTCCTCGGCGATGAGCCGCTGCCAGTGCGGCTCGATGAAGCCGCGCGCCGCTTCCAGCCCGCCGTCGAGATAGATCGCGCCGATGACCGCCTCGCAGGCGTCCGCCAGCAGCGCCGCCTGGCCGCGGCCGCCGCTGTCGCGCTCGCCCTGCGAGACGCGGATATGGCGCCCGAGATCGATCGCCGTCGCCACCCGTGCGAGCCCGTCGCGGCTCACCACGGCCGCGAAGCGGCGCGCGAGCGCCCCCTCGTCCTCCTTCGGAAACGACTTGTACAGCATCTCGGCCACGATCAGTCCCAGCACGCGGTCGCCGAGGAACTCAAGCCGTTCGTAGCCGACGGTACCGCGCTCGCTCCGGCGTTGCAGCAGGCTCGCATGGGTGAGCGCCTGCTGCAGCAACTCCTCGTCGCGGAAGCGATGGCCGAGCAGCCGCTCGAGGGCGGGAAGATCGAGGGCGGCGCGATGGCTGGCGGCGCCGGTCAATTGACCGCGTTGAAGAGACGGTCGTAGCGGATGGCGCCGAACCACTTCCAGGGCTGGAGCCAGCCGGCCGTGCCGTCGGTGGAGAAGAACAGGAATTCCGCGCGCCCGACCAGATTCTCGGCCGGGATATAGCCGACATCCCCGAGCACGCGGCTGTCTTTCGAATTGTCCCGATTGTCGCCCATCGCGAAGTAATGGCCTGCGGGGACGACATAGACCTCGGTGTCGTCGAGCCCGCCCTGATCGCCCTGCTGCTCGAGGATGCGATGCTCCACGCCGTTCGGCAGGGTCTCGACATATTGCGGGATCGGGAAGCCGGAGCTGCCGACATAGTCCTCGATCCGGCGGCGCTGCACCGGCTCGCCGTTGATGTGGAGGACGCCGCCGACGACCTGGATGCGGTCTCCGGGGAGCCCGATGATGCGCTTGATGTAGTCGGTCGAGTTGTCGGCCGGCAGCTTGAACACCGCCACGTCGCCCCGCTCAGGCACGCCTTCGAGCACCCGCCCGGTGAAAAGCGGCGGGCTGAAGGGAAGCGAGTATCGGCTATAGCCGTAGGAGAATTTCGAAACGAACAGATAGTCGCCGACGAGCAGGGTCGGGATCATCGAGCCGGAGGGGATGTTGAAGGGCTCGTAGGCGAAGGTGCGGATGACCACCGCGATGAGCACCGCATAGACGACGGTCCTGATCGTCTCGCCGACACCGCCCGAGGTCTTTCGCGCCATGAATCGCCGGATCTGGGAAAGGGAATCACACGGCCAGCAACGCCGCGCCGGATGAAGCCAGCATAAGCTTGGCCTGTCAAGCACTTGGCCGTCGCAGGCGAGGGAAAAACGAGGCGAGCCCGGGCTTTGTCTCACGCCCCGGCGGTTGTCGGCAGCGCCGAGATGATGACCAGCGCCTGGGCCTGCGGGTGGTCGTCGGTAAGGGTGAGGTCGATCTGCGCCACCATGCCGGCCGGCACGATCTGCGCCAGTCGCGCCGCGGCGCCGCCGGTGAGCCGCATGGTCGGCTTGCCCGACGGCAGGTTGACCACGCCGAGGTCGCGCCAGAACACGCCGCGGCTGAAGCCGGTGCCGAGCGCCTTCGCGCAGGCCTCCTTGGCGGCGAAGCGCTTGGCGTAGCTCGCCGCCCGGTTGGCGCGGCGATCCGACTTCTTCCGCTCCACCTCGGTGAAGCATCGCTCGACGAAGCGCTCGCCATAGCGATCGAGCGTTCGCTCGATCCGGCGGATGTCGATGATGTCGCTGCCGATGCCGAGGATCATCGCCGGGGGCCGAGCGTCCTCAAGCGCTGCGCTCGCCGCCCGCTTCCGCGCGCGCATTGTCCATCAGCGCCCGCATGCGACGGATCGCGCTCTCGAGCCCGCCGAAGATCGCCTCGCCGACCAGGAAATGGCCGATATTGAGCTCCATCAGGGTCGGGATCGCGGCGACCGGCGCGACGGTGTCGAAGGTAAGCCCGTGTCCGGCATGGCATTCGAGCCCGATCCGCTCGGCATGGGCCGCGGCGACGACGATGCGGTCGAGCTCGCGCTGCCGATCGGCGCCTTCGGCATGGCAATAGGCGCCGGTATGGAGCTCCACGATATCGGCGCCGATCGCCTTCGAGGCATCGAGCTGCGCCGCGGTCGCCTCGATGAACATCGAGACGCGGATGCCGGCCGCCTTCAACTCGCGTGCGAACCGCGCGAGATGATCGCGCCCCCTCGCCACGTCGAGCCCACCTTCGGTGGTGCGCTCCTCGCGTCGCTCCGGCACGACGCAGGCGGCGTGCGGCCTGTGGCGGAGCGCGATCGCCAGCATCTCGTCGGTCGCCGCCATCTCGAAATTGAGCGGCCGATCGATCTCGCGGATCAGCCGTTCGATATCGCCGTCGGAGATATGGCGACGATCCTCGCGGAGATGGGCGGTGATGCCGTCAGCGCCGGCCTGCACGGCGAGGCGCGCGGCGCGCACGGGGTCTGGGTGACGCCCGCCACGGGCGTTCCGGATCGTCGCCACATGGTCGATGTTCACGCCGAGACGCAGATGGTTCCGCATGATCGCAATTCCTCTATCGCGAGGCCGTCATCATAGCGGTTTCCCCGACGCCCGAGAATCCTTGCCGATGCAAGGCAGGCCCGCGAGCCCGGCGATGAATTGTAGGGAGACAAGGTGAAGCGTCGGCTACTGCGCGCATCACCCCGGCCACGCTTGCCTAGCCCCTCGCCCGCTCGACGGAGTTGACCGAGGGCGTCGCGCGCAGGGCGGCGATGATGTTGGTAAGGTGACGAACGTCCTTGACCTCGACATCGATCGTCATCTCGAAGAAGTCGAGCGAGCGGCGGGTGATCTTGAGGTTCGAGATGTTGCCCTCGGTCTTGCCGATCACCGAGGAAAGGCTGCCGAGGCTGCCGGGCGAGTTGGTCAGCACCACATGCAGGCGCCCGACATGGCCTTCGCGGTCCTCGCCGCCCGAGTCCCAGGCCACGTCGAGCCATCGCTCCGGCGCATCGGCATAGGATTCGAGGCTCTCGCAATCGATCGTGTGAATCGTGACGCCCTTGCCGGTCATCACGATGCCGACGATGCGGTCGCCCGGCAGCGGGTGGCAGCAGCCGGCGAAATGCACCGCCATGCCCGGAATGAGGCCGACGATCGGGATGGCGTTGCTCGTGCCTTTGCCCTTCTTCTTCGCGCGCTGCGTCGCGATCGGCACGATATTGGCGGCGCGCGGCGCCGCCTTGGTGCCGGGCATGACGGCATGCAACACCTCGCGACCGCTTTGCAGCCCGGCGCCGACCTGGGCCATGAGATCGCCCGCGTCGTCGCACTTGAACTTCTTCAGCACCGCGTCGAGCGACTTCGGCGCGAACTCGAAGCCCTCCTGACGGAACTCCTTGTCGAGGATCGCCTTGCCGAGCTCGATATACTGCTCGCGCTGCTGGGTGCGGATGAACCTGCGGATGCGGGCCCGCGCACGGCCGGTGACCACGAAGCGCTCCCAGGTCGGCGACGGCGTCTGGGCGCGCGAGGTGACGATCTCGACCTGGTCACCGTTATGCAGCTCGCTCGAGAGCGGCATGATCCGGCCGTTGACCTTGGCGCCGACGCAGGTGTCGCCGATCTGCGAATGGACCGCGTAGGCGAAATCGACCGGCGTTGCGCCGCGCGGGAGGGCGATCAGGTCGCCCTTCGGCGTGAAGCAGAAGACCTGGTCCTGGAACATCTCGAGCTTGGTGTGCTCGAGGAACTCCTCGGGGCCGGCCGCGTGGTCGAGAATGTCCAGCAGCTCGCGAAGCCAGCGATACTGCTTGCCCTCCACCCGCTCGCCGCCCTGCTTGTAGCTCCAGTGGGCGGCGACGCCGAGCTCGGAGACCTCATGCATCTCGCGGGTGCGGATCTGCACCTCGATGCGCTGGCGCTCCGGCCCGATGATCCCGGTATGGAGCGAGCGGTAGTTGTTCGGCTTCGGCGTCGAGATGTAGTCCTTGAACCGGCCGGGCACAACCGCATAGCGGCTGTGCAGCACGCCGAGCGCCTGGTAGCACTGGCCGATATCGTCGACCACGACGCGGAAGGCGATGATGTCCGAGAGCTGCTCGAAGCCGATGTTCTTGCGCTGCATCTTGCGCCAGATCGAATAGGGCGTCTTCTCGCGGCCGGAAATCTGCGCCGCGATGCCCTCGTCGGCGAGGTCGGCCTTGAGCTGGTCCATGACGCGCCGGACCATATCGCTGCCCTGCTCGCGCAAGTAGGCGAGGCGCTGCTTCAGCGAGTGATAGGCTTCCGAATTGATCTCGCGGAAGGCGACGTTCTCGAGTTCGTCCTTCATGTCCTGCATGCCGATGCGCTCGGCAAGCGGGGCGTAGATCTCCAGTGTCTCGAGCGCGATGCGCTTGCGCTTCTCCGGATCGGCGATGAAATGCAGCGTCTGCATGTTGTGCAGCCGGTCCGCGAGCTTGACCAGCAGCACGCGGATGTCGTCCGACATGGCGAGCACCAGCTTGCGGAAGTTCTCCGCATGCTTGGAGTTGTCGGACTGCAGCTCGATGCGCGAGAGCTTGGTGACGCCGTCCACCAGCCGCCCGACCTCCTTGCCGAACAGCTGCTCGATCTGGTCCAGCGTCGCGTCGGTGTCCTCGACGGTATCGTGCAGCAGCCCCGTGACGATCGAGGCGCTGTCGAGCTTCATGCGCGTGAGAATCTCGGCGACGCCGAGCGGATGGGAAAAGTAGGGATCGCCCGAGGCGCGCGACTGCGAGCCATGGGCCTTCATGGAGAAAACATAGGCGCGGTTGAGCATGTCCTCATCCGCGCCCGGATCGTAGCTCTTGACGAGTTCGACGAGTTGATACTGGCGGATCATGGCTGCCTGCCGATCGCCAGATGCCGATCGCGGATGAACGCCGTCCCGCCGGCGCCTCGGGTCGGAACGCCCGAGGGCAGCGCGAAGCTATTGCATCGACGTCGCCTACGCCTCGTTCTCGCTCTCCGTTTGATCATCGCCTTCGTTCCCTGCGCCGCCATCGGCGCCGGGCCCCTCGCCTTCGGGCTCCTCGCCCTCGGCATCGCCCTCGACCTCGATGTCGATATCCTCGTCGCCCTCGCGATCGGTGACGCCGGCCGCCTCGCTCGGCATGAGGTCGCTCAACAGTTCCGTCTTGCCGGCGCCGAAGCCGCCGTCATCCTCTTCCGGCTCGTCCATCTCGACGACTTTCTGGAGACCCTTGATCACGGCCTGGCCGAGCGCATCGGTATCGACCGTGCCGTCGGCGATCTCGCGCAGCGCCACGACCGGGTTCTTGTCGTTGTCGCGCTCGAGCGTGAGCTGTGCGCCCGCCGAGACGTCGCGCGCCCGCTGCGCGGCGACCATCACGAGATCGAAGCGGTTCGGCACTCTCAGGACGCAATCTTCTACGGTAACGCGAGCCATGCGTCGCCCTCCAAGGCAAAGACAATGGATTGATTGGTTTCAATATATGGCCCAAAGCCCCGAGAATCAAGGATTCCCCGGCAGTTTCGCCCCGATCGGACGCGAATTTCGCTAGGGTTTGCCGAGCGGCCGGCAGATTTGCCCCGCCGGAAGCCGGGCGATCAATTGACGCAGCCCGGTCCCGGTCACGGGATGCCGCCATTCCGGGCGAATTTCCGCGAGCGGCAACAGCACGAAGGCCCGTTCCGCCATCCGAGGATGCGGCAGGATCGGCGGCTCGGGTCCGCGCCGGACGATCGCCCCATAGGCGACGAGGTCGAGATCGAGCACGCGCGCTTCGTTGCGCACCCCTCGCCGGCGCCCGAAGGCGGCTTCGATCTCATGCAGCCGCGCGAGCAGGGTCACCGGATCGAGGGCCGTCCGGACCGCCACGACGCCGTTGACATACCAGGGCTGGTCCGACGCCGGCACCGGCGCGCTCTCCCACCAGGCGGAGCGTGCGAGGAGGTCGATATCGCGACGCTCCAGCTCGTCGAGCGCCGCATCCAGCGTCGCCGCCGGCGCGGCCTCGGCCGCGCCCGGCAGATTGGCCCCGAGCGCGATCAGAATATCGGGATCGGCAACGGTCATCCCGCCCCTCGTATTGACATCGACCGGCCTTAAATATGCCCTTGGCTCGGTGCCGCCGGGCGCGCGATGCTCAAATCCGTCCGCTCGGCTATGCCATTTTCAACGAACCATACAGGCGGAGATATGATCGACAAGCTATTCCACCCGCAGGAGCGGGTCGCTCTTTTCATCGACGGCGCCAATCTTTACGCAGCCGCCAAGACCCTGGGCTTCGACATCGACTATCGGCGCCTGCTCGAGCTCTTTCAGGGCAATTGCCGGCTGATCCGCGCCTACTACTACACCGCCCTCATCGAGAACGAGGAATACTCGCCGATCCGGCCGCTGGTCGATTGGCTGGACTATAACGGCTACACGATGGTCACCAAGCCGACCAAGGAGTTCGTGGACGCCATGGGCCGCCGCAAGATCAAGGGCAACATGGACATCGAGCTCGCCATCGACATGCTGGAGCTCGCCGACCACATCGACCACGTGGTGCTGTTCTCGGGCGACGGCGATTTCCGCCGCCTGGTGGAAGCGGTGCAGCGCAAGGGCCTGCGCGCGAGCGTGGTGAGCACGATCCGCAGCCAGCCGCCGATGATCGCCGACGAACTGCGGCGGCAGGCGGATCGTTTTCTCGAGCTCAGCGACCTCGCCGAACGGATCCAGCGGGTCCACGCCGCCCGCGGCCCCGGGGACGACGCGCCCCGCTTCGCGCAGATCGGTTGAGCGTCGGCGCGTCCCTTGTCGCCGACAGCAGCGAGCGCGGCTCCCGGCAGATCGCATGCCGAGGAGCCGTCCCGCGACTGCCCGCTCTGCCCGCGGCTGGTCGCCTTCCGGGAGAAGAACCGGGCCGCAGCGCCGGACTGGCATAACGCGCCGGTTCGCGCCTTCGGCGGCCTCGACGCGCGGCTGCTGGTGGTGGGGCTGGCGCCCGGCCGCATGGGGGCGAACCGCACCGGGCGGCCCTTCACCGGCGATTATGCGGGCGATCTCCTCTATGGCAGCCTGAAGCGCGCGGGCCTTGCGGCGGGTGATTACGGCCGGCACGCCGAGGACGGCTTTCATCTAAAGGATGTGCGCGTCACCAACGCCGTACGCTGCGTGCCGCCGGAGAACCGCCCCACGCCCGCCGAGACGGCGAGCTGTAACGGCTTCCTCAAGGCGGAGATCGCGGCCATGCCGTCGCTCCTGGCGCTGCTGGCGCTGGGCGGCATAGCGCATAACGCGGTGCTGACGGCGCTCGGCGAGCGCAAGAGCCGCTGGGCCTTCGCCCATGGCGCGGAGCATGCGCTGCCGGGCGGCCTGCTGCTCGCCGACAGCTACCACTGCTCCCGGCTCAACACCAATACGGGGCGATTGACCGAAGCGATGTTCGATGCGGTCGTGCTGCGGCTCGCGGCGCGCCTCGCGGCAGCGCGCTGAGACCCTCGCGCGCGGATCCGTTCGGCGCCGTGGCGTCGCTTCCCCGGCCGTCATATTCGCCGCCGCCCCCGGGCTGGCAAGGGTCTCGAAGGAACGGCGCAGGGGTCGCCTCGGCGGGCGTCAGCCGTCGCGGTTCCGCGAGCGCAGGATGCGGGCCTGACTGCGCTGCCAGTCGCGTTCCTTCAGCGTATCGCGCTTGTCCACCTTGCGCTTGCCCTTGGCGAGGCCGAGCTGGCATTTCGCGATGCCGCGCTCGTTGAAGTAGATCGACAGCGGCACCAGGGTCATGCCCTCGCGCGTGACGGCGCCCATCAGCTTCGCCATCTCGCGGCCGCGCAGCAGGAGCTTCCGAGGTCGGCGCGGCTCGTGGTTGAAGCGCGTCGCCGCGGCATATTCCGGGATGAAGGCGTTGAAGAGGAAGAGCTCGCCGCCCTTCTCGCTCGCGAAGGCCTCGCCGATGCTGGCCTTGCCCGAGCGCAGCGATTTCACCTCGGTGCCGACCAGCATCATGCCGGCCTCGATGGTGTCCTCGATGAAGTAGTTGTGACGCGCCTTGCGGTTCTGCGCGGCGAAGCGCTGCGTCCCGGGATCGCGTGCCATGGCCGCCGGCTGCCTAGTTCAGCAGCCCGGCCGCAACCATCGCGCCCCGCACCTGCTGCTTCGAATTCTCGGAAATCTCGCAGATCGGCAGCCTTGCGTCCGCGCTGACGCGCCCGAGCAGACTCGCGCCGTATTTCACGGGGCCGGGGCTGGTCTCGCAGAACATCGCCTTGGAAACCGGGAACAGCCGACGATTGAGCCGATCGACCTCCACCAGATCCTTTTTCTGCCAGGCATTGTGCAGCTCGGCGCAGAGCCGCGGCGCGACGTTCGCCGTCACCGAGATGCAGCCTTCGCCGCCCTGCGCGAGGAACGGAACGATCGTCGCATCCTCGCCCGACAGCATGCAGAACTTGTCGCCGCAGGCGAGCCGCGTCGCGAGCGGACGGGCGAGATCGGCGGTCGCATCCTTCACGCCGATCACGTTCTTCAGCTTCGAAAGCCGCGCCATGGTGTCGACGGTCATGTCGACCGCGCTGCGCGACGGCACGTTGTAGATGACGATCGGAATGTCGACCGCGTCGTGGATCGCCTTGAAGTGGCGATACTGCCCTTCCGGCGTCGGCCTGTTGTAATAAGGCAGCACCACGAGCGCCGCGTCGGCGCCGGCCTTCTTCGCATGGGCCGTGAGCTGGATCGCCTCGTCCGTCGAGTTCGAGCCCGTGCCGGCGATGACCGGAACGCGGCCCTTCGCGGCCTCGATGCAAAGCTCCACGACACGCATATGCTCTTCGTGGGTCAGCGTCGGCGATTCCCCGGTGGTGCCGACCGGCACCAGACCGTGACTTCCTTCCGCGATCTGCCACTCCACGAAGTCCTGATAGCCGCGCTCGTCCACCGTGCCGTCCTTGAACGGGGTGATGAGCGCCGTGATCGAACCCTTGAACATGACTCCGCTCCTCGGCCGGGCGCTGGCACCGGCGCGCCGGACCATAACGGCTGCTCCGGCAGCCCGCAAGCCGCAGCCTCCGGGCTTTTCGGTCCGCCGAGATTTTATTAATGGTGTGAGTCGAGAATCGGCCTAGTTTGGCGGGAACGGGTACTCGTCCGGTCCCTTTCGAGGCGATCTCGGGGCGAAGCGAAGAAATCTAAGGTGCGGACGATGGGCGTGATGACGAAGCTGGGCTTCGCGGCTCTGGCGGTGGCGGTGCTTTCCGTCGCCGGCACGAAGGCGGATGCGAAGCTGCTTTCCGCCGGAGACCGGCAGATCTATCAGCAGACCTTCGACCTGATCGACAAGGAAAGCTGGTCGAAGGCGCGCGAGCTGGCGGCCCGCGCCAAGGATCCGCTGCCGGAGAAATTCGTGCAGTGGCTCGACCTGACGCGCCCCGGCCCCGGCCGCTCGTTCGACGAAATTACCGCCTTCATGCGCGAGAATCCGGACTGGCCCGGCCAGTCGCAGCTCCAGGCGCAGGGCGAGCGGGCGATGACCGACGGCTATGGCCCCGATGCGGTGATCGCCTGGTTCGCGAAGCGCGAGCCGCGCACCGCGGAAGGCGCCATGCGCCTGGGCTTTGCCCTTCTCCGCAACGGCAAGACCCAGGCCGGCATCGACGTGCTGCGCAAGGGCTGGGTCGCGTTCCCCATGCTGCGTCCCGTCGAGGACCAGTATCTCGCGAGCTTCGGCGCCAATCTGCGGCCGGAGGATCACGTCGCACGGCTCGATCGCCTGCTGTGGGAGCGCGAGCTCGATGCCGCACGCCGTCAGATGGAGCGCGTCGACCCGGCGCATCGCAAGCTTGCCGACGCGCGGCTGAAGCTCATCGAAAGCGCGCCCGGGGTCGATGCGGCGGTGAAGCGCGTCCCGTCCGAGCTGCAGAACGATCCGGGCCTGCTCTATGACCGCGCCCGCTGGCGCCGCCAGCGCGACGACAATGTCGGCGCTGCGGCCCTGCTCGATCCGCCGCCGGCGACGACGCCCTTCCCCGACAAGATGTGGCGCGAATACGAGTATCAGGCGCGCCGCGCGCTGGAGCGCGGCGATCCCGCCCTCGCCTACCGCCTCGCCGAAGCGCATGGCGCGACGGACGGGACCGTGTTTGCGGACGGCGAATGGCTCGCCGGCTGGATCGCGCTCCGCTTCCTCGGCGATCCGCAGCGCGCCTTCGCCCATTTCACGCGCATGTATGCCGGGGTGGGCTCGCCGATCAGCCTCGGGCGCGGCGCCTACTGGGCCGGCCGCGCCGCGGAAGCGATGGGGCAGCAGGCGCTGGCGACCGAGTGGTACGGCAAGGCGGCCGCTAATCTCGCGAGCTATTACGGGCAGCTCGGGGCGCAGCGCCTCGGTGCCGGCGCCGGGCTTCGTCTCGATCCGCTGCCGACCATCGATGAAGCGACCAAGGCCTCCTTCGCCAAGAACGAGCTCGTGCGCCTCGTGCACATGATGGCGGAGCTCGGCGAGACCGATCGCATGCGCTCCTTCATCGTGCGGATCGCCGAGACGCTGCATAGCCCGGCGGAATTCCGCATGCTGGCGGAGCTCGGCAAGGAGATCGGGCGCGAGGATTACGCGGTGGCGGTGGCCAAGGTCGCCCGTACCCAGGGCATCGAGCTCGTCGAGTATCTCTTCCCGACGACGAAGGTCCCCGATGGCGGGCAACCGGAGAACGCCCTGGTGCTGGCGGTGATCCGGCAGGAAAGCGCCTTCGACCAGAAGGCGGTGAGCTCGGCCGGCGCGCTCGGGCTGATGCAGCTCATGCCGCGAACGGCGAAGCATGTCGCGGGCACGCTCGGCCTCGCCTTCAACGAGAAGAAGCTCACCGGCGACCCGCAATACAACATCCGGCTCGGCCGCGCCTATCTGGAGGAGCTGATCGGCAAATACAGCGGCTCCTACGTGCTCGCCATCGCCTCCTACAATGCCGGCCCGTCGCGGGCGCGCGAATGGATGACGACCTATGGCGATCCGCGCTCCCCGACCGTGGATGCCATCGACTGGGTCGAGAGCATTCCCTTCTCCGAGACCCGCAACTACGTGCAGCGCGTGCTGGAGAACCTGCAGGTCTATCGCAACCGCCTCGGCAGCTCCGACGGGATGGTGATCGCGCTCGAATCCGACCTCAGCCGCCCCGGAGCGCCGTGACGCCGCCGGCGCGGCCTTCGGCGGAGGCGGTCGGCGCCGTCGTCTTCGACGCCTATGGCACGCTCTTCGATGTGAATGCGGCTGCGGCGACCCTGGCCCCCGAGATCGGGCCCGGGGCCGCGGCGCTCGCCGAGCTCTGGCGGCGCAAGCAACTCGAATATAGCTGGCTGCGCACCCTCATGGGCCGGCACGCCGATTTCTGGCAGGTGACCGCCGATGCGCTCGACTTCGCCATGGAGAAGCTTCGGCTGCCGATCGGTCTCCGGCCGCGGCTGCTCGAGCTCTATTTCCGCCTGCCGCCCTTTGCCGATGCGCAGCCGCTGCTCGAGCGGTGCCGCCGGCAGGGCCTGAAGCTCGCGATCCTCTCCAACGGCGCGCCGGAAATGCTCAATGCCGCGATCGCCCATGCCGGGCTCGCCGAGTTCTTCGACGCCGTGCTCTCCGTCGAGGCGGTCGGGCTCTTCAAGCCGCGGCCCGAGGTCTATCGTCTCGCGGTCGAGCATCTGGGCGTGCCCGCCAACCGCACCGTCTTCGTCAGCGCTAACGGCTGGGACGTGGCCGGCGCCGCCACCTTCGGCTTCGCGGCGGTCTGGATCAACCGGGCCGGCGATCCGGTCGACCGGCTCCCGGCCCTGCCGATCGCGATCGTCACCAGCCTCGCCGAGCTTCCGCGCGCGGTCGCCCTCGATTAGCCTTCGAGCGAACCGCCCCTGTGATCGGGCGGTCGTTCTTCGGCCGGGAGTTCTCGATGAGCGCCTCCACTGTGCCTGCCTATGCCGACATCGAGGCGGCCGCGAAGCGGCTGGCGGGCGAGGCCGTCGTCACGCCGCTGCTGCGTTCGCGGGCGCTCGACGAGACGGTGAAGGCGCGGATTCTCATCAAACCCGAGACGCTGCAGCGCACCGGCTCCTTCAAGTTCCGCGGCGCCTTCAACAAGATCAGCCGTCTCGCCGAAGCGACGCCGCGCCCGCAGGCCATCGTCGCCTTCTCTTCCGGCAACCACGCGCAGGGCGTGGCGGCGGCCGCGGCGGCGCTCGACTTTCCCGCAACCATCGTCATGCCGGCGGACGCACCGCCCATCAAGATCGCGAACACCCGCGGCTACGGCGCCGAGGTGGTGTTCTACGACCGCTACAAGGAGGATCGCGAGGCGGTCGCCGGCCGCATCGCGACCGAGCGCGGGGCGGCGCTGGTGCGGCCCTATGACGATCCCGACATCATCGCGGGCCAGGGCACGGTCGGCCGGGAGATCGCCGAGCAGGCGAAATCGAAGGGGCTCGCGCCCGACATCGCCCTCGTGCCTTGCGGCGGCGGCGGGCTGGTGAGCGGCACCGCCCTCGCCCTCACGCGGCATTTTCCGGAAATCCGCATCCACGCCTGCGAGCCCGAGGGCTTCGACGACACGGCCCGGTCGCTCGCGCGCCACCAGCGGATCGCCAACGAACCCGGCGCGCGCTCGATCTGCGACGCGCTGCTCGGCGCGTGCCCGGGCGAGATCACCTTTCCGATCAATGACCGGCTGCTCGCGGGCGGGCTCGTGGTCACCGATCGCGACGTCGCGGCCGCAATGGCCTATGCCTTCCGCGTGCTGAAACTGGTGGTCGAGCCGGGCGGCGCAGTCGGGCTCGCGGCGTTGCTCGCGCGCAAGATCGACGTCGCGGGGCGTACCGTCGCGCTCGTGCTCTCCGGCGGCAATATCGACGCGGAAAGCTTCGCGAAAATCGCCGCATCCGCGCGTTGAAGCGCGCAGACACGGCGATCGCGAAACGGCACGGTTGACTTGCCGGCGCCGAGACCGGCCTGCAGGTCAGGCCAGGACTGAGGCGCCCGTCAGGAGTTGATGGCGGCGACCGTCGGGCCGCCGAGATCGCTCGGGCGGTCCTTCTCCTTCATCGGCGAGACGTTGGCGGCCGACACCTTGCCCGCGGTATCGAGACGCCGGCAGTGGCCTTCGAGAAAGGCACCGGGCTCGATGGCGAGACTCGTATGCATGATGTCGCCCGTTACCCTGGCGGTCTTGTCGAGCACCACGGTCGTCGCCTTGATCTGGCCGCTGACCGACCCGCAGACGCGGACCGTCTCGGCGGAGAGCGACCCCTTCACCTGGGCCCCTTCGCCCACGGTCAGGGTGCGGCTCTGGATATCGCCCTCGACCTCGCCGTCGATCTGGAGATCGCCGGCGCTGGCGAGGTCTCCGACGATGCGAAGGTCGGCGCTGATGATCGATGGCGATGCGCCCCGCGCCGGCGTGCGTGCCGGTTCGGTGCTCGGCGTGTAGGCGTCGGTCGGCTTGCTACCCTTTGAAAACATAACGGCCTGCCTCCAGGAACTTCATGGGATCCACGGCCTTTCCATCCACACGCACTTCGTAATGGACGTGCGGACCGGTGCTCCGGCCCGAACTGCCCAGTCTGCCGATCACCTGGCGATAGTCAACCAGGGCCCCCAGCTCGACATCGATCGCCTTAAGATGCGCGTAACGCGTATGTATTCCGAGCCCATGGTCGATCTCGACCATGCGGCCATAGTCGCCGTCCCAGCCGGCGAACACCACCTTGCCGGGCGCCGTCGCCATGACCTCCGCCCCGGTCTGGCTCCGGAAATCCAGCCCCTCATGCAGGGCGAGGCGATTATTGATAGGATCCCGGCGCGTGCCGAACCCGCTCGAGAGCAGGTAATGGTCCATCGGCGCGTTGAGGGGCAACACCTGCATCACATATTGCAACCGCTCCCAGCGCTCGACCTCGCTATCGAGGCTCGATGCCCCGAGCATCGCGGTTTCGGCGGCGACGAGATCCGGCACGGTCGATAGATCGACGAAGGGACCGCCCTGCCCCTGCATGACCAGCGACGCGCGGTCGAGCAGGCTGTTCACGTCGAGCCCGGTCATGGCGACCGTCTTCTCGACCTGATCGACGCCGGTCTTGGTGCGCTCCGCCAGGTCCTTCGCCACGGAACGCTGCGAGCTTTGCAGCGCCATGAAGCGGTTCTGCAGATCGACAAGCTTGCCCGAAAGGTCGACGCGGGCGCCCTCGATCTCGTCGCGCTCATGCGTCAGCTTCGAGACCATGCTCTGCAGCAGGGCGATGCGCTGATCCCGCTCGTCCCGTTCCGCCGTGAGGGCGGCGGCCTGCGCATCCGAATTCTGCAGCGCGAGCACGACCTCCGCCTTCTCCTCGCCGAGACGGCGGCGCATTTCCTCGTCGTTCGCGATCTTCTGATCGAGGGTGGCGATGATGTCGTTCAGCCGCTGATGTTCGAGCGCGATGTTCTTGAGGTCGGTCTCGAAAATGGCGAGCTTCTGGCGGACCAGCTCGCTGGTCTCCGTCAGGCTCTCCCGGGCGGCGGCCGTCGGCCGGAGCCGATCGGTGATCTCGGAGAGCTCCGCCGCGCGCCCCGCGTCCTTCTGGAAGAGTCCGAGGAGATAGGTCTCGTTGTCTTCGAGGCTGCTCGCGACGGCCGCGAACTGATCGTAGGCTCTGGAGATCTCGCTCATCAGGTCGGCATAGGCGCCGCGGGCGGCCTCGACCTCGTCGTTCTTCTGGGCGATCTGGCGTTCGCTCACCATCACGCCGATCGAGCTGTAGGCGACCCACCCGCCCAGCAGCAGCAGGCTGCCGAAGGCAAGCTTCTGGAGCCGGGGCGAAACCCTGAAGTAGGTGACTTTCCCGTCGGCGCGTATGAGGATTTCGCGCGCCAGGAAAACATGTTGAGAGATGATATTGATCCGGAAACGCAGTCGCCGGAACCAGTCTGGCATTTCCCGTCCCCCAGCTATGCATCCAACACTCGGGATTGAACTTCTGCCATTACAATGGCTTCGCGGTCGCTCCTCCTCAGCGATCTTCGCGGTTGATCTTAAGTGTGAACCCTCACCGGTCCCCTAACCGATGGAGCTTCGGGACATGAGCGAGAGCCGTTAACCACGGCACTTCGTTGGTTTTCGGACCGTAACGGCAGCGGCTTTCGCGATCAAGAAAAAATCTCGGACAAATGCCTCGAACGACCGGCGCGAATCGCCGCGATCGCGACGTCGCTCACCGGGCCTGTGAAGCGATCGCTATATGCCTTTCAACATAGTCGAGAATTCTCTTGATGCTTTTCTCGACATCGAGGTCGCGCGTGTCCACGGTGAGCTCGGCCGCGTCCGGCGCCTCATAGGGGGCGGTGAGGCCGGTGAACTCGGCGATCTCGCCGCGACGCGCCTTCTTGTAGAGACCTTTCGGATCGCGCTGCTCGCAGGTCTCGACATCGGCTTCGACATAGATCTCGTGGAACGCGCCTTTCGCCGCCTCGCGCGCGCGCTGACGGTCCGAGCGATAGGGCGAGATGAAGGCGGTGATGGCGATCATGCCGGCATCCGCGAAAAGTGCCGCGACCTCGCCGATGCGCCGGATGTTCTCGGCGCGATCGTCCGGCGAGAATCCGAGATTGGCGTTGAGCCCATGCCGGACGTTGTCGCCGTCCAGCACATAGACCTGATAACCGCGCGCGAAGAGCTCCTGCTCGACCGCCATCGCAAGCGTGGATTTACCGGCGCCGGAAAGGCCGGTGAACCAGAGGACGCCGCCGCGATGGCCGTTGCGCGCACCGCGGGCCGCCTCGGGCACGCGATGCTCGACGCGACGCAGATTCTGGCTCTTCACGGTCAGCGCGTCGCGCTGATCGGGATAGCCCTCCATGCTGACCACGCCGCCGGCGAGGATGTTGTGGCCGTCGCTGAGGGCGAAGCGGCCCGACCGCGCGAGGGTGCGCCCCTCGTCGAGCGCGAGCATGGCATGGCTGCGCAGGATCACGTCGGCGACCCCGTGGCGCGGCACCTCCGCGCCGGGTCGGTCGGTCAGGCTGTCGGCATCGAAGACGCGCTCGATCTTCTGCACGGTGACCGGGCTCGAGCGCGTCAACAGCTTCAGTTGGTACGTGTTGCCGACGCGGAGCGGCTCCTGCCCCAGCCAGAAGATGCGGCCGCGGAAGACGCTGGTCTCCTTGGGCGCGTCCTGCACATGGCTCGCGATCTCGCCCCGTTCGATGAAGAGCTGCTCGTCGAGCGTGATGCCGACCGATTGCCCGGCCTGCGCCTCGACCGCCTTGCCGGGACTGTGCCAGCTTTCGATCGAGGCGATCCGCGCGGTCTTGTTGCTGGGCGAGAAGAGCAACTGGTCGCCGACCGAGAACCGCCCGCTTTCGACCCGGCCCACGATGATGCGGCGGTCGTCGAACTTGTAGACGTCCTGCACCGGCAGGCGCAGCGGCAGGTCGGTCGGGCGCGCGGTCGGATGGAAGCTGTCCAGCGCTTCGGTCACGGTCGGGCCGCTGTACCAGCCCATGCGGGTCGACCGGTTGACCAGGTTGTCGCCGTCGCGCGCCGAGAGCGGAACGAAATAGTCGGGGCGGACGCCGAGTCCGTCGAGATAGCGGATATACTGCTCGCGGATCTCGCCGAAACGGGAGGCGTCGAACCCCACGAGGTCCATCTTGTTGACCAGCACTGCCACCTGCTTGATGCCGAGCAGGTTGAGCAGGAACCCGTGCAGCCGCGATTGCTGCTGGATGCCGTGGCCGGCATCGATCAGGAGCAGTGCCGCATCGGCGCTGGAAGCGCCGGTGATCATGTTCTTGATGAATTCGCGATGGCCGGGCGCATCGATGATCACGTAGTCGCGCTTCTTCGTCTTGAACCAGATCTGCGCCGTGTCGATGGTGATGCCCTGGTCGCGCTCCGACTGGAAGGAATCCATCAGGAACGCCCATTCGAACGGCATGCCGCGCCGCTCGCACATCGCCTTGATCGCCTCGAGCTTGCCTTCCGGCAGGGAGCCGGTGTCGTGAAAGAGCCGGCCGACCAGCGTCGATTTGCCGTGATCGACATGGCCGACGATGACGGTCCGGAGCTGCTCGCGCATCGCCGGCGCGTTCACGGGAGTACCGCGGCCCGCCATCACATATACCCGTCGGCGCGCAACCGCTCGAAGGCGTCCTCGGTTTCCCGGTCCATGGCGCGACCGGCGCGCTCGGGCGCGCGCGTCGCCTCGAGCTCGGCGATGATCTCCGCGATCGTCGTCGCGTTGCTCGCCATCGGGTTGGTGATGTCCTGGTCGCCGAGCGACCGGTAGCGCTTGCCGTTCTTGGCGAAATAGAGATCGACGACCGGGATCCGTTCGCGCTCGATGTAGCGCCAGATGTCGATCTCGGTCCAGTGCAGCAGCGGATGGATCCGCAGATGCGTGCCCGGCGGCAGGTCGGTGTTGAAATGGTCCCAGAACTCGGGCGGCTGGTCGCGGAAGTCCCACTGCCCCGCATCGCCGCGGGGGCTGAAATAGCGTTCCTTCGCCCGCACCGCCTCTTCGTCGCGCCGGATGCCGGCGATCACGCCGGTGAAGCCGTGCTTCGCGATGGTGTTGCGGAGGCCCAGCGTCTTGCGCGCGGCGGAGCGCGCCGCCCGCGGCAGCGTCGGGTCGGTCTCCTCCATCGGCGGGCAGTCTTCCTTGAGGAAGTTCAGGTTCCATTCCTTCGCGTAGCGGTCGCGGAAGGCGTACATCTCGGGAAACTTGCGGCCCGTATCGATATGGCCGACCACGAAGGGCACATGGCCGAAGAAGGCCTTGCGCGCCAGCCACACCATGACGTTGCTGTCCTTGCCGAGCGACCAGAGCAGCAGGACCTTGTCGATCCTGTTGAAGGCTTCGCGCAGGATATAGACGCTCTGGGATTCGAGCCGGTCGAGATGGTCCATCGGGAAAGGGTCCGATTATCGGGTGGGGCAAGAGCGGATTAAGCGCCGGACGGGCGCGGCGCAAGAGCTGGCATTAGCTCTTTGTACGTAAATCTTCAAGGAAATAATTTAATTCTGCTAAACTGAAGTGTTATTCAGCGCTGCCCGGCCGGCTTCCCCCATTCGAAAACCGCCAGCAGGCAGCCGGTTTCGGTCCAGGAGTTATGTCGCGTGCCGGGCTTGAAGCTGACGAAGGCGCCGGTGCCGAACCGCGCGCCGTCGCTGTCGATGAGCTCGCCCTCGAGCACCAGGAACTCCTCGTAACCGTCATGGTCGTGGGCGATGGTGACCGCGCCGGGTTGCATCCGCATCAGGTAGCAGCCCTGCCCCGTCGCCTTCTCGTAGCTGATCGGGAGATAGCTCATCTCCTTCTGCAGCGGGCCGTCGAGATCGTAATCGAGGAAGGGTGTCCGCAGCGTGTCGATGACCTTCCGTTCCATGTTCCCCTCTCCCGCCTCCAGCATGTTGTGCTTCTGGATAGCACGGGGCGCCGGCCGCGCGGAACGGCCGGCCGCTGGCGAGCCCGGCCGCGGCAATGCGAGATGTTCGGCCGGCGCGCCGGCCCCGTGCTAGATGTTCGGCCGGCGGACCGGTCCCGTACTAGATGTTCGGCCGGCGCCGCCCCGAGGAGATCTGCCCGATGGCCCTTTGGCATCGCCGCGCATGGTAATCCGGCAACTGCTCTACCTCGCGGCGCTTGCGCGCGAGAAGCATTTCGGCCGCGCGGCGGCGAGCTGCAATGTGACGCAACCGACGCTTTCCGCCGCGATCCAGCAACTCGAGGAGGAGCTGGGCGTGCCCATCGTGGAGCGCGGGCAGCGCTTCAAGGGCCTGACGCCGGAAGGCCTCCGCGTGCTCGATTGGGCGCACCGCATCCTCGCCGATTGCGACGCGCTCAATCAGGAGCTGAGCGAGATGCGCCAGGGGCTCACCGGCCGGCTCCGGCTCGGCGCTATCCCGGCCGCGCTCCCCGCCGTGTCCCTGGTGACGACGCCCTTCTGCATCCAGCACCCGCGCGTCAACATCACGGTCCTGTCGCAGAGCTCGATCGAGATTCAGCGTGCGCTCGACGCCTTCGAGATCGATATCGCGATCACCTATCTCGACAACGAGCCGCTCATCAATGTGCGGACCCATCCGCTCTATCGCGAGCGCTACATCTTCCTCACCTCGGATGCCGGCCCCTTCGCCCGGCGCGAAACCCTGACCTGGGCGGAGGCGGCCGCGGTCCCGCTTTGCCTGCTGACGCCCGACATGCAGAACCGGCGCATCATCAACGGCATCTTTCGTTCGGTGAACCGGGCGCCTCAGCCGGCAATCGAGACGGACTCGATGGTGGCGCTCTGCTCCTATGTGAGCTCGGGCCACTGGTCGAGCGTCATGCCGCATACCGTTCTGCATTTGTTCGGCGTGCCGGTCGGGATGCGGGCAATCCGGCTGGTCGAGCCGGAACCGACCCACGAAATCGGCCTGGTGGTTGCCAACCGGGCGCCGGAGCCGCCGCTGGCAAGGGCCCTGCTGGCTTCGGCCATGGCCCAGGACTTTCAGTCCGCGCTCGATTTGTCGCTCAGCCGATACGCCGCCCTGCCGGTGTGATAGGATTTTCCTATCAACCGATCCATGTTTCCGATTTGATCCTGATGCCTTGCAGGCCAGATACTTAGGAAACAGCGAGTAAGGGCTAAGCATGTCGTCGCCATTGCCCTGGAATGCCGAAACGGCTGCTGCACTCATCGCGGAGCGCCGTGCCCTCCCCGGCGCGCTCCTGCCGATGCTGCACGCACTCCAGGAAGAGTTCGGATATATCGACCCGGCGGCGGTGCCGCTGCTCGCCGACGCGCTCAATCTGAGCCGCGCCGAGATTCACGGCGTCATCACCTTCTATCACGATTTCCGCCGCGAGCCTCGCGGCCGGCATGTGGTGAAGCTGTGTCGTGCCGAATCCTGCCAGAGCATGGGCGCCGATCGCCTGGTCGCGCATGCCAAGGGCCGGCTCGGCGTCGATTTCCATCACACGACGAAGGACGGGCGCTTCACTCTCGAGCAGGTGTTTTGCCTCGGCAATTGCGCCCTGAGCCCCGCCGTCATGATCGACGGCGAGCTGCATGGCCGCGTCGATGAAGCCGGCCTCGACCGGCTGCTGCAGGAAGCGGGCAAGTCGAAATGAGCGCGCTCCGCATCTTCGTTCCCGGCGACGCCTCGGCGCTCTCCATGGGCGCAGAACGCGTGGCCGAGGCCGTGGCCAGCCTCGCCAAGGCGCGCAAAGCCGACATTGCGCTCGTCCGCAACGGCTCGCGGGGCCTGTTCTGGCTCGAGCCGATGGTCGAGATCGAGACGCCGGAGGGCCGCATCGCCTTCGGTCCGGTCGCGCCGAAAGCGGTCGGCGAGATCTTCGACGCGGCCATGGCGCCGAACCGTGCCCATCCGCTTTATCTCGGCCCGACCGAGGAAATCCCCTATCTGAAGCGCCAGCAGCGCCTCACCTTCGCGCGCTGCGGCATCATCGATCCGCTTTCCCTCGAGGATTACCGCGCCCATGGCGGCTATCGCGGGCTCGAGAAGGCGCTCGGCATGGACGGCGCCGCCATCGTCGAGGAAGTCACCCAGTCCGGCCTCCGCGGCCGCGGCGGGGCGGGCTTCCCGACCGGCATCAAGTGGCAGACCGTCCTGAAGACGACGGCTGAGCAGAAATACATCGTCTGCAACGCCGACGAGGGCGACAGCGGCACCTTCGCCGACCGCATGCTGATGGAAGGCGATCCCTTCGTTCTGATCGAAGGCATGACGATCGCCGGCATCGCCGTCGGGGCGACCGAAGGCTATGTCTATATCCGCTCCGAATATCCGCACGCCTTCCGACAGATGCAGCGCGCCGTCGAGATTGCGCGCAACGCCGGTCATCTCGGACCGGACGTCCTCGGCAGCGGCAAGGCCTTCGAGCTGCATATCCGGCTCGGCGCCGGCGCCTATATCTGCGGCGAGGAAACCTCGCTGCTGGAGAGCCTCGAGGGCAAGCGCGGCATGATCCGCTACAAGCCGCCGCTCCCTGCGATCAGCGGCCTGTTCGGCAAGCCCACGGTCATCAACAATGTGGTCTCGCTCGCGAGCGTCCCGATCGTCCTCGACAAGGGCGCGGCGCATTACCGCGACTTCGGCATGGGCCGCTCGCGCGGCACCCTGCCGATCCAGCTCGCCGGCAACGTCAAGCGCGGCGGGCTGATCGAGACCGCCTTCGGCCTGACGCTCCGCCAGCTCATCGAGGATTTCGGCGGCGGCACCGCCACCGGCCGTCCGCTGCGCGCGGTGCAGGTGGGCGGCCCGCTCGGCGCCTATTTCCCCGCAAGCCTGCTCGACCTGCCGCTCGACTACGAAGCCTTCGCCGCCGAGAAGGGCATGGTCGGCCATGGCGGGGTCGTGGTGTTCGACGACACGGTCGATCTCGCGCGGCAGGCGCGCTTCGCCATGGAATTCTGCGCCATCGAATCCTGCGGCAAATGCACCCCCTGCCGCATCGGCTCCACTCGCGGCGTCGAGGTCATCGATCGCATCATCGCGAACCAGGAGCGGAGCAAGAATCTCCTGCTCCTCGACGATCTCTGCACCACCATGCTCGATGGATCGCTCTGCGCGCTGGGCGGCCTTACGCCTCTGCCGGTACAGAGCGCCCTGAAGCATTTCCCCGAAGATTTCGACCGGCCGGCAGGCCGGATCGCGGCCGAATAAGGAAGCAGCGCCATGTCGCTCCTCGTCGAAACCGATTACGGCACGCCCAAGCGGACCGCGGAAGAGTTCGTCACGCTGGAGATCGACGGCCAGCCGGTCGATGTGCCCGCCGGGACCTCCGTGATGCGCGCAGCGGCCGAGATCGGCTTCAGCATCCCGAAGCTCTGCGCCACGGACAATCTCGAAGCCTTCGGCTCCTGCCGTCTCTGCCTCGTGGAGATCGAGGGCCGGCGCGGCACGCCGGCTTCCTGCACCACACTGGTCGAGCCGGGCATGAAGGTGAAAACCCAGTCGCCGAAACTCGCCGCGCTCCGCCGCAACGTGATGGAGCTCTACATCTCCGATCACCCGCTGGACTGCCTCACCTGCTCGGCCAACGGCAATTGCGAGCTGCAGGACATGGCGGGCGTGGTGGGCTTGCGCGAGGTCCGCTACGGCTATGAGGGCGCCAACCATCTGACCGATCCGAAGGACGAGTCCAACCCCTATTTCACCTTCGATCCGACCAAATGCATCGTCTGCTCCCGTTGCGTGCGGGCCTGCGAGGAGGTGCAAGGCACCTTCGCGCTGACGGTCGACGGGCGCGGCTTCGCCTCGGTCATCGCGGCCGGCGCGGACGAGGGTTTCCTCGAATCCGAATGCGTCTCCTGCGGCGCCTGCGTGCAGGCCTGCCCGACCGCGACGCTGA
>CAZMUZ010000025.1:0-37972 GCA_964569315.1 uncultured Rhodospirillaceae bacterium | reverse complement strand
AGCCGAAGCCCTGCGCCACCGTGTCGGACTGCACGTCGCCGTCGTAGTTCTTGCAGGCCCAGACGAAGCCGCCGCTCCATTTGAGCGCGCTCGCGACCATGTCGTCGATCAGGCGGTGCTCATAGACGAGCTTCTTCGCCTTGAAGGCGTCGGCGAACTCCTTGTCGAACACCTCCTGAAAGATGTCCTTGAAGCGCCCGTCATAGGCCTTGAGGATGGTGTTCTTGGTGGAGAGATAGACCGGCCAGCCGAGCGTCAGCGCATAGTTGAAGCAGGCGCGCGCGAAGCCGCGGATCGATTCGTCGAGGTTGTACATGGCGAGCGCGACGCCGCCGCCGGGAAAGTCGAAGACCTCGCGCCGGATCGTCTCGCCCTGCTCGGGCTCGAAGGTGATGGTGAGCTTGCCCTTGCCCGGCACCACGAAATCCGTCGCGCGATACTGGTCGCCGAACGCATGGCGGCCGATCACGATGGGCTGCGTCCAGCCCGGCACCAGCCGCGGCACGTTCTTGCAGATGATCGGCTGGCGGAAGACGGTCCCGTCCAGGATATTGCGGATCGTGCCGTTCGGCGATTTCCACATCTGCTTGAGATCGAACTCGGCGACCCGCGCCTCGTCGGGCGTGATGGTCGCGCATTTGACGCCGACCTTGTGCTGCCGGATGGCGTTCGCCGCCTCGACCGTGACCTTGTCCCCGGTGCGGTCGCGGCTCTCGATGCCGAGGTCGAAATATTTCAGCTCGATGTCGAGATAGGGGAGGATCAGCTTCTCTTTGATGAAGTGCCAGATGATGCGCGTCATCTCGTCGCCGTCGAGCTCGACGACCGGGTTCTTTACCTTGATCTTGTTCATTTCTCGGCTCTGGCAGGAGGGTCGGAGGAGGGCCGGCGCGGCCGGGCGCCACCATAGCATCCGGCCCGTCCGGCGCAAGCGTCAGCGGCGTGCGATCCGTGTGAGCTCGCCCTCCATCAGGGCGACATGCTTCGCGAAGCCGTGCTTGCGCTCGAGGATCTTGCGGCCCTCCTCGCCGAGCCGTTCCATCAGCGTGCGATCCTCGTAGATCATGCGGATGTTGCCGGCGAGCACGCGGTAGTCGCCGACCGGCGACAGGAGCCCGGTGCGGCCCTGCTGGATGGTCTCCGGGATCGGGCCGAAGTCGCTCGCGAGCACGCATTTCGAGAAGCTCAGCCCTTCGAGGATGGCGAGCGTGATGAGGTCGTCGCGCGTCGGGAACACCATCGCGTCGCAATGCTGGATATAGGCGGCGACGGTCGCCTCCGGCACCGAGCCCGCATGGAGGATGGCGGCGCCGGTTGCGTCGACCTTGTCGCAGAAGGGATCGCCCTCGGGCCGGTTGCCGACGCAGACGAGCGTGACGTTCGGGTTGCCGAGATGCTTCACCGCCGCGGCCGAAAGATCCTGACCCTTGCGGCGATCCACCCGGCCGAGATGCAGCAGGTAGAAGCGTCCCGGCTCCCGCTCGAAGGGCGCCGGCCGCGGCTGCAGGTCCATGCCGATGCCGTAGGGCACCACCGTCCAGTTGCTTTGCTTCAGATAGGGACGGTAGAGGGTCTGCGCCTGCCAGCGCGTCGGGAAGACGATGCGGTTCGCCTTCTCGAAGGCCTCGACGCGGAAGTTCGATTGCTCGAAATAGAGCAGGCCGAACTGCGGCTCATGGACCCACCAGAGCACGGGGCACTGCTCCGAGATGCTCGTCACGAGATGGGAGGCGGTCACGGTGTTGAAGAGGGCCACGTCGTAGCGCCGGGGATCGACGCCCGTGACGATCGGGATGCCGAGCGCGCGATACTCCTCGAGCAAAGGCTCGTGGTCGCGGTTCACCAGCGCGAGGACCTCGATCTCGTGCCGCGCCCGGAGCTCGCGCAGCAGCCGCATCAGGATGATGGGCGCGCCCTCGCGCTGGAAATTGTGGCTGTAGACTAGGATCCGCACCGCCGCCCCCTGCTCGCGCCCGTCAGAACCGCGACGGCTGGCTGGCATGTCGCGGCGGCGTCTCGCTCGCCGCCATCAGGGCGGGCAGCAGCTCGGCCACGTCGCCGACGACCTGAAAAAGATCGCGGCGCTGGGAGACGAAGCCTTCGTCGCGGCAGTGTTCGATGAGGGCGAGCAGCTTGTCCCAATAACCGTCCTGGTTCACGATCACGACCGGCTTGTCGTGCATCGCGAGCAGGCGCCAGGTGATGATCTCGAAGGTCTCGTCGAGCGTGCCATATCCGCCGGGCAGGATGGCGAAGGCGTCGGCGAGGTCGAACATGAGCTGCTTGCGGACATGCATGTTGTCGACGATGCGCAGATCGTCGATCCCGTGATGCCCGACCTCGCGCGTCTCCAGGAATGTCGGGATGATGCCCGTCGCCTTGCCGCCATTCGCGATGACGGCATCGGCGATCACGCCCATGATCCCCACGCGCCCGCCGCCATAGATCAGGCGGATGTCGTTCGCCGCGAGATCGCGGCCGAGCCGCTCCGCGGCGGCGCGGTAACGCAGCGACCGGCCGACCGCCGATCCGCAATAGACGCAGAGCGAGGTGAGGGAGGGTGTCACGCTGAAGTCCGGGGGCCGGCCTGCAAGGGGCGGGGGCGAGCGCCGGCGATCCGCCACGCGGACCGCCTGCCGCCCGCTGCGGCGAGGGGGAAAAGCATACGCTTCATGATACCTGGAACGAGACTCCCAAGATATAGTGTCGGCCCTTGGGCAATGCGAGGTGCCGACGGGCAGGCATGGCGACGATCATAGGGACGCCGGGTTGTCGAATTCTTGCCGCGTTCGCCGGTGCCCTGCTGGCCTTCGGATTGGCCGGCAGGGCCATGGCCGCGGAGGCCGGACAGGTCGACCGGGGCGCCTACCTCTTCGCCGCTGCGGGCTGCGGCTATTGCCACACCGACACCAAGAACGGCGGCGCGCCGCTCGCCGGCGGGCGGGCGCTCGATACGCCGTTCGGACGTTTCTATACCCCCAACATCAGCGCCGATCCCGAGTCCGGAATCGGCGGCTGGTCGGACCGGGAGTTCCTGCAGGCATTGCGCCAGGGCATCGCACCGGACGGCAGCTATTACTATCCGGCGTTCCCCTTCACCTCCTACACCCATGCCACCGACCAGGATCTGCTCGACATCAAGGCCTACATCTTCTCGATGCCGGTGGCCGTCGCCGAGAACAGGCCGCATGAGCTGTCCTTTCCGTTCGGCTGGCGCGCCCTGCTCGCCGTCTGGCGGTTGCTCAATTTCGAGCCGGCGGAGTTCGCGACGGATGCATCGAAGAGCGAAGCCTGGAATCGCGGCGGCTATCTCGTGCAGGCCCTCGGCCATTGCCAGGAATGCCACACGCCGCGCGGCATGCTCGGCGGGCTCGATGAAGATGCGGCCTTCTCCGGCACGAAGGACGGCCCCGACGGGGACAAAGTTCCCAATATCACGCCCGATCCGGATACCGGGATCGGCGGCTGGGATCGTGACCAGGTCGAGCGCGTGCTCAGGGACGGCGCGCTGCCGGATTTCGACTATGTCGGCGGCACCATGGCGGAGGTGGTGCGCAACAGCACGAGCCGGCTGACGCCGGAGGATCGCGCCGCGATCGCGGAGTATCTGCTGGCACTGCCGGCGATCTCGAATCCGGATGCCCGCGCGACGCAGCCCTGAGCATCCGGGCGCTTCCGGCCGCGAACCCGCGCCATGACAGCCCCGTCGCGGGCTGATAGGCTCCGCACCGGCGTTCGACTGCAGCGGGAGGCCCGGTGAGCCGACTTGTCCTGATTGCCATACTCGGCATTGCCGTGATTCTTGCCGCGCTTGCGATCAATTTCGCGATCAAGCGCGAGGATGCAGGCGACGCCCCGCCGGCCCTCGATGCCGGCGTCGCGCCGACCACGACGCCTGAGCAGCCGAGCGCCCCCACCGAACCGGAAGCGGTCGCGGGACCGATCAAGCCGAGCTTCGACATCGTGCGGGTGCGGCCCACCGGCGAGACCGTCATCGCCGGCCGTGCGGCGCCGGGCGCCGTCGTCACCGTCACCGACAACGGCAAGCCGCTCGGCACGGCGGTCGCCAATTCCAACGGCGAATGGGTGTTCCTGCCGACCGAACCCCTGGCGCCCGGCAGCCACGAGCTGTCGCTGAGCGTCGAGCAGCCGGACGGCACACCGCTCCTCTCCGAGGACATTGTGCTCGCGGTGGTGCCCGAGGCGAACACCGACATCGCCGGACGCACCGCGAGCGAGACGGGCGAAGCGCTGACCATGATCGTGCCGCGCGAGGGCGCGGGATCGGTCGTGCTGCAGGCGCCGAGCGCGACGCCCGGCAATGCCGGTGCCGACAGTGCGGCGCCGCAATCGGGCGCGCTTGCGCTCGACAGCATCGACTATGACGAGAAGGGCCGCGTGGTGATCGGCGGCCGGGCGCCGGTCGGCGCCGAGGTGCGGGTCTATCTCGACAATGCGCTGATCGGCCGTGCCGTGGTCGGGCCGGACGGCCGCTGGTCGCTGACGCCCGAGGCGCCGGTCGCCGACGGCCTGCACCGGCTCCGGGTCGATCAAGTGACGCCGAGCGGTGCCGTGGTGGCGCGCGTGGAATCGCCCTTCGACCGTGCCGCGGCCGGTTCGACCCAGGCGGCCGCATCCGGCACGGCGGCACCCGGCACCGTCGTCGTGCAGCCGGGCAACAGCTTGTGGCGCCTGGCGCGCCAGACTTACGGATCCGGCTGGCAGTTCACGGTCATCTACGACGCGAACCGCGAGCGGATCGCCGATCCCGATCTCATCTATCCGGGCCAGGTCTTCGCGCTGCCGCCGGCGGCACCGGCCAGCAATTAGGGATTTGCCGGCGGCTTCGCGCCGGACCCGGTCTAAGCCGCGGATTTTGCAGCGTTCCTCGGCCTTAACCCCGAGCCGTCGCGTCGTTATGATGGCCGCCCTCGCCCCATGCGCGGCGCTGCGCCGGCGCGCGGCCGCGGAAGGGGTGCGGGCAGCCGGGAGCGGCTGTGGCGGGACGCGACACGATCATCAGCAACGGGCCCCTCGGCTTGCTCGACAGCATTCTGGTTCCGATCCATCGCGAAGGCTGGCGCTTCGCCGCGATCTTCGCGGTCGCGACGCTGCTGCTCTGGTGGCTGTGGATGCCGCTCGGGCTGCTCGGCCTGGTCGCCACGCTCTGGTGCCTCTATTTCTTTCGCGATCCGCCGCGGGTGACCCCGGTGCGGAGCGGCCTCGTCGTCAGCTCGGCCGACGGCGTCGTGCAGGCGGTCGAGCCGGCCTTGCCGCCGTCGGAGCTCGGCCTGCCCGCTTTGCCGCTGATGCGGGTCAGCGTGTTCATGAACGTGTTCGACGTCCATGTGAACCGGGTGCCGATCGATGCTACGGTGTCGGCTCTGCATTACCGGCCCGGTAAATTCCTCAATGCCTCGCTCGACAAGGCGAGCGAGGACAACGAGCGGCAATCGATGCTGCTGCGCACCGCCGAAGGGCACGAGTTCGTAACCGTGCAGATCGCAGGGCTTGTCGCGCGGCGCATCCGTTGCGATATCGCCGTCGGACAGTCGGTCCGCGCCGGCGAGCGTTTCGGCCTCATCCGGTTCGGCAGCCGGGTGGATGTCTATCTGCCGGAAGGCGTGGCGCCGCTGGTGTCGCCGGGCCAGCGCGCCGTCGCGGGCGAGACGGTGATCGCCGACATGCATGGCGGCGAACCGATGCGGCGAGGGGAGAGGCGCTGATGCGGAAACCGAGCGTCGCGCGGCTGCGCGACCAGTCCTTCAACCGGCTGATCCCGAACATCCTGACCTTGCTGGCGCTCTGCGCCGGCCTTACCAGCATTCGCTTCGGGCTGCTGGGGCGCTGGGAGGCGGCGGTGATCGCGATCGTCATCGCCGCGGTGCTCGACGGGCTCGACGGCCGCATCGCGCGGTTGCTCGACAGCACGAGCAAGTTCGGCGCGGAGCTCGACTCGCTCGCCGATTTCGTGAGCTTCGGCGTGGCGCCGGCCATGCTCCTCTATTTCTGGAATCTCGAGCAGGCGGGCTCGCTCGGCTGGGCGGCGGTTCTGCTGTTCTGCATCTGCTGCGGCCTCAGGCTCGCGCGCTTCAACACCAAGCTCGACAACGCGGACCTGCCGGCCTGGACCAGCCGCTACTTCATGGGCGTGCCGGCGCCGGCGGGGGGAGGGCTGGTGCTGCTGCCGATGATCGCGAGCTTCGAGTTCGGCCGCGATTTCTTCGGCCAGACCTGGGTCGTGGGCTCGGTTGCGGTAGTCGTCGCGCTGCTGATGATCAGCCGCTTTCCGACCTATTCCTTCAAGCGCATCAAGGTCGCGCATCATCTCGTGCTGCCGACGCTGATCGGAATCGGCGCCTTCGCGGCATTTCTCGTCAGCAGCACCTGGAACACGCTGATTGCGGTCGGCTTGCTCTATCTCGCCTCGCTGCCGGCGAGCTACTTCTCCTATCGCCGCCTCGCGGGCACGATGCCGCCGCCGATCGCCGAGGCGGCGCTCGAGGAGCCCGAAGACCTGTTGCCGCCGCGGCATTGACGCTCCGATGACGATGCCGGTTCCGGCGGCAGGGCGGCGTTCGCGCCGCGGCCGCTATATCTGGATCGGGGCGGCGGCGGCGCTGCTGGCGGCGAGCCTGGCGATCCGGTTCTTCCTCATCGAGCCGCGCGGCATCGGTATTCTCTGCCTCGAGAATGCGCCCTGGTGGTGCGGCCCGCGGGAGCTGGTGGTGCGCGGTTCCCTCGCCGATCTCTGGGGGATCGGGGCGCTCGGCTTCGGCGCTCTCGCCCTGTTGCGGCGCTGGCCCGTAGCGGCCGGGCTCGCGGTCGGGTTCGGCCTCGTCGGGCTCGTGCTCTACAATGCCGGGCTGGCGTCGGTCGGATTTCTGCTGGGACTGCTCAGCCTGCTGCGGCGCTGAGCGCGACCGGCATCGGCCGCGAGACGTAGCGCCAGGCGCCGAGCCAGGGCAGCGCCAGCAGAAGCGAAACGCCGGCGAAACAGAGGGCCGCGAGATTCTCCGGTCCCTCGCGTGCGGCTACGATCGCCGACGAGAACGCCAGCAGGGCGGCGAAGATCGCCTCCTCCCGACGACCGGGGGCCGATTGCAGGAACTCGCGCCGTGCGATCGCCCGGAGGGCGAATCCGAAGGCCGGAAGGGCGAGGGCCGCGATCGGGAAATCGCGATAGCGCGGGTCGAACAGCAGGGCAAGGTTGACGCTGAGCGCGCCCATCACCGCGACGAGCTGCAGCAAGGCGAGGCGCGTGCCGGGGTCGCGCAGCTTCCAGCCGAAGCGCGGCAGGGCGGCGACGAGTTCCGCCGCCGCGACGGGAAGATCCGCTTCCGGATGCAGCAGCCGGCGCAGCAGCTCCCGGGCGATGGCGGCTATCAGGAGGAAGAGGAAGATCTCCACAGCCGCTTCGCCCGGGTTCCGCACCGCGAGCGCGGAATGGGCGGCCTGGAGCGTGAGCAGCGTGCCGCTCGCCGCCGCCATCGGCCCTGCGAGCCACAGCCGCCAACCCGAGGCGCGGCGCAGCGATGGCGCCACGGCACCGAGGAGCAGGAGCGCGATCCCGGCGGCGGCGAGAAACTCGAGCCGCCAGTGGGGGTCGTCGCTGACCGGCCCCTGCAGCGGCAGCTTCGGCTGCCGGTCGCCGTCGAAAATACCCCAGTGCCCGCCGACCGTGCCTTCGAGCGCCCGCTTCCATGGCTGGTCGAAGGCCTCGATCAGGTTGTAGTCGAGGCCGCGCTCATGCGCATAGACGAGGAACTGGCGGAGATAATTCGCCTGCTCGAGCCGTCCCGGGATTGCACCGTCGCGCTCGCGCCCTGCGCTGGGCCAGCCGGTCTCGCCGAGCAGGATCGGCTTGTGGCCGAACTTCGTCTCGACCTCGCGCAGCACCGCCTCCAGATGCGGCACGCCGTTCGAGGCGGCGACCGGATGGTCTTCCCAGTAGGGCAGCACATGGATCGTGATGAAATCGGCCGCCTCGGCAAGGCTCTGCGGGGCGCGCAGCCAGAATTCCCAGACATCCGCATAGGTCACGGGCTTGCCGGTCGCGGCCCGCACCTCGTGCATCAGGGCGGCCAGCGTCTCCGGCGTCTGCTCGCCCCGAAGCAGAACCTCGTTGCCGACGATGATGGCCCGCACGGCCTCGGGATAGGTTTTGGCCAGATGAATCGCCGCATCGACCTGGAGACGGTTCGCCGGCGGCTCGCCGCCGATCCAGACGCCGAGCAGCACCTCCATGCCGAGCCGCCCGGCGATCTCCGGGACGGCGGCGAGGCCCTGGTTCGTGGCGTAGGTGCGCACGCAGTCGGTGACCGGCTTGAGGGCGGCCAGGTCGGCCTCGATGCGCTCGGGCGGCACGACGAGCGTCGGGTCGAACGGCGTTTCCGCATCGCGGAAGGGCGTGTAGGAAACGCAATCGATCGGGCCGGCGGGCGCATCGACGACCGCCTGCGGCCGGCCGATCTCCCACCAGACGCCATAGGTCAGGGTTAGCGCGGCGACGAGCGCGAGAAAGCCGAAGAGCCGGTCACGCCGCATGGCGCCACCGGCCCTTCGTTGCATCTTCGGCCCGCGGCCGCGACGGGATCACTCGGCGGGCTGCACCGCCGGGGCGGGCGCGAGAGCGAGCCCGCCGGTATCCTGCCGCCTGGTCGTCGGCAGGGCGTTCAGCAGCGACATGACCAGCGCCGCCACGAAGGGCAGCGCCTGCACGCAGAGCAGGACCGCCCAGATACGGGCCGCCGGCTCGATCATGCCGCGGGTCAAGGCGATGAGGATCGCCGCGCCGATCAGCAGCAGCGCGAGCACGGCTTCGACGCGCACTTCCATGAGGGCGCGGATCAAGGCCGGCTGGTTCTCGCATTTCGGCGTCCTGAAGAAGGGCAGGTTGCTGGTGAACATACCCTGCCATACCGCGCGGGCGACTGTGTAGCTCAAGGCGAGCCCGGCGAGCGCGGCGCCGAAGCAATCCCGGAACTTGCAGGGCACGCGGCGGATATAGAGCCAGAGCGACTTGCCGACCTTGAACCCGAACAGGCTCAACGTGATGATGAGGAAGAGCGTCAACGGCGGCTCGACATAGCGGGGCAGCAGCACCATGCCGGCGGTCCAGACGATCGCCAGCGCCACGAAGAAGAGCTGCAGCGCGTCGGCGAACCAGGGCAGCCAGCCGGCGATGAACTGGTAGCGTTGCGCCACGGTGAGCTTGCGCTTGCCGAAAGGCAGCAACTCGCGCCAATGCGCCTTCAGGATCTGCATGGCGCCATAGGCCCAGCGGAAGCGCTGCTTGCGATAGGCGTCGAAGCTGTCCGGCATCAGGCCGCGGCCGTAGCTCTTCTCGGTATAGATCGCCTGGTAGCCGCCTTCGAAGAGCCGGAGGCCGAGCTCCGCATCCTCGGTGATGCACCATTCGCCCCAGCCGCCGACGGCCTCGAGGGCGCTGCGGCGGATGAGCGCCATGGTGCCGTGCTGGATGATCGCGTTCTGCTCGTCGCGGGTCTTCATGCCGAGATGGAAGAAGCCGGCATATTCCCAGAAGCAGAGCCGCTTGAAGATGTCGTCCTGCCCGTCGCGGTAATCCTGCGGCGCCTGGACGAGCGCCACCGTCGGGTCGACGAAATGGCCGGCGAGCTCCTTGAGCCATTCCGGCCGGACCACGTAGTCGCTGTCGATGGTCGCGATGACGGTCGCGTCCGGATGGGTTTCGCGCAGGCCGAAATTGAGCGCGCCGGCCTTGAAGCCCGGCCAGTTCTCCAGATGGAAGAAGCGGAATTTCGGGCCGAGCTCCTTGCAGAGCGCCTCGATCGGCCGCCAGAGCAGCGGATCGGTCGTGTTGTTGTCGATGACCAGCACTTCGTAGTCGGGATAATCCAGCCGATCGAGCGCGCGCAGCGTCTCCGCCATCATCGCGGCCGGCTCGTTGCGGCAGGGGACATGCACGGAGATCTTCGGCAGGGGCATGGCCCCGGCTTCGGCCGGCGGCGCCAGCCGGCGACGGCTGCCGCCGCGCCACAGGCAGTGGGCGAGCTCGATGCCTTCGGTGACGAAGATGCCCATGAGAAGGAGCGTCGCCGGGCCGATGATGGCGAGCACCCAGATATCCATTGAGGTCAGGTAGCGCTCGTCGTAGCCGGCATAGATCCAGACGCCGGCGGTGACCACGGCCTGGCCGATGAAGGCAAGGGTGAGCTGCCCGCCGCGGCGGAGGCTTTCCTCGCGGCGCAGCAGCCAGATCACGAAGGGGAAGCCGATGGCGAGGGTGGCGAGCGAGAGCCACGGCCAATCCGGCCGATCGACCAGGATGCCGGTCAGCGCCGCCTTATGGTGACGATCCGCGTCGAAAATGCCCCAATAGGCGCCGACGCCGCCTTCGACCTCCGCCTTCCAGGGCTGGTCGAAGGCTTCGATCACGAAATAGTCGAGCCCTTCCGTCCGCGCCGCCTGCAGAAAGCGCCGCAGGAAGAGGCCCTGGTTGGTGGGCGAGGCGACCGCGTCCTTTCGCGTAAGGCCCTGGCTCGGCCAGCCGACCTCGGTGATCACGATGCGCTTCTTCGGGAAGCGGAGCTTCAGCTCGTGATAGCGCTCCAGCACGAAATCGACCGCGTTGTCGATCGAGACGCCTTCCCAGAAAGGAAGGATGTGCACGGCGAGGAAATCGACCTCCTGCGCAAGCTCGGGATGATCGAGCCAGACATGCCAGGGCTCGGCGGTGCTCACGGGAAGCGGCGTCGCGCGTCTCACGTCGCGCAGATACTGCGTCAGCTCCGGCACGGTGATGTCGCCGCGCAGCACGGCTTCGTTGCCGACGATGAGCTGCGTGATGTTGCCGTTGCGCCGGGTCATGTCGATGAGCCCGGCGACCTCGCGCCGATTCTCCTCGGGCACCGGCCCGATCCAGGCGCCGGCCGTCACGGTCAGACCGTTCGCCCAGGCGAGCCGCGGCACTTCGGCCATCACGCCGGCGGTCGTGTAGGTGCGGACGGACCGCGTGCTGCCGGTGACGACCTTGAGGTCATCGGCAATCTGCGCCGGCGTCGGGTCCTTCCCCGACATCGGATTGGCGTCCGGCCGATAGGGAGCGAAGGACATGCCGCGGAGCGGCTCGGTCCAGGTGTTCATCTCCACCGGCTGGTTGCCGAGGCTCCAGACGCCGGCGAAGAGCGTCGCGGTGAAAACGCCGATGATCAGATCTGATGCGCGCATTTGAGCCGGTCGTGCCTTCCCTTGGAACCGAGCCGCCGAGGCCGTTCTTCCGTTGCGATGTCGATGGCTTCAGGCGGAGACGCGCAGGTCACGACCGGCGCGCGGCGAGGTGCCGCGCGCGACGGACTTCATCCTTTTGGGAAGTCGAGACCAGCGCCGGAAAGCTTTTCGCCCGGCCATCAACCACGCACCTTGCCGCGGTCGGTTCTGATCTCCCTTGATCGCTGTCGTAATGTCCCAGCGCCTAACTAGATGGCACTGATTTCGGGCGAAATTTGGGCAAGCCCGGGAAATAAAGCCCGCGCCATTTCCACATAAACCCATGCGCAAACCGCATGACTGCCGGTGCCGGCGATCCGTCATCCCGATCACGAAGCTGGCGGACGGGCTCATCGGCAAATCCTGAAACTCCTCCTGAACCCCCCGGCTGGGTCGGAAACTTAACGAACGTAAACGGCCTCCGGTTCCGCATAGATGGCGGCAGAGGCCGGGCCCGACCCGGGCGAAAAAGATGTCAGGTGAAGAGGCGGCGCGGGCGCGCCGCCGGACTATCGGATTACCAGCGACGGCTCTCGCGGCGCATCGCCTCGCGCGGCAAGCGGATCGGGAAGCGCTCGCGGATCGCCGCATCCGCCCTCGCGTCGATATAGTCGGGATAGTGCTGCGACAATATCTCGCGCACGCGCTCCCCGGCGCGGTCGAGCAAATCGGTCTTGCCGCTTTCTTCCCAGGCGCCGGCCGCGCTGCGGTCCGCGAGGCTCGGATAGACATACTCGCTGTGCATGAGTTCGAGCGTCTGGCCGGATCCCAGGAAATGGCCGGCGCCTTCGACCGCCTCCCGGATCACCTCGTAGCTCAGGGTTTCGTCCGAAACCTCGATGCCGCGGAGCGCCCGCTGCACCATGCCGAGCATGTCGTTGTCGATCACCAGCGCCTCGAAGGAGCAGCCGAGCAGACTCGCCAGCATGCCGGCGCTCTCGCAGACATAGTTGCCCCCGGCGAGCGCCGCCAGCGCGGTGGAGACGCCCTTTTCGTAGCCCGCCTGGTTGTCCGGCATCTTGGAATCGGTCATGCCGGCGCCGACGCTTGCGGGGAAGTCGTAGTAGTTGGCGATCTGCATCGCGGCCGCGCTCAGCACCGCTTCCTCGCCGCCGCCGCCGGTGAAGGCGCCGGTGCGCAGATCCGACACGAAAGGCCAGATGCCGAAGGTGGTCGGATGGCCGGGGCGCACCAGATTGACCACCAGCACGGAGGCCAGCGTTTCCGCGACCGTCTGGACGAGCGTGCCGGCAAGTGCTGCGGGCGCGGTGGCACCCGCCTGGGCGGCGATCGCCACGTCGCCGATCAGCCCCTGTCGTGTGGTTTCCATCAGGACGTCGGTCGCCTCCCGCGCGAAGCGCAGCGGCGAGACGATCGGGCAGCAGCCGATGACGCAGACAGGTCGCGCGAGGAAGCGCCCTTCGCCGCCGAGCGCCATGTCGAAGAGCTGAACCGCCGGCGCGATATGCTCCGGCCGCCCCATGCTGACGCCGAAGCTTTTCTCGGTCCCCGACATGATCGCGTAGGCGATGCTCATATCGTGCTCGAAGGGATCGGCGATGTCGGTGGCGACGACGGTCTGCCCGAATTGATGCACATGCTCGAGCCGGTCGACGAGCCGCGCCGCGTCGTAGAGATCGAGCAGGGTGGATGGCCGGTAGTGGCGGGTCTCGAGATCCAGGATCGTGACCGCTTCGCCGGCCGTGGTGAAATGCACGCGCGATCCGCCGATGGTGAGGTCATGCTGCGGGTTCCGGCCGTAGATCTGGAACTCGCGGGCGGCGCCGGCGATCACGTCCTCCACGAGGCCGCGCGGAAAATGCAACCGGCCGCGATCGTCGAGCCGGCAACCCCTGGCGAGCGCAAGCTCGACCAGCGCGGGCGGCGCGTCGGCGAGCCCGATATTCTCGAGCACGTCGAGGGCGGTCTTGTGGATGCGCTCGATGGCGGCGTCGGTCAGCGGCCGGTACTGCCCGCCGGGCAGGCCGGGCGCCACGGCCCGGGGACCGCCGCCCTTGCGCCGATCGGCCAGCCGCGTCACCCGCCCGCCGGACCGCCTGGTGTTTGACCGCATGCTTCCCCCCAAGCCCCGCGGCCTCCAGTCTAGGACGGGCCATGGTTTTGCCGAAATGGGGGATTAACCCATTGAATTCGCTCGGGTCCCGTAGCGGGGCCCGCCCGCCCAGTTTACAGGATCGAGAGCTTCGTCATTCGCGCGAAGAGCTCCAGTGCGGCGGTACCGACCAGCGAATTGCCGGAGCGATCGAGTTCCGGCGACCAGACCGCGAGGCAGCAATGCCGCGGCACGACGGCCACGATGCCGCCGCCGACGCCGCTTTTGGCCGGGAGCCCGACCCGGAAGGCGAAGCTGCCGACCGAGTCGTACATTCCGCACGTCATCATCAGCGCATTGATGCGCCGCGTCTGCCGGTCGGTCAGCACGGCTTCCTCGAGCAGCGGCGAGACGCCGGAATTGGCGAGCGGGAGCAAGGCGCGCGCCAGATCGAGGCAGCTCATTTCGAGCGAGCACTGCAGGCAGTAGGCCTCGAGCAGGGCGTCGGGGGCCTGGCGAATGCGGCCATGAGCCCGCAGCAGGTTGGCGATCGCCGCGTTGCGATGTCCGGTACGCAGCTCCGACGCGGCGACCTTCCGGTCGTAGTCGATGGCGAAGTTCTGCGACAGCACGCGGAGATAGTCGAGCATCACCTGCGAGGCTTTGCCCTGCGTGTTGACCATGACCGCATCGAGCACGACCAGGGCGCCGGCATTCACGAAGGGATTGCGCGGAACGCCCTTCTCGTACTCGAGCTGGACCAGCGAGTTGAAGGCGGAGCCGGAGGGTTCCTTCCCGACGAAGCGCCAGATCTCCTCGCCCATCATGCTCATCGCCAGCATCAGCATCGGCAGCTTGGAGATGCTCTGGATGGAAAACGGCTCGGTGAACTGGCCGACGCCATATTCGCCGCCATCGACCATGCGCACGACCATGCCGAACTTGTCGGGCGGGACGCGCCGCAAGCCGGGAATGTAGGAGGCGACCTTGCCGCGGCCGAAATGCGGCCTCACTTCCCGTTCGATCTCCAGCAATATGTCGGGCATATCCATGGCCGGACCGCCGCACTCGTCACGGGCGCGGCGGATCCTCGGCCGAGGGCTGGAACAGAAGCTCGCGGATCGTGAGGCTGTACCATTCGCCCGTGCGCGTGCGCCATTCGATCGATTGGCCGACCGACAGCCCGAGCAGCGCGGCACCGATCGGCGTCAGCACCGAGATGCGGCCCTGGGCGATGTCCTGCTCGCCCGGATAGACGAGCGTGACGACGCGACGTTCGCCGTTGCGGTCGTCGGAGTATTCGAGGCGCGAATGCATGGTCACGACGTTCGGCGGCACGGCATCGTCATCGACGATGCGCGCGCGAACGATCTCCCGCTCCAGATACTCGCCGGCGTCGAGCGTCGCCGCAGCGCCATCGAGCAGTTTCGAGAGTCGGTCGTGATCGCGCCGGCTCAGGATAATCGGCGGCAGGCCGGTACGGGTCATGTCGGATCGCCTCTCGTTCTCGGTTTCAGGGATGCAAATCAACGGCCACTTCGAATGGCACTATTCCGCGGTGCGCCAGCCCAGGCCAGCGTCGCTTCGATGGTCGATAAGAAGAAAACAGCGGCATCCGCGGAATCGGACCGTGGATCGGTCGGCGCGCAGCGGATGCAGCTCGGCCCCGGACCGGAGCGCGAGCGCGCTCAGACCCGGGGCGGAGGGCCTGCCATAAGACTTCCTGCGCGATGCAGGAAACGGGAATGACAAGAGCGGATGCGCATGATGGACTCACATAGTCATGCCGCCGGCGCAAGTCAATCCACCCCGGCGGGGTCAGCCGCGGGTTCGCGATCGGCGGAAAGGCGCCAATGGCCTCGCTTCGCCCGTCGCCGGCGGCGCGCCGACCCGGCTGAGAGCGGTTCGGCACCCGATCCCGGGGGCTTCAGACCGGGACGAGGTTGCGCGGCAGCTTGGAAAGGATTTCGAGCCCCTTCTCGGTCATGAGATAGGATTCGATCCAGGCGGCGCCCGTGCCGCCCGGCCAGTCCTCCCACACATCGAACTGGTTCTCGAGATTGAACACCATGCCGGGGACCACCGGGCGGTCGGCGATGCCTTCGTGGGGATCGACGAAATGGGTACCGACCCAGTCCGGCGGCGCGCTCTGGCCGAGCGAGTAGCCGCCGACCCACCAGACATACTTGCCGATACCGACGCTCTCGATATAGCGGTCGGCGACCGTCTGCACCTTGCGCCAGGAATCGCCGGGCTTCACCTCGCGCGCGACCGCCTCGGCGCAACCCGAGGACTTGTTCATGAGCTCGATCCAGCGCGGATCCGGCGTTCCGAGCGAGAAGGTGCGATTGAGATTGACGTGATACCGATGCAGCACGGCGCAGAAATCGATGAAGACGAGATCGCCCTGCTTGATCTTGCGCTGCGAGGGCGGGCTGTGATGCGTGCCCGAGCGGGGTCCCGTACCGATCATCGAGCGGATGCTCGGATACTGGCAGCCGCCCCGCATGAGGGACTGCATGATGACGCCCTCGAGCTCGGTCTCCATCACGCCCGGCCCGATCGCGTCGCGCGCCGCGGCCATGGCCTGGTCGGCGAGCGCCGCGGCCTCCCGGACCACCGCGATCTCGCGCGGCGATTTCACCAGCCGGAACTCCTCGACGAGCCGCGAGCCGTCGCTGACGGTCGCGCCGCCGTCCCGCAGCTTCGCGGCGAACGCATCCATCACCGTGGCGTGGGGCGAGTAGGCCCAGGGCTGGATCGCGATCCTGCCCTTGCCGAGGCCGCGCCTCGCCAGCTCGGCGACGATGGTGGCGGCCTGACCGTCGCTTGCGACGGGGTTGGGGTCGAACCAGATCGCCTCGCGGATCTCGGGCAGCATATAGACGAGCGTCTTGTGCCCGCCGCTGTCGAAGAGGACCGTCTCGTCGCGATCGGCGCGGATCAGCAGCCCGGTCAAGGTCCGATAGTGGTACCAGATCATATCGTAGCCGGTGAGCCAGGTGAGATCGGCCGGCAGCGTCACGTAGATCGCGGCGAGCCCCGCTTTCTGCAACGCGCCGCGAACCTGTGCCCGACGCGCGGCGTATTCTTCCGGCGGAAAGGCTTGCGGCCAGTCAATCTGCTTGCGGAAACGATCCTGCATGACACCCGGTCTCCCAACCTTGCTCCAGCGCCCGACGAACGGGGGGAGAGGATCGCCGCCGCTCGCAATGCCGTCAAGCGCCGCGCGGGAGAATAGGAATTCTGTCGCGTGACCGCCGCGTCCCGGCGGGAGGGTCGCCTACGCCGCGGTGCGCTCGCGCGCGCGGTTCCGCATCGCCGCGTCGATCTCGCCGATCGCATAGGCGATGATCTGCTCATGCATGTGGGTGGCGAGCACATGGCGCCGCGCGGCCTCGCTCATCCTCGATAGCCGCTCCGGATTCCGCAGCGCCTCGGTCACGACGCGGATCAGATCCTCGCCCTCGGGGTCGTAGTAGAGCCCCATCTCGCCCTCGACGATCGGTCTATAGGGTTCGATCCAGGGCCGCGGCATGACGGGCACGCTGCCGACGGCGCCGGCTTCATAGTGCCGGAAGCAATCCCAGCCCACCCCGTCCGGCGACCAGACGAGGCGGGCCTCCGCGCTGCGCTGCAGGTAAGTCCGGCGGTCGAGCCGGGTTTCGGCGAGGTCCACCGCGACGCCCATGGCCCGGAGCTTCCGGAGCAGCGGCACGCCGTCGATCCGGTTCTTGTTCGAGACGGTGCCGGCGAAGAAGATGTCGCTCCGCTTCGGCGGCAGCGGCGCCGGCATGTCGGCCAGGCGGCCCGCGCCGAGCCCGATCGAGATCGGCCGCAGCTTGTGGAGATTGCGCTCGAGGATCGCGCGATGCCGCGCGGTCGCGCGGCGCGGCAGCATGCGCAAGCGGTCGATCGGCAACTCGCGCTTGAAGTAGATGAGGGACCGGTCCAGCAGGCGAAGCCCGCGTCTCGTCATGAAGATGCGGTCGTTGAAATCGAGGCCGACGATCGGCGGGCGTGCATAGCGCATCGCGATCTCGAAGGTGAGCGGGGCGAGGCCGTTTCCGAAGGGGATGTCGCGATCCGGCGCATGGCAGAGCAGCAGCCTGTGGTTCTGCTCGATCAGCATCCGCCGGAAGGCGAGCAGCCGCTGCGGCCCCCACCAGGTCCGCGCCTCGTCCAGCCGGTCGGCCGGATGCCTGCCGGTCCAGACGCGCAGCGTCCGCTCCGGGAGGACGCGGGCGAAGATCGTGTAGAGGCCGAGTTCGATGAATTCCATCCGGGCCGGATCATAGCCAAACGACGGACGATCGCTCGAACTTTCGCCGAGGCGGCCGGACAGCCGGGCTATTGCAGCGCCACATCGAGGAACATCATGGTCACCAGCCCGACCATGAGCCCGGCCGTGCCGTGGGTCGCAAGGCCGCGCCGATGGGTCTCGGGAATGATCTCGTGGCTGATGACGAAGATCATCGCGCCCGCCGCGAAGGCGAGGCCCCAGGGGAGCAGCGACCCCGCCAGCACGACGGCGCCGGCGCCGAGAACGCCGCCGAGCGGCTCGACCAGTCCGCTCAGGGACGCGACGAGGAAGGCCCGCATCCGGCTGTAGCGGAGGGTGAGCAGCGACAGCGCGACCGCGAGCCCTTCCGGCATGTTCTGCAACCCGATGCCGATGGCGAGCGCGGTGCCGTTCGCCATGTCGCCGTCGCCGAAGCCGACGCCGACGGCGAGTCCTTCCGGAAAATTGTGCAAGGTGATCGCGATCACGAAGAGCCAGATCCGCCGAATGCGTTCCGTCGGGAGGCCCTCGCGACCGGAGACGAAATGCTCATGCGGCACAAAGCGATGGATGAGCCAGATGGCGGCGGCGCCGAGCAGGATGCCGGCGATCACCAGGGTCACCGATCCGACGCGGCCCATGCCGAGCGCGCCGGCCGCGGCGAGGCCCGGGAGGATCAGCGAGAAGAACGAGGCCGCCAGCATCACTCCGGCGGCAAAGCCCAGCATCGTGTCCTGGGCCGCTTCCGATATGCGGCGCATGAAGAAGATGGGCAGGGCGCCGACGGCGGTCGCAAGCCCGGCGAGGAGGCTCGCGATCGATCCGATCAGGATCTGGGATATTTCGTATTCGCTGGTCATGCGGGAACGGTCCGTCGGCGGAGCGACCCGGACAGGCGTTCCGAGTCGGGTTTCGGCATCCTAGCCGAAGGATTCCATATCGCCGCACGCCGGGCACCGCCGCCCTGCGGCGCTCGCCCCCGATTCCCAGGGTTCCCGCGGTCTCTTTAACGGTTGTTAAGCATTTCTCTAAAGAATCCCTTTCCGCAATGACCGACCCAATCTCCTCGGCGGAGTCCGGGCAAGTCGGCTCGGGCGCCTTTCGGCGAACCGCTCCGCCCGATGCGCCGCGTCGTCGCGGCAGCGCGCTCGCCATGGCCGGCGCCCTCGCCCTCGCCATTCTGATCTGCGGCGAGGCGAGCACGCAGTTCGTCCGGTTCCCGGGGAATGTGGCGGCGATCTGGCTCGGCAACGCCATTCTGCTCGGCCTTCTGATTCACCGCCCGACGCGCGAATGGCCGCTTCATCTCGTCGCCGCCGGTTTCGCGAATCTGCTGGTCAATCTTTCCTTCGGCGATTCTGTCGCCATGGCATTCGGCCTCACCCTCTGCAACGTCGGCGAAGCGCTGCTCGCGGCCTGGGTGCTGCGGCGGCTCGGCGCGACAGCGATCATGGATTCGCTGCGTTCCATCCTGATTTTCCTCGGCCCCGCCGTCGGCGCCTGCACCGGGCTCGCGGCGCTCGTCGGCGCCGGCATCGTCGCCGGTGCGGGCGACGCCATCTATCTCCAGGTCTGGCACACCTGGTGGATCGCCGATGCGGTCGGGATGCTGTTCGTCGTGCCGATGGCCGCCGTCATCGCGCAGTGGGAAGACGTCAAGCGGCCGACGCTGCGCGCGATGGCCGAGTTCGCGGTCGTTTCCCTCATCCTCGTGGCCGCCTGCTTCATCGGCGCCCCGAGCCAGCTCTCTTATTCCTTGCTCGGCCGGGCGGCGCTCATCGCCGTGCTGCCCATCGGCATTCTGGTCGCCTTCCGGTTCGGCGCGCCGGGCGCCGCGCTGGTCAACATCATCATGTCCATCGCGACGATCGCCGCCTCGCTCGCCCATAGCGCGGGCGACGGGACCAGCGCGCTGATCACCGCGATCGAGGCTTCGCAACTCCGCGTGCTTACGATCGGCAGCACGATTCTCCTGGTGGCGACGCTGGTGGCCGAGCGACAGCGCAGCGCAGAGCGCCTCAGCAGCTCGATCGAGCGCCTTCGCGAGGGCTTCACCCTTACAGGGGCGGATGGTCGTATCGTCCTCGTCAACGGCCGGATGAAGGAGATCTATCCGCAACTCGCCAACGTCTTCGTGCCGGGTCGGTACTTCGCCGATGCGCTCGCGATCGGCGTGGCGCGCGGCGTGTTCGAGCTCGAAGGCATGAGCGGCGAGGCCTGGCTCGCCCGCGAACTCGCCCGGCACGACGCAGAGGACAAGGACGTGCTGGTTCGGCTCGCGGACGGCAGGATCCTGCTGCTCTCCGAAGCCCGTACCCGGACGGGCGATACGGTTTCGACCCGGACCGACGTGACCAATCTCGTGCGCCAGGAAGAGGCACTGCGGGAGAGCCAGGATCGCCTGGAGCGCGCTTTCGAGGAATTGACCCGATCGGAAGCTTCGCTGAAGGCAAAGACCGTCGAGCTCGCGGAACTGGCCGCGGCCCATGCCGAAGAGCGCGATCGCGCCGAGGCGGCGAACCGCGCCAAGTCCGACTTCCTCGCGATGATGAGCCATGAGATACGGACCCCGATGAACGGCGTGATCGGCTATGCCGACATGCTGCTCGAAACCGATCTCTCGGAGACGCAGCGGCGCTACGCCGCCGTCGCACGGGAGTGCGGCACGGCGCTGCTCACGGTCATCAACGACATTCTCGATTTCTCCAAGATCGAAGCCGGCAAGCTCGAGATGGCGGCGGTGCCGTTCTCCCCGTCCGAGGTCGTCTCCAGCGTCGCGGGGATCATCGAGCCCTCGGCCACGGCCAAGGGTTTGCGGATCGAATGCAGGATCGCGCCCGACCTGCCGAAGGCGATCGTGGGCGATCCGGGGCGGTTTCGGCAGATCCTGCTCAACCTCGCCAACAACGCGATCAAGTTCACCGAGAAGGGCAGCGTCGCGATCGACATGCGGCTGGAGGCGCCCGCCGCCGGGCGGGTGGTCCTTCGTGTCGAGGTGACGGATACCGGCATCGGCATTTCGCCCGAAGATCAAGTCAAGCTCTTCGAGCAGTTCCATCAGGTCGACAGCAGCCGCTGGCGCCGATATGGCGGGACCGGCCTCGGGCTTTCGATCAGCAAGCGGCTGGTCGAGATGATGAACGGCACCATCGGGGTGGCCAGCGCCGCCGGGGAGGGCAGCCGCTTCTGGTTCACCGTGGACCTGCCGATCGGCGAGATCGCGGCGGCGGAGGAAGAGGCATCGCCGAGCTCGCCGACGGGCGCCGCCGGCAAGATCCTCATCGTCGACGATGTGCCGATCAACCGCGAGCTCGTCGCCGTTCTGCTTCGTGCTGCCGGCCATGGCGTGGTGAAGGCGTCGGGCGGCGGCGAAGCGCTGTCGCTGCTCGAGAGCCAGAGCTTCGACCTCGTGCTGATGGACGTGCAGATGCCGGAGATGGACGGCTACGAGGCGACCGGCAGGATCCGGGCGCTGCCCGCCCCGCAGGGCGCCGTGCCGATCATCGCCATGACGGCCCATGCCATGCAGGAAGACATCGCGCGTTGCCGGCAAGCCGGCATGGACGACCATATCGCCAAGCCGATCGTGAAACAGGAGTTGCTCGAGAAGGTGCAGAACTGGCTGCCGGATGCGTTGCGCATGTCGGGAGCCGCGCCGCAGGCGCAGGGCCCGACCCCGGAGGCCGATCTGCTGGACGAAGCGACGCTCGACGGCATCGAGAAGCTGGTCGGACGCGAGGAAGCGGTCGGCTTCGTGCAGGAGATGATCGATCTCACCATCGCGGCCCTCAACGCGATGTCGCAGCGCTACAACACCGGTCGCTGGGCGGCGCTGGCGGAAGAGGCGCACAAGCTCGTTTCGGCGAGCGCCAATATGGGGCTGGTCGCGGTGGCCGCCGCCTGCGGCAAGATCGAGGAGGCGGCGCAAGGCACGCCCGACGAAGATGCGTCGACGACGCTGGGCGCGCTGGTCCGCTCGCTTGCCGAGACGGCGACGCTGTCGATCGACGCACTCCGCGACCGCTACCCCGAATGCGACGATCCAGCCCGCACCGAGGCGCTTTCCGTCGCGTTGCGGACGGTTCTGGCGCGGTCTGCCGTGATGCCGGCGCCGGCGGCGGTTCCGGACCAGGCGCGCGCCACGCCCGGCGAAAGCCCGCCGCGATCGAAACAGACCGGCTGACCAGCCGCCCTCGCTCGAAAATTTTCCGAACCTATTTCGGCCGGACCCTAGCTCGCCGAACGACGCGGCAGGAGCGATTCGCCGTGCGCATGTTCCTCGTCCAGCCCATGGATATGGAGGTGATCGTGGGCATGGACATGGCGATGCACGATCGCCGGGGCGAGCCTGCCTTCCTTCAGCATGACGGCGCGCGTGCAGAGCCGTTCCAGGATCGACCGATCGTGACTGACCACGATCATCGCGGTCGATAGCGATCCGAGGATCTCCAGGAGCCTGGCGAGGTGACCCTCGTCGAGCCCATTGGTCGGCTCGTCGAGCAGCAGCGCCTCGGGATCCATCGACAATACCGCCGCCAGCGACACCAGCCGCTTCTCGCCGCCCGAAAGGCGATGCGTCACGCGCGCGGCGAGATTGCCGAGGCCGAGGCGGTCGAGCGTGGCCCGCGCCTTGGCCTCCGCTTCACGCGGCGAGGCGCCGAGATTGAGCGGCCCGAAGGCGACGTCCTCGATGACGGTCGGGCAGAAGAGCTGATCGTCCGCATCCTGGAAGAGATAGGCGATGCGCTGGCGCACCTCCCGGAAATCGCGCTCCTTGCGGCGGATCGCGCCGAGCGCGACGACCGCCCCGGATTGCGGCGTCTCGAGCCCCACCAGGGTGCGCAGCAGGGTGGTCTTGCCGGCGCCGTTCGCGCCCAGCAGCGCCAGCCGCTCGCCGGCGGCGAGGCTCAAAGACACGCCATCCAGCACGAGGCGGCCCGCGCGCGACACGCTGACATTGCGGAGGTCGAGGAGCGCGTTCATGTCAGTCGATCCGCAGCGAGCGTGGCGGCAAGGAGAGCAAGGGCTGCGGCGCCGAAGGCGACGTCGGCATGCCCGAACCGGCCGCCCGGGAGCAGCGGAAGCCGACCGCTGAAGCCGCGGCATCGCATCGCCTCATCCACGCGCTCCGCGCGTTCCAGCGACCGCACCAGAAGCATGCCGGCGAGGTTGCCGAGGCTGCGCCAGCCATGGCGGGTCGAACGCGGCACGAAGCCGCGGGCCCGCATCGCATCGAGCAGCCGTTCGGCTTCCGCCCGGAAAAGCCCGACATAGCGCACGAGAAAGAGGAAGAGATGCACGAGCTTCGGCGGCGCGCCGAGCCGCGCGGCGGCATGGCCGAGCTGCACCGGCTGGAGTCCGCCGAGCAACCCGAAGACGGCGAGGGTGCAGGCATTGATGGTAACGGCGAGGGTGACGGCGTGCAGCAGGCCGGTCTCGCTGGCGGCGAACGGACCGATCGCAAAGAGGGGCGCGCCCGGCGTCGTGAAGGGCAGCAAGGCCAGCAGCAGAAGCAGGAAGCCTTCGACATGGAACAGCCGATGCCGGAGCCCCGCTAGCGGCAGCCGTGCCAGTACGACCACGCCGCCGGCGACCGCGAGCGCCGCGATACGGAGGGAAAGGGACTCCAGTGCCAAAATCCCGCCGACGAAGCCGATGGTCGCGAGGAGGCGCGTGCGCGGATCGAGCCGCGCGATCGGCCCCCGGGCATCCTCCTCGACATCGCAGCAATCGGGTGCAGCGCCGCTCATGCCCGATCCTCCGGCGGTCGATGGCGCTCGCGCCGTCGGGCAAGCCCCCACATCGCCATGCCCGCAAGGCCGACGATCATCCCGATGCCGCCGACCACGTCGTTGAAACGGGCCTCGCCGTCGGCCGCATCGTAGGCTTCGAGCAAGGGCCGTATCTGCCGGGATACGGCGCGATCGACCGACGCATCGATCATGCGGGCGAGATCGCCGGATGTCGCCGGATCGACCGGTGCGCCGGCATCGGTCGCTTCCCCGGCCAGGGCCGGTGCGATGATCCCGCCCTCGTAGTCGGCGAACCGGTTTGCCGCGATCTTCGCTTGCGCCACATGCCCATCGCCGGCGTCGATGATGACGACGAAATCTCCGCCATGGTCGGGACGCCAGGCAAACGCTCCCTCGATGTCGGTTCTGCCACGGAACAGTTCGGCCCCGGTGCCGTCCTGCACGATCAAGGTCGCTTCCTGCGGCCTGCCGCCGCCGATGAAGAAGCCGTAGCCGTCGATCACGCCATCCTCGACCGTCGCGAAGACCTTCAACCGGTGCGCATGGGCCGGCGACGCGAAAATCGGCAGCAAGGCGAGGGCGAGGAGGAGAAGGCGCATGGGCACCTCAGGCGTCCGCTGTGCGACGCTGCCAGCCGACATCGAGAAGCTCCGGCTTGACCCGCTTCAGGAAGGCGATGGCGAAGCCGGTGATGATGCCCTCGCCGATCATCAGCGGAATGTAGGTTGCGAGGATGATCTTCGCCGACGGCACATAGGCCGAGTCCGAGAGAGCGAGTGCGAGCGCCACGCCGCCGCCGGTCGCGACCACCGACAGCGCGCCGCAGAGTCCGCCCAGCAGCCCTGCGCGATGGGCCGGCGCGCGGGCGACGAGGGGCGCGAACAAGGCGGCGAGGAGCACGCCCGGCAGGGCAATGTTGGCCGTATTGACGCCGAGCGTCGTCAAGCCGCCGAAGCCGAACAGCACCGCCTGCAGCAACAACCCGACCAGCACGGCCGGAATGGCGACGACGCCGATGACGAGGCCCATGAGACCGGCCATCAGCAGATGGACGCTCGAGGGCCCCACCGGCACGGCGACCAGCGATACGGCGAAAAAGCCGGCCGCCATGATGGCCGCCCGCGGGATGGTTCGCTCGTCGAGCCGACGGAGCGCGACGGCGGTGCCGATCGCAGCGACGATGCCGCCGCCGACGAGCACCGGCATCGACAGTACGCCGTCCGGGATATGCGCCATGCGGGCTTTCTCCCGTTGCGCCGCGGCTACTGCGCCGCGGTCTGCCCCATATCCACCGTCTTGATCCAGATGAGCGCCCCCAGTTCCACAGGGACGTTCTTGCCCTCGGGGCTCTGCATCGGTTCGTCGCCCTCGATGAGGGCCGCGAATCCCCACCAGCCGGCGCGCGGCATCGCGTAGTCGAACACGCCATTGCCGTCGGCCTTGATGACCTGGGTCACGAAAGCGTCGTTCGGCGCGGCGACGGACCCGTCATTGACATATTCGACCTCGATCTCGGCGAAGGGCACGGGCTTGCCGTCCTTCAGAACGATGCCGCGGAAGAGGTTGCCGGTCCAGATTCCGGTCGGCCGCACCAGCGGCTGGATCTCCACCGGCAACCCTACCAGGCTGTCCCAGCCCTCGCCCGACGCATAGGAATCGACCGTCACCTTGGCGTAGTGGACGATGTATTTGCCTTCCGCCGGCTCCCAGTAGGGTTCCGGCTCGACAAAGAAAATTGCGACACCGGGCTCGGGCAGCGCGTAGCGCGCGCGCCAGGTCGTCTTGCCGTCGATCTTTTCCTCCTCCAGCGATCCGAGGAGGTCGGTTGTGCCGTCGCCCTGCTTCACGCCGAAACGTACCGGCTTGACCATATCCATCGTCGGCCCGCGATCCATCGGATGGGTGAAGACGAGGTCGAGGGAGACCGTGCCCCCCTCCGGCAGGACGTCGTCGCTCGGCAGCAGTTCCTGGAAATGCGCCGAGGCGGCGTCGCCGGCAAGGAGGGTTGCGGCGAATCCGAAGGCGGCAAGCCAATGCATCGATTGCTCCGACAGTGACGGGACACGGATGTGCGTATGATCTTTTTATAAAAACTGCATACTGTCGAGCGGTTTTATCGACCCGTCGGTCGAGCGCACGGTTCCGGCGGGGCGCGGGCTCCGGCCGGTCAGGAGCTCGGCGAGAAATGGGTGTGCGGCGTTTCGTCCGGCGCGTCCTTGTGACGATGCCGGCCGCGGACCTTGTCGGCCGCCACCAGATTGAGCCGCCCGTGACGCACGCCGGGCTCGGCGACCGTGGCCTCGGCGAAACGGGTGAGGTCGCTCGCCTTGCCTTTCAGCAGCACGATCTCGAGACAATCCTCATGGTCGAGATGGACGTGGAGGGTCGAAAGGATGAAATCGTGGTGGTCGTGCTGCGACTGCGTCAGCCGCTTCGGCAATTGCCGCTGGTGATGGTTGTAGACATAGGAGAGGCAGCCGACGGCGTGGCGCGATTTGCCGCCGGCGAGCCTGGTCTGCTGCAACCGCTCGCGCAGGAGGTCGCGGATCGCCTCCGAGCGGTTCTCGTATTTCTTCTGCGCGATATACCGGTCGAACTCCTTGAGCAGCTCTTCGTCGAGCGAGATCGTTACGCGTTCCATGGCCCGGCCTCCCGATTGCCGGGCGATTCATAGCATGGCCGGCGCGGCGAATGCCTATGCCGCGCCGAAGGCCATGACCTCCCGGCGTCAATTGCCGGTTTGCAGGAGCTTTCCGAGCTTGGTCTTGTCGCTATAGACGAGCATCGCGGAGATGTGCCGGTTCTCGATCATGGCGATCATCCCGGCATTGGGCGAAATGAACCGATACTCGGTTTCCTCGATATCCGCCGGCCCGACGCTCCCCTTGTAGTTCCACCTGATGAGCGCGGCGTCGTAGGTCCCGGCCGGCACGGTGATCTTGTATGCCCCGATATAGGTGTAGGTGATGGTGAGCGAGCCGGTGTGGTCGATGTCGGTCGGATCCGAGAGGTCGGCGACCTTCACATCCACCGGAAACTGCCGGCTTTCCCCGGGCTTCATGCCGGCGATGATGAGCGGTTCGCCGGGCGAGAAGCGGGACAGCACCTTGTTGTCGAGATCCTGCTGGCCGGTGATGAGGAGATTGCCGTCGGCGGTCTTTTGCAGATAGGCGCTTCCGCGTTCCCCGACCGTGTAATCCAAGCCGGGCGAGAAGGTGGGATCAGCGGCGTTCTTGACGCTGTGGACCTCCGTCGCCGGATCCTCGCCGACCTCGATCACCTGGAACGACATCTGGCCGCCGGCGCTCGGAAGATAGCTGTCGGGCGCGCCGAGCGGCGCGGCTGCAACCGCATCGCCCACCACGCCTTTGCCCAGATACTTCTCGATCTCGGCCCGGTCGGCGTCCGGCAGCGGGACGAGGCTGCCGGCGGTATCGGCCCGACTCTCGAGGGGGGCCATGGCGAAGCTCAGAAGGAGCGCCAGGAGAGGAGCAGTCGCGAAGCGTGCGGGAAGGCTTGTCATCGTAGACCCCCAACGAGTTTCGAGAGATGCCGGAAATGGCATGCTCACGCGTGGCCCGGGCCTGATGGTTGCGCGCCGCGGGCAATCGAACCTAACCGGTCCACGATAGGGTCGATATTCCGACACCGCAATCGGCACCGCGATCTTGAAAGGATCGGCGATCGAGGCGAGCCGGCCGCTTCGACACCATATCGCGCCGCGCGTTTTCCCGACATTGGACCTAGGGCCAATCGCCGTTTCGCGCCCAGGTCGCTTCTAGGCCCTTGGTCCAATGGCGGTCCGGCAAGCGGCGGCCTAGCCTCGGACCTGAAGCCGGGTTGGAGTCCTGCCGGCGCGGTTGGGAATCGCGGCGGGCCTTCGCGAAGGTGACCCCGGAATCCGGAAGGCGACCGGAGGGTCGCGACGGAGGGAGACCGAGGCGAAGAGGCGGGACAGAAAGGGGCGGGGTAGAGCGGGAGCAAGTCGAGGAGCTTCGCATGCGCGACGTTCGCCCCATCCTGATCGCCTTGCTCGTCGCGGCGCTTCCCGCGATCGCGGATGCGCAATCGCCGAGTTCGGAGCAAATGAACGAGGCGAACAGTCCGCTGACATCGAAGGTCACGCTCAACCTGCATGACTACTATACCTCCGATTTCTACGAGCTCGACGACAGCGACGCGAATCAGGTGCTGTTTCGCGGCGTGCTGCCGCACCGGCTCCTCGGCCTTCCGCAGATCCTTCGCGGCACCATGCCGCTCGTCACTTCGCCCGACGAGCCCTCCGGCTCGGTCACCGGTTCCGGCGACCTCAATCTGTACAATCTCTTCATCGTCGAGACGGGAGGGTTCGACCTCGGTTTCGGGCCGCAGCTTACGGCGCCGACCGCAAGCGACGACCGGCTCGGGACGGGAAAGTGGCAAGCCGGTGTCGCGGGCGTGGCCATCGCGCCGCTGCCCTGGGGCCTGCTGGGCGGGCTTGTGACCTGGCAGCATTCGTTTGCCGGCGAAGACGACCGGGGGACGCAGAACAACCTGACCACGCAACCCTTCATTATCTTCAACCTGCCGGACGGGTACTATCTGCGCAGCACGGCGATCATGAGTTTCGATCTGGAGCGCGGCGACTACGTCGTCCCGATCGGCCTCGGCGGGGGCAAGGTCTGGAACCTCGGCAGAGGCACCACGCTCAACGCCTTCGTCGAACCGCAATATTCGGTGGCCCATGAGGGCGTTCAGCCGAAATTCCAGGTGTTCCTCGGGCTCAATCTGCAGTTCACGTTGGCCGGAGAGTGAGTTCCTCCTTTCGTTGGCTCCGTTGGACCAAGGTCCAACTTTCAGCGCCGCCCAGGCTCCCCAGGGCAAGGCGCCGCAGGAGAGCGTCGTCGGCCGGGCGTACCGTGTCGCGGTGGTGGCGCTGGAATGGAAGAGCCGGGATGGGCCGCCGCGCGAGCATGGGTCAGGGGTTCTGCGCCGCAGCCTTCGCCATCGGGCTTCTTGCGCTGCCGGAAAACGACGCCGGGGCGGGAGAGCTCGCGCATTATTCTCCCGGGCTGCTCAACATCCGCGACCTGCTGGTGCCGGTGGAGCCGGGCTTCTACGTCGCGCAGTATCACTACTTCTATACGGCCGATCAGTTCCGCGACCGGAACGGCAACAAGGTCGACTCCCTCTCCGTCGGCAGCGCTACCGTCGATGTCGATGCGGACGTGGATGTCTTCGCGGTCTCGCCGCTCCTGATGTGGGTCAGCCCGTGGCAAGTCCTTGGCGCCCGATATGCCGCCTATATCGGACCGGGCCTCACCAACACGACGGCCCAGGCGAGCCTTCGCACCCAGACGGGTCTCGGGCTCGAGAGCGACGAGAGCGCCTTCGGCTTCGGAGACCTCTTCGTCCAGCCCCTGTGGCTCGGCTGGAGCGGCGCCCATTTCGATGCCGCGCTCGGCTATGGTTTCTATGCGCCCACCGGGCATTTCGAGAATGGCGACGACGACAATATCGGCCTCGGCTTCTGGACCAACCAGTTCCAGGCGGCGGGCGCCTTCTATCCGAACCCCGACCGGACAACGGCGCTCACCCTCGGCATCACCTACGAGCTCAACGGCAACCAGGAAGATGTCGATGTGACGCCGGGCCAGCGGATCTCGCTCAATTACGGCATCAGCCATTACATCCCGCTGGACGAGGGGCCGACCTGGATGGCGGAGATCGGCCTGCTCGGCTTCAGCCAATGGGAGATCGAGAAGGATTCCGGGTCGGACGTGCGGGAGGCGACGAACGTCAAGGACCAGATCCACGCCGTCGGCATGCAGCTCGGGGCGACATTCCTGCCCTGGAAGGCGAGCGCCACCTTCCACTATCTCCACGAATATGGCGCCGAGGCGCGGTTTCAGGGCGATCATTTCGTGCTGACCCTCGGCAAGGCCTTCTGATCGGCTTGCCATTGGACTTAGGTCCAATTGAGCCGCGATCGCCGCTCTTTAGGCTTCCTCTCGGAAGCGGGAAAGTTCATTCTCTCCCCGCGTCGTCTTCTGTGGGGGATTTTTCATGCGTCTGGCACGTCCGATGGCGGCCGAGTTCGTCGGTACGCTCTGGCTGGTATTTGGCGGCTGCGGCAGCGCCGTCCTGGCGGCCGCATTTCCCGAGCTCGGCATCGGATTTATGGGCGTCGCGCTTGCCTTCGGCCTCACGGTGCTGACCATGGTCTACGCGCTCGGTCATGTCTCCGGCGGTCATTTCAACCCCGCCGTCACGATCGGGCTTTGGGCCGGCGGCCGTTTTCCCGCGGCCGACATCCTGCCCTACTGGGTCGCCCAGGTGGCCGGCGCCATCGTCGGGGCCGCGATCCTCTATGTGATCGCCAGCGGAAACGCGAATTTCACGGTCGCGGGCGGCTTCGCTTCCAACGGCTATGGCGAGCATTCGCCGGGCGGCTATACGCTCCTCGCCTGTCTCGTCGCCGAGGTCGTGCTCACCTTCGGGTTCCTCACCGTGATCCTGGGGTCGACAGATTCGCGCGCGCCGGCCGGTTTCGCGCCTCTTGCGATCGGCCTTTCCCTGACGCTCATTCATCTGATCTGCATTCCGGTCACCAATACCTCGGTCAATCCCGCGCGCAGCACGGGTCCGGCGCTTTTCGTCGGCGATTGGGCGCTGGGGCAGCTCTGGCTGTTCTGGACGGCGCCCCTCGTCGGCGCGTTCCTCGCCGGTCTTGCCTATCGCTCGGTGTTCGCGACGTCTCGCTGAGGTTGGACCAAGGTCCAATTGAGCGGTGTCGGTCGACGCTTAGCATCGGTTCGAAGGCGGTTCTTCGTTCGGGCGGCGGTTAGAAGGAGGGGGCGATGTACCAGCCGGATGGACGCATGGCGGGTCTTGGAACGGCGATGATCGCGGCACTGGTATTCTGCCTCGCGGTCGGCGATCCGGCCCCGGCGGAGGCCAAGAGCTCCTCCGAATGTGATGCCTATGCACGAAACTACGCCAGCCAGTATGGCGGCTCGGGCCAGGTCCTGACCGGTGCGACCCGGGGTGCCGTGCGCGGTACGCTGCTTGGCGGGATTTTCGGCGGTAGCGACGGATGGGGGCGGGGTGCCGCCATCGGCGCTGGCATCGGCGCGATCTCGGGCGGCGTCCAGCGCAACCAGGACGAGCGCTATCTCTACGATCGCGCCTATAACGATTGCATGAACGGTTAGCCCGCCGTCGGTTGCAGGGCTTGCAGGGAGGAACAGATGGCTTGGCAGAAGGCGTTTCTGGGCGGGTTGGCCCTTCTCGTGGCAGTGGCCGCCGGTCCGGCATCGGTCGCGGCCGAAGACAACGTCAAGGACCTCAAGATTTTCACCTGCAAGGATGTCATGCGCCTGGAGGACGATGACCGGCGGGTCGTCATCGGATTCCTGCATGGCTATCGGGCGGGGCAGGCCGGCAATCTCACGGTCGATATCACGCGCCTGTCGAAGATCACGGACATGTTCATCGACCAGTGCCTCGACAAGCCCAAGAGCAAAGCCATCGACGTCTTCATGGCGCTCTATAAGTAGCTTTCCGGCGGGCATCTGTCCCGGGCCCGGAAGGGGCCGGCGCGCTTAGGTTCCGCCCGCCGCGGGCTCGAACCATGCGAACCATCGGGCGGGGGAGGTTGCCGCTCGAGGAGCGATCCCCGCGGCCGGTCGCCCCCATGCTCCGGCGGCAGTCTCCGACCTGACCGACCGATCTGCTATAAAATGACTTCGCATGCCGCACGCGCGTCATAAATTCGTGCCGGCCGCGCGCGTCGCATCACCGTCACGCTCCGGGTGCCGCGCTGTCGCTTTTCGTTAACGAACACCTGCCGCGCCGATGCGGGCGCGTTCCGCGCGATTTGCTTTTCCAATGCGAACGCCCCGTGGCACAATCGCTTCTTCGGCCAAGGCCCAGCACGCTCGGAGGGAGTGCGCAGCAATGCGTTACTCTGGGAAGCATCCGTGGACGTGTATCGCTCGTGGCGCGCCGTCGCTGCGGGGAATTCGGCTTTCATTCTCCATCCTGGCCGGATTGGCGCTTGCGCTCGCCCCTGCGGCCTCGGCGCAAGCCGATCTCGTCGGCAATCCCGAGGACCGCGAACTCGCTCTTCAGCTCTTCTCGCTGGCGGGCCTTCTCTGCAGCCTGATCGCCGCTCCGCTGCTCGCGCGATGGGCCCTGCGGCTCCGTCGCGAACGGCGGTCGATCGAGGCATGTCGACGAATGCTGGATTCCGCCGCTGCCTCTGCCGGCATCGGCTTCTGGGAAACGGCCTATGGCGGTGGCGAAAGGGGTGCTGCGCTCGATGCGCTTCTCGGCAGGCTGCATCCGGACGACAGCGCCGCCGTCCGGCGTCAGCTCGCCGACGGCTCCATCGATGAAGCGCCGATCGACATCCAGTTTCGCATCGTCGACGAAGACGGGGGAACCCGGTGGAAACGGTTGATCGCGCAATCCCACCCGCCTGCCGACGATCGCGACTCCGATCTTGCCGCCGTCATCGACGTTACCGAGAAGCAGGAGATGGAACTCAAGCTCGCCGAGCAGCGGAACATGCTCGCTCACCTGATGCGGCTCAATGCGCTCGGCGACTTGTCGGGCCCGCTGGCCCACGAGCTGAAGCAGCCGCTGACCGCGATCATGAGCAATGCTCAGGCCGCGCAGCGCCTTCTGCATCGGCCCCGGATCGATCGTGCCGAGCTGCAGGCGATCCTCGAAGACATCGTGCTGGACGACCGGCGTGCGAGCCAGGTGATCCAGCGGCTTCGCGGCCTGCTGCAGAACGCGCCGCTCGAGCGAGAGGCCTTGTCCGTCGATGAGCTCTTCGCGGAGACGCTGCGCCTCGCGAACGGCACACTGCTCGAACAGCGGGTCCGGTTCGATACGAGGACGGCTCCTCGCCTGCCGCGCGTCGATGGCGACCGCGTGCATCTGCAACAGGTTCTGCTCAATCTGATCCTGAACGCCTGCGAGGCGATGCAGGATATCGACGCCGGCCTGCGCTCGCTCAGCCTCGGGGCCGATACGGGCCCGGACGGGGCGGTGCGGATCTACGTGGCGGATCGCGGGCCGGGCGTGCCTCAGGCGCTGAAATCTAGGGTTTTCGAGCCTTTCGTGACCACCAAGCCGAGCGGCCTCGGACTCGGCCTGGCCATCTGCCGGTCCATCGCCGCGGCGCATGGCGGGCGGTTGTGGGTCGAGGACAACCCGGGCGGCGGCGCGCTCTTCTGCCTCTCGCTCGCGGCGCACAGCGAGCGGGGGGAGCTCGCCGCATGACGCGCAAAGGCAATGTCTTCGTGGTGGATGACGATGCGCGCGTGCGCAAGGCGCTGCAGCGTCTTCTGACGTCGGCCGGTTTCGACGTTACCGTTTTCGAGAATGCGCAGAGTTTTCTCGCCGGCGTGGGGTGCGACATGCCGGGATGCGTCGTGCTCGATCTTTCCATGCCCGCGCTCGACGGAATCATGCTGCAGCGCGAGCTGCTTGCGCGCGGTTGCCGCCGCGCGATCGTCTTCGTCACCGGACATGGCGACGTCGCCGCCGGCGTCCAGGCGATGAAGGCGGGCGCGGTGGATTTCCTCGAGAAACCGGTCGCCGCGGATCAGCTACTGGAGGCGGTGACCCGGGGCCTGGAGCAGGATCGGCGATGGCGCGACGAGAGCGCCTACCGCAATGCGGTTGCGGGTCGGGTCTCGAGCCTGACTCGGCGCGAGCGCGAGGTGCTGGAGCTTGTCGTGAAGGGGCAACTGAACAAGCAGATCGCAGCCGCCCTCGGAACCGTGGAGAAGACGGTCAAGGTGCATCGCGCGCGGATGATGGAGAAGATGGGCGTACGCTCGGTCGCCATGCTGGTGCATCTTACCGAGCGTATCGGTCTTCAGGGTCCGAGGAAGGGCGATCCTCTCGCGGCCGGCCATTTCGACACGAACCCGGCGCCTGCGCCGAAGAATTTCACGTTTCAGTAAAGTAGGACCAATGGCCAATACGCGGCAGGTTTCCCCGTCTGCTATGTGCAGGGGCCATGGGAACCGCCGCGCGCCGCCGCATCGCCGTTATCGACGACGACAAATCCGTTCTGAAGGCACTGCGGCGGTTGCTCGCCACCCATGACTTCGGCGTCGAGACGTATGAATCGGCGGATCATTTCCTCGAGGCGCTGCAGGTGCCGCTCCCGGACTGTCTCGTGCTCGATCTTCAGCTCCCGGGAACCAACGGCATCGAGCTGCAGCGGGAGCTGCTGCGCCTCGGCTTCGCCTTTCCGGTGATCGTGCTGACCGGCTACGACGATCCCGACACGCGGCAGAAATGCCGCTCGACGGGCGCGGTCGCCTGTCTCAGCAAGCCGGTCGACGGGCAGGCCTTGCTTCTGGCCATAAGGACCGCACTTCCGGCCTGCCGGGGCCTGCTCGCGCACTGACGGAGGTCGGCAGGGCCTTGGGCGAAGGTCCAGTTGCGACCGGTTCCGGAACCCGCCCGCATGGCGGCAAGACGACGCGCGAAGCGATGCTGCCTCGCGCGGGCGTGTTGCCTTTTTGCCGCTTTTCAGTGTGGGAGGCTTGGCTGGGGGACTTGGATTCGAACCAAGGTTGACGGAGTCAGAGTCCGTAGTCCTACCGCTAGACGATCCCCCAGCAGGGACGTCGCCGGCGCCGGCTCGGCCGGCGCGGAGCCGAAATCTAGATAACGCGTCTGCCGCTTTCAACCGCTGATTTTCATTAGGATTTCAGGCCGTTTATGCCGGGCCGGACCGGTCTCGACGTTCGGTCTCGCAGCGCGGCTGCCGGCGCCGGCGACGATCGCGGGACCGCAGGCATCCGCCGCATTCGCGGTCGCAGCACCGCCGGCTTTGCGAGGAAACCTGCGCCTGTCCGCTGGAACCGGCGCTTGGCCGCGCCCCGCCGATGCCCTATAGCTTGTCGCAAGTTTGCCGCTTCGGGCCGGGTCGGGTTGGGGCGGCGGGAGGCCCACGATGGACGCTCGCGAGACCGCGCACGCCTCCGGCCGTGCGCGCGCCGCCAATGCTGGCGATCCCGAAACCTACGGGGCCGTCGATCTCGGCACCAACAATTGTCGCCTTCTCGTGGCGCGGGCGCGCGGCCGCGGCTTTCGCGTGATCGACGCCTATTCGCGCATCGTCCGGCTTGGCGAAGGGCTGACCTCGAGCGGCGTGCTATCCGATGCCGCGATGGACCGCACCGTCGAGGCGCTCAAGATCTGCGCCGACAAGATGCGCAGGCGCGCCGTCACCCGCGCGCGCACCGTTGCGACCGAAGCCTGCCGGCGCGCCGCGAACTGCGCGCGCTTCCTCGAACGCGTCGAGAGCGAATGCGGCCTCCGGCTCGAGATCATCTCGCCGACCGAGGAAGCGGAGCTCGCCTTCCGCGGGTGCGCGCCGCTGCTGGCGCGCCACCCGCCGCGCGCCATCCTGTTCGATATCGGCGGCGGCAGCACCGAGGTCGGCTGGCTCGGCATCCGGCCGAGCGGGCGCATCGACGTGATCGCGAGCCTTTCCCTGCCGCTCGGCGTCGTCACGCTTGCCGAGTATCACGGCAGCGGTCCCTACGAGACCGCGGATTACGAGCGGATGGTGGAGGAAGTGACGGCACGGCTGCTGCCCATGGAAGCGACCCACCGCATCGCCGCCGAAGTGGCCGGCGGGCGCGTGCAGATGCTGGGTTCCTCGGGGACCGTCACGACCCTTTCCGGCATCCGGATGAACCTGCCGCGCTACGACCGTGCCGCAGTGGACGGTTCCTATCTCGAGTTCGCCACCATCGCCGAGATCACCCGCGGGCTTGCCCGCATGCCTTGCGCCGATCGCGCGCGCCAGCCCTGCATCGGCCGCGACCGCGCCGATCTCGTGGTGGCGGGCTGCGCCATCCTCGAGGCGATCTGCCGGCTCTGGCCGGTGGGACGGCTTCGCGTCGCCGACCGCGGACTTCGCGAGGGCATCCTTTTCGGGCTGATCGCCGCGCACGGCGCGACGCGCCGGGCCTGACCCCGATGGCCAAGCTCACCAAGGGGCCGGGCGGCGGAAAGAAATCCGGCGCGGGCGGCAAGCAGGCAAGCACGCTCTCCGGCCGGCGCGCGGAGAAAGTGAAGCTGAAGAATGCCGGCAGCCGGCGCGCCTCCTCGCAGCGCTGGCTTGAGCGCCAGCTCAATGATCCCTATGTGGCCGAGGCCCAGGCGCGCGGCTACCGGTCGCGCGCGGCCTTCAAACTGATGCAGCTCGACGAGAAGTTCCGTCTGCTGAAGCGGGGCCAGCGCGTCGTCGATCTCGGCGCGGCACCGGGCGGCTGGACGCAGGTCGCGGTGGAGAAGGTCGGTCCTTCCGGCAAGGTGGTGGCGATCGACATCCTGCCGATGGGCGCCATTCCGGGGGCGACGGTGATCGAGCTCGATTTCCTTGACGAGACCGCGCCGGAGAAGCTGCGCATCGCGCTCGGCGGCCCCGCCGATCTCGTGCTGAGCGACATGGCGGCGCCGACGACGGGCCACACCCGGACGGATCACCTCCGCATCATGGGGCTTGCCGAGACCGCGTATCAGTTCGCGGCCGAGGTGCTGGCGCCCGGCGGCGGGTTCGTCTGCAAGCTCTTCCAGGGCGGCGCCACGCAGGCGCTGCTGACCCTTCTCAAGCGCGACTTCGCCGAGGTGCGCCATGTGAAGCCCGCGGCGAGCCGCGCTGAATCGGCGGAGCTCTATATGGTCGCGACCGGCTTTCGTGGCGGGGCAGCCTAGGCAGCGACGAACCGCTCGGTGACCGAGGCACCGGTTCGTTTCGTCCCCTGTCGATCGTGCGCACGGCGGACAAAGCAAGCATCCCAGCCATGCAAGAGTGGCGTCGAACCCGGTGACGGGATCGGCCGCGCCGCCGGTCGTCCTTCGAAGACCTCCAGCCGACTCGGCGGCGCGCCGCGGAAGTCGTCGCGCTCGACCGAAAGATGCGACGGGTTCGGCCTGTGCCGGTGCGTCGATTTCATGCGCCCCATAACCCTGGTCGCGCCGGGGACAAGCGCGCCCGGAAAGGCTTGATGGGCCTTGGATTCCGAGGGCCGATCTGTATGATGGCGCGCCATCCTGGAGGGCGCCCCGGCATTTCCGCCGGCGCTTCGGAGAGGTGGCATGGAAATCCGACAAGCGCTGACGTTCGACGACGTGCTGTTGCAGCCGGCGGCCTCCGCCGTGTTGCCGACGACGACCGACACGCGCACCCGCCTCACCCGCACCATCCAGCTCGGCATCCCGATCCTCTCCGCCGCGATGGACACCGTGACGGAGAGCCGCCTCGCGATCGCCATGGCGCAGGCCGGCGGCATCGGCGTGATCCACAAGAATCTCGACCCGAAGCGCCAGGCCGACGAAGTGCGCAAGGTGAAGAAGTTCGAATCCGGCATGGTGGTGAACCCGCTTACCATCCATCCCGATCAGACGCTCGCCGACGCGCTCGCCATGATGGACCAGAACCAGATCTCGGGGTTCCCGGTGGTCGAGCGCGGCAGCGGCAAGCTGGTCGGCGTGCTCACCAACCGCGACGTGCGCTTCGCGAGCGACACCCGGCAGCCGGTGCGCGAGCTGATGACCAAGGAGCGGCTCATCACCGTCAACGAGCATGTCGACCGCGACGAGGCGAAGCGGCTGCTGCATCAGCATCGCATCGAGAAGCTGCTGGTGGTGGATGGCGAGTATCGCTGCATCGGCCTCATCACCGTCAAGGATATGGAGAAGGCGCAGGCCTACCCGAACGCCTGCAAGGACGAAAAAGGGCGCTTACGGGTCGCCGCGGCAACCGGCGTCGGGGTCGACGGGCTCCGGCGCGCCGAAGCGCTGCTCGAGGCCGATGTCGATGTCGTCGTCGTCGATACCGCCCATGGCCATTCCGAGGGCGTGCTGAAGGCGGTCGAGGCGGTGAAGCGGCTCTCCAACGCCTGCCAGGTGATCGGCGGCAATATCGCGACGGGCGACGGGGCGAAGGCGCTCATCGACGCCGGCGCGGACGCGATCAAGGTCGGCATCGGGCCGGGCTCGATCTGCACGACGCGAATCGTGGCGGGCGTGGGGGTGCCGCAGCTCACCGCGATCCTCGATGCGGTCGAGGCGGCGCGGAAGCAGGACATCCCCGTGATCGCCGATGGCGGCGTCAAGTTCTCGGGCGACCTTGCCAAGGCGATCGCCGCCGGCGCCGATGCCTGCATGATCGGCGCGCTGCTCGCCGGCACCGACGAGAGCCCCGGCGACGTGGTGCTCTATCAGGGCCGTTCCTACAAGACCTATCGCGGCATGGGCTCGCTCGGCGCCATGGCGCGCGGCTCGGCCGACCGCTATTTCCAGCAGGAAGTCTCCAACACCCTGAAGCTGGTGCCCGAAGGCGTCGAAGGCCGCGTGCCCTACAAGGGGCCGGTCGGCAACGTGATCCATCAGCTCGTCGGTGGCCTGCGCGCCGCCATGGGCTATACCGGCAACGGCACGGTGCCGGCGATGCAGCGCAACTGCACCTTCCTGCGCATCACCAATGCGGGCCTGCGCGAGAGCCATGTGCATGACGTCACCGTCACGCGCGAGGCGCCCAATTACCGGCCGGATTTGTGATCGGGCGGGCCCGCTCGCCCCGGCGCTGCCCGCCCGGACCCGGGCGCC
>CAZMUZ010000024.1:0-39415 GCA_964569315.1 uncultured Rhodospirillaceae bacterium | reverse complement strand
CCAGGCATAAAGCGAACCGGCGCAGAAATTGAGCAGGATCGCCGCGACGAGGGCAAGGACGGGCGTGTGTTTCATCGGTGTTCCGAGGCGGGCGATACGGGGCCGAGGCCCCGTCGCTCAGGCCCCCGCCACCGCGATGCCGCCGCGCATCGCGCCGGCCGACACATCGCCCCACAGCACGGCATGGTCCTCCGGCAAGGCGCGGCTGTTCGGCATGGCGAGCCAGACGCGATAGAGCTGGCGCACCTTGCCGCTCGCCGGATCGTCCCTGAAGTCGGCGCGCGCGTGATAGATCACGTGATTGTTCAGGAGCTGGATGTCGCCCGGCTCCAGCACCATGCGATAGCAGATCGATTCCGCGATCTCGGCCATCAGGTCCAGCGCCTCTTCCTGCGCCGCGCTCAGCTTCGGCACCTCGGGCAGCTTCTGGCAGGCCTCGATGTAGGTCCGCGAATAGTGGCTGGTGAAACGCCCGTCGCGGATGCCGAACACCGGCAGGTTATAGACCATGCGGTCGCCGCCCTTCTCCTCGCCGAGCTTGCTGCGCGGATAGGGGCGGTAGAGGAGTTCCAGCAGGTCAGGCCGCCGGCGCAGGATCTCGTTGTGGATGGCGACGGTGCTGGCGATCTTGCTGAGGCCGCCCTCGCTCGCCTGCCCGACGCAGAGCAACCCCACCACGTCGGTCCGATCGGTGTGGAAGCGCAGCGGGCCGCTGGAAACCGCGCGCGCATAGGAGGAGAGGAAGCTGGTGCCGTCGGGGTCGATCATCTGCCCGTGGGTGAGCCCCACGGTCGCGCCCTCGTCGCGGATGATCTTCATGCGAAGGCCCGCATGGCTCTGCGAGACCGGCCGCCCGAGATGGAGGGCAAGCCCGTACCAGAGGCGGCGAATGTCCGGCTCGTCGTAGTCGCCGACGGGGAGGCCGGAAAGCTTCACCACGCCGCACCCGTCCTCGAGCTCGTCGGCGACCCGCGAGAGCAGGCGGGCGGTCTCCGCGAGCGGAAAATCCTCGCGCCGCATCGCTTCCCAGCCGAGGTCCCGACGCCTGACCGTCGCCAGGGCCGCGTCGATCTCCGCCAGCATGTCGCGGGTCAAGGGAATCCGCCATTCGGCGCGGTTCGCCAATTCCGCGCCGGTCCAGACGAAGGGGCCGTGTAGCGGCGATCGCGCCATGCGCTGGCCTTCCGACGGTTCAGTCGGCCGGAAGCCTCCCGCTTCGACGCGGCCCGGTCAAGGCGCCGCCCGCAAGGCCGGTCCCGGTTCAGCCCGAGGGAATGGTTTCGCTGCTGGCTAGTTCCGGCCGCAGCCCGGCACGAGGCCGTGGACACTCCCGGTCCGCAGCTTCGCCAGGCTCTGGCACTGCTGGACGTCGCTGCCCCGGCCGATCAGCTCCTGATAGCGGCTGGAAGTCTCGAGACTGCCGCCGCCGACGCGCGGCAGGGGCTGGGTCCCCGGGCCGTAGGTCGGAGAGAGCGGGCCGGAGACGCCGAGGCTCGCGGGCGCGCTCAGCGAGCCGCCGGAACGCGGCGAGGGGCCGGGTTTGATGCTGGTGATGCGATAGCGCGATTGCGGGTTCACCAGATCGAGGCCGAAGCCCATCGAACCGGAACCGGACTGTCCGAGCGAAAGGCTGTCGGCCGCAGCCGCGCCGGGAAGGGCAAGAGCCAGGGCGATGGCGAAGACGACCCGCTTCATGACCAGTCATGTAGGCCCGGTCGGAACCGGGCGCAAGCCGCACCCGGCTTGACGGGACCACACAAAAACCGGAGGGTTTTCCGCTGTTTACGGGGAACCTATGACCGGGATCACAGGCGTAGCGATCGTGACGGGCGCCGGCGCCGGACTGGGCGCGGCGATCGCCCTCGGCTTCGCCCGCAAGGGCTGGGGCGTGGTGGTGAATTTCGCCGCCAATCGCGACGGCGCGGAGGCGGTGGTGACGGGGTGCCGTGCGGCCAGCGGCGAGGCCATCGCCTGCCAGGGCGACGTCGCGAGCGACGCCAACTGCCGGCGGCTTGCCGAGGCCGCGCTCGACCGCTGGGGACGCATCGATGCGCTCGCCAGCAATGCCGGCATCACGAAGTTCGTGGCTGCGGAAGATCTCGACGGTCTCTCGGCAGAGGATTTTCAGCAGCTTTACGCGGTCAACGTGATCGGCGCCTTCCAGATGGCGCGGGCCGTGGCGCCGGCCATGCGCCGCCAGGGCAAGGGCGCCATCGTCAACGTTTCCTCCTTCGCCGGCTTTCGCGGCTTCGGCAGCTCGCTCGCCTATGCCGTCTCCAAGGGCGCGCTCAACACCCTGACGCTCGGCCTCGCCCGCACGCTTGCGCCCGAGATCCGTGTCAACGCCGTCTGCCCGAGCTTCGCCGACACGGAATGGCTGGCGAAGGGCGTCGGAACCGCGAAGTCCGACGCCTTCAAGGGCAAAGTCGCCGAGGCCTCGCTCCTGAAGCGGATCGCGACGGCAGAGGATGTCGCCGACGCGGTGCTGTGGCTCGCGACCGGCGCGCCGCATGTGACGGGCGAGCTGATGACGCTCGCCGGCGGGCTGCAAATCACCTCGGCGCTCGATTGAGCCTCGCCATTGCGCCTCATTGCAGGCGGTGCGCCGCCTCGAAGGCGCCGAGGAAGGTCACGAGATTGCGGCCGAGCGCCTCGCTGAGATAGCCGCCCTCCTGCACCAGCACGGTCGGCAGCCCGAGCTTCGCGATCGCTTGGGCGATCTCGCCGAAGCCCTCGGTCGGGATGCGCAGACCCGAGAGGGGGTCGCCCTCGTAGGCGTCGAGCCCGAGGGCGAGGACGAGACAGGCCGGATCGAAAGCGCGGATGCGGTCGAGCGCCGCCGCGAGCGCAGGACGATACTCTTTCATGCCGGCCCCGAGCGCGAGCGGGAGATTGAGGTTGGCGCCCTCGCCCTTGCCCTCGCCGCGTTCGCCTCCATAGCCCCAGAAGAAGGGGTAATAGTTCGTCGGATCGGCATGGATCGAGACGGTCAATATGTCGTCGCGCGCATAGAAAATGCCCTGGGTGCCGTTGCCATGATGCACGTCGACATCGAGGATGGCGACCCGTGCCGCCTGCCGCCGCAGGTCGGCGGCCGCGATCGCGACATTATTGAGATAGCAGAAGCCGCCGCCCTGATCGGCGAAGGCGTGATGGCCGGGCGGACGGCAGAGGGCATAGGCCGCGGGCGCGCCGGCCGCGACGAGCCGTGCCGCATGAAGCGCGCTGTCGGCGCTGGCCACGACCGCAGGCCAGGTCGTCTTCATGATCGGCGCCGCCATATCGACCATATGCCAGCCCGCCTGGCCGACGATGGCCTCCGGGTAGCTTGCGTGGAGGGCGTTCGGGTGAATGTTCGGGATCACTTCCTCGGCGGCGCCCTCGAGCGCCGACCAGCGCGCATGGGCCGTCTCGAGGAATCTCAGATAGCGCCCGCTATGCACCGCCTCGCGCGGCGCAGGGCCATGATCCGCCGGCGCCACGACCTTGTGTCCGGCCTTGGTCGCGGCCTCGCGAAGCCGGAGCGCACGTTCCGGCTGCTCCGCGGCGGGGCGCCGGACGCCGCGAACCAAGAACCCGCCCGGGCGATGCTCGAGCTGCGTCTCGCTGAAGACGAGCTGCATCGCCCGACCTCCTCACCAGGGGATGGGTTTGCGATCGCGGAAGAAGCCGCCGCTGGGACCGCCCTTCTTCAGGGTGGCGAGCCAGACGGCCGTGTCGGCCCCTTCCGACGGGCTGCGCCGCGCATTGGGGCCGCCCATGTCGGTCTTGACCCAGCCGGGGCAGAAGGCATTGACGAGGATGTCCTTGCCCTTGAGCTCGGCCGCGAAGATCCGCGTCATGGCGTTGAGCGCGGTCTTCGACATGCGATAGGCGGCCTCGCGCGCGCCCATGGTGGCGAGCTGGCCCGACCCCGAGGAGACGTTGACGATGCGCCCGTGGCGCCGCCTCAGCATGAGCGGCAGCAGCGACTGGCAGAGCTGGTAGGGACCGATCAGGTTCGTCTCGAGCGTGGCGCGGACCTTGTCCACGGACTCGGTGAGCGCGCTCTCCGAGATGCTCTCGCCCGTCGCGTCCCAGCCGCCGCCGTCGAGATAGATGCCGGCATTGTTCACCAGCACGTCCACGCGGCCGAACTTCTTGCGGATATAGGCGGCAAGGCGGCCGATGCTGGCGGCGCTGGTCACGTCCAGCTTGTGGTAGCTCACCTCGAGCCCCTCGCGTCCGAGGGCCCGCACCGCAGCGGCGCCCTTCACGGCGTTGCGCGAGGTCAGCAGCACGTGGAAGCCCTGTCCGCCGAGCTGCCGGCAGATCTCGAGACCGATGCCCCGGTTTCCGCCGGTCACCACCGCCACTTTCTTGCGAATTGCCATCCCGTCCTCATTTACTTTTTACTGACCCGTCCAGCGGGCCGGCAGTCTGCCAAGGCGACGCGGATTGCGTCCAGTTGACTTATGCGTTTCGTGGCGAAAATCGAGCAAGGAATAGATTCCGGGAGGTCGATATGAAACTGGTTCGGCATGGCGACGCCGGAAAGGAACGGCCGGGACTGGTCGATCGCGAAGGCACCCTGCGCGACCTGGGCGCCGCGATCGATGAAATCGACGGGGCGGCGCTCTCCCCCGCGTCGCTCGCCCGGCTGGCGAAGCTCGACCCTGCGAGCCTGCCCAAAGTGGCCGGCACGCCCCGCTTCGGCCCGCCCGTCGCGCGAATCGGCAAGATCGTGGCGATCGGTCTTAACTATTCCGACCACGCGGCCGAAACCAACGCGACGCCGCCCAAGGAACCCATCATCTTCATGAAGGCGACCACCTCCCTCGCGGGCCCGGACGACGCGCTGATGCTGCCGCGCGGGTCCGAGAAGACCGACTGGGAGGTGGAGCTCGCCGCGGTGATCGGCACCACTGCGCGCTATGTCGAGGCGCGCGATGCGCTCCGCCACGTCGCCGGATACTGCGTCTGCAACGACGTCTCCGAGCGCGCCTTCCAGATCGAGCGGGGCGGCCAGTGGGTCAAGGGCAAGAGCGCCGACGGCTTCGCGCCGCTGGGGCCCTGGCTCGTCACGGCGGACGAGGTGCCGGATCCGCAGGCGCTCGACCTCTGGCTCGACGTCAACGGATTGCCGATGCAGCGCGGCAGCACCCGCAACATGATCTTCGGCGTGGCGTTTCTGGTTTCCTATGTGAGCCAGTTCATGACCCTGGAGCCGGGCGACGTGCTGACCACCGGCACGCCGGCGGGCGTCGGGCTCGGCAAGAAGCCCCCGGTATTCCTCCGGGCCGGCGACGAGATCCGGCTCGGCATCGAGGGGCTCGGCGAGCAGCGGCAGAGGGTGGTGGCGTTCAACCTCTGACCGCCGGGACAGTCGAAGCCCGGCTCCCGATTGACAGTCCCCCGGCCCCGGCGGAGGCTATCCGCGCGGGGGCGAGGGGGACGGCCATGAACGACAAGCCACAGGCGGGTGCGGCGGGCGGCGGCGATCCGGCGATCGCGGCCAATCCGATCCCGGGCACGCTGCTCTCCAACACGCAGCTCTTCGAGCTGTTCGTCACGCGCATCGTCCAGCAGGTCGACACCCACATGGCCGAGCGCCAGTCGCGCTCGGCGCAACGCTTCAGCATCATCGTCGCCATCGTCACCGCGCTCTTCGCCGTGCTGGCGGGCGCAATCTTCAGCTATTTCGACACGCTGATCGACAGCCGCTTCCGCGCGCAGGAATCGCAGATGCAGGCGGCGCTGGTGACCGCCGTGACCGACACGGTCACGGCCAGGACAGAAGCGCAGATCGCCGAGCAGATGGTGGCCTTCGCCGACAAATCCAACGAGTTCTTCGTGAAGGAGCGGCTCTATCTCGAGTTCGTCGTCGCCGTGAACACGATGGAGGTGAAGCAGACGACCGACCTCAGCGACATCCGGGCGGTGGTCGATCTCCTGCATCGCATCGCCGCGGTCGAGGAGCTGCAGCAGAAGGCGGGATTCGACCGCCTGCTGGTCAAGGTGTTCGACGAGCTCGACGGCTTCGCCGACCGGGGCGTCGATCGCTATATCGACGAGCTGGAGCCGAAGTTCCGCCAGCGCCTCCGTGCCGAGGCGGCGACGTCGAAGATCATGGTGTTCCACTATTTCCGTGTCCTCATGAGCTCGCCGGACGCGCCGAACGACTGGGGTTCCGAGATGCTCGAGCGCTTCGAGATCTATGCGGATGCCTCGATCTTCCACAACGAGCTTGGCCGCGCGAGCGCGCTGCGCATGATGATCGCCTATGGCAGGAACGGCTTCGAACCGACGCCCGTCGTGGACAACCTCATCCTGCAGGCATCGGACTTCAAGTCCGGCGAGCGCGACTACATCAAGGACCTCATCGACTTCTACGTCGAGGAGGAACCGGACGACCTGATCAAGCGTCGCGTGGCGCCGTTCCGCACGGCCTATGCCGCGCAGCTTCCGAAGGGCGGCGACTGAGCGGAGGGCTCAGGCGCCGAGCAGCACCAGCGCATCGACGGCGACGGCGCCCTCGCCTTCGGGCAGCACCATCAGCGGATTGACGTCGAGCTCCACTAGTCGGTCGCGGTTCGCCTCGGCATAGGCGGCGACCGCCATCACGGCGTCGATCGCCGCCTCCCGGTCGCCCGCCGGCTTGCCGCGATAGCCGCGCAGCAGCTTCGCGACGCGGAGCCCGCCGAGCGCCGCCGCCACCTCCGCGCGCGTGGTCGGCAGCAGCAAGGTCGCCGCATCCTCGATCATCTCGACCAGGATGCCGCCGGCGCCCACCACCAGCACGGGCCCGAATTGCGGGTCGCGCTTCACGCCGACGATCAGCTCCGCGACCGCGCCCGCCACCTGCCGCTCGACGAGGAAGCGCTCGGCCTTCGCGCCCGGCTCGTAGCGCGCGAGGCTGGCGGCGATCTCCGCGACGGCGGCGGCGACCGCCGTCTCGTTCTCGAGCTTGAGCTTGACCGCGCCGGCCTCCGTCTTGTGCGCCAGCACTGGAACCGCCAGCTTGACCGCGACCGGGAAACCGAGCGCCGCCGCCGCCTTCGGGGCTCCGGTCGCGTCGGCAAGGCGGCCCTCGGGCACGCCGAGCCCGTGGGCGGCGAGCGCCGCCTTCGCCTCCGCCTCCGGCAGCATCCGCCTGCCGTCGCCGATCGCACCGACCGCATGAAGCGGCGGGAGATTCCCGCCCACCGCCGCGAGAGCCGCGCGCCGCCGGCCGAGCCTCGCCGCGGCGGCGAAGGCGTCGATCGCGGATTCGAGCCCTTGCATCGGCGCCACCCCCGCGGCGATCGCGTGATCGCGTGCCGCCTCGGGCAGCAATTCGGGGAGCGTGCTCGCCACCATCCCGGGCTTGCCCCGCGCGCGCGAGGCCGCGATCAGCGCATCCATGGCGCAGACGCAGGCCCGATGGCTTTCCGGATCGGGCGCCGCGAAGTCGATCACCAGCATGGCCGCATCCGCATTCTCGTCGATCGCCGTCGTGAAACAGCGCTCGAGCGCCTCGAGGTCGCCCCAGAGCGACGTGTTGTAGTCGAGCGGATTGGAGACGCTGGCGAAGACCGGAAGCTGCGCGCGGATCGCGTCATGCGTCTCGGGTTTGAACTGCGGCAGCGCCACGCCGACCTGCTGCGCGCGGTCCGCCGTCATCAGGCTGTCGCCGCCCGAGCAGGTGAAAACCACGAGCCGGTTGCCGGCCGGCACACCGGCCACCGCCAGCAGCTTCGTCGTCTCCAGCAGCCCGTCGAGCGAATGGGCGCGCACGATGCCGAGCCGGTCGAAGAGCGCGTCATAGAGCTTGTCGCTGCCGGCGAGCGAGCTGGTATGGCTCATGGCGAGCTTGCCGCCGAGCTCGGAGGTACCCGCCTTCAACGCGACGACCGGCTTGCCGTTCGCGAGCGCGCGCGCGGCGGCCGCGGCGAAGCGCGGCACATCGGCCAAGCCCTCGATATAGAGTCCGATCGCCGTCACCTTGGGATCGTCCGCGAAGCATTCGAGATAGTCGGCGATCTCGAGCACCGCCTGGTTGCCGGCGGTGATGACGTAGCTGAGCGGCACGGAGCGCTGGTTCATGGTGACGTTGAGCGCGATATTGCCGCTCTGCATCACCAGGGCGACGCCGCGCTCGACCTTCGCGCCGCCGGGATCGGAGGCGAAGAGATGCAGCCCGTCCACATAGTTGATGATGCCGTAGCAATTGGGTCCGATGAGCGCGACTTCGCCCGCCGCCTCGACGAGCGCTCGCTGCAGCGTTACGCCCTCGCCGCCCACCTCGGCGAAGCCCGCCGCATAGCAGATGGCGCCGGCCGCGCCCATCGCCGCCAGCTCGCGCACCATCTCCACCGTCATCTCGCGAGGCACCGCGAGATAGGCGACGTCCGGCGGCTCCGGCAGGTCGGCCAGCCGCTTCACCGCCGGCACGCCGGCGATCTCCGGATACTTCGGGTTCACCACCCAGAGCTTGCCTGCGAAACCGGCACGCTGGCATTGCTGGATCGGCGCCGTCAGAACCTGGCCGCCGACGAAGGCGACATGTCTCGGATTGAGCGCCCGCTTCAGGTTGCGCTGCCGTTTGAGCGTAAGGTCGTCCATCGAGGGAGCGCTTTCGGGCGTCGGGTGCTGGGGGACTGCCGGGCTTGCAATACCGATCCCCGGAGGACCGTCAGGCCTCGCGCACCGGACCCAGCAGATGTTCGCCGCCATCGACGATCAGCGTGGTCCCGGTGATGAAGGCGCCGGCGGGAGATACCAGAAAAGCCGCCGCGGCGGCAATCTCCTCGACGCTGCCCATGCGCTTGATCGGCAGGCGGCCGATGTCGTCCTTCAGTTCCGCGATGTCGTAGCGGGAAAGCGCCGCCTCGGTCTCGATCGTGCCGGGCGCGATGCAGTTGAGCGTGATGCCGTGCCGGCCCCAGGCGAGCGCCAGCGACTTGGTAAGGTTCATGACGCCGGCGCGCGAGGCGCCGGAATGCGCCATGGCCGGCAGCCCCTGGAAGAGCGACAGCACGATGTTCACGACCGACCCGGCGGCGGTTTCGCCCGCTTCGCGTCGGGCGACGAAACGTTCCGCGAACTGGTGGGTCATGAGCCAGGTGCCGTTGAGATTGAGATCGATCACGGCGCGAAACCCGTTCGGCGAAATCGCCAGCGGCTCGGCCTGGAACTGTCCGCCCGCGTTATTGACGAGGATGTCGGGCGCCCATCCGGCGGCCGCGATCCGGTCGTAAAGGGCGGCGACCTCCGCCTCCTTCCGGATGTTCACGGTTTCGGCAAGCGCGGCGCCGCCCGCCGCCACGATTTCCGCCGCCGCGGCATCGACGCGCGACCGGTCGCGCGCCGCCGCCACCACGCGTGCCCCGAGCCGCGCCAGTTCGAGCGCGATGCCGCGCCCGATCCCCGTCCCGCCGCCCGTCACGAGGGCGGTGCGGCCCGCGAGAAGCCCGTCGCGAAAATAGGCAGATCCGGTCATGGCAGGAGGTTTCCACAGCGTTGAAACGAGGTCGAACGCCGATCCTCTTTAAAGCGTGACCCCGCCGGCGTCGAGCCCGGGCGATGGCACGGCCTTGCCCCGGTTAGCGCCATTGACGCCCCAAGGCCGGCTCGGCAAGGTGAGCCGCTCTCAACCACGGGGACCAGTTCCATGCGCCCGATGCTCGCCCTCGCGCTGCTCGGACTCCTTCTCCTCGCCCAGCCGGTATTCGCGGCGGGGATCCCGCAGGAGCAGCTCGACGCCGATTTCAAGGCCTGCATGCAGAGCTGCCAGCCGAACAACGCGCCAGAGAAGTGCAAGGCCTTCTGCCAATGCACCAATACCGAGGCACAGGCCCGCTTCACCTACGACGAGTACTCGAAGCTCGCCAACGATCTGGGCCGCGGCGCCCTTGCCGATGAAGCATCGGTCAACAAGCTGAAATCCATCGCCGGCGACTGCGGCAAGCAGCATCTCGCGCCCTGAGCGGCATCCAGCCGGCCAAATCGCTGTTCCATCCGGCAGGCGGCCCGTGCCATCTTGTTTCGGGGCGACGGGGCATCTCACTTGCCGTCTTTGACACGCGCATGACGGACAATCGGCGAATCGCGGCGGGCGAGCTGGCGAAGATGCTCGGCGCCCGGATCGAGGGCAAGGCGGAGCTCGTCGTTCGCGCGCCCTGCCACCCGGGCGATGCCAAAGGCGTCGAGGATCTCATTATCCTTTTCGACCGCGATCTCGCCGCGGCCGCGGCGACCACGCCGGCGCGGGTTGCGGTGGTCGCCGAGGGCATCGCCCTCCCCGCCGGCCATCCGCTCGAGGCCATATTGTGGGTGGCGCGGCCCCGCTATGCCCTCGCGCTCCTGCTGCCGCTCTTCGAGGAGCCGCCTGCCTTTCGGGCCGGCATCCACCCCACCGCAATCATGGATGGCAGCGTCGCGCTCGGCGCCGGCGTCTCGATCGGGCCCTACGCGACGTTCGGACCGGGCACGTCGATCGGCGACGGCAGCGTGATCATGGGCAATGTCACCATCGGCGCGCGCGTGGCGATCGGGCGCGACTGCCTGATCCATCCCGGCGTGCGGATCGGCGATCGCTGCCGCATCGGCGACCGCGTGGTGCTGCATCACAATGCGAGCATCGGTGCCGACGGCTTCAGCTTCGCCACCCCGGAACGGAGCCGCGTCGAGGACGCGCAGAGCGGCCAGAAGACGGGCGCGCTCACGCGAGGCCTGAAAAAGATTCCCTCGCTGGGAGCGGTGACGATCGGCGACGATGTCGAGATCGGCGCGAACACCGCCGTGGACCGGGGGACGGTGGGCGACACCCGGATCGGCCGCGGCACCAAGATCGACGACCTGGTGATGATCGGCCACAACTGCGTGATCGGCGAGGATTGCCTGCTCGCCGGCCATGTCGGGATCTCCGGTAGCTGCAGGCTCGGCAACCGCGTGGTGCTGGGCGGGCAGGTCGGCATCGCCGACCATGTCACCATCGGCGACGACGTGGCGATCATGGCCAAATCGGGGGTGCCGCACGACATTCCGGCAGGTTCGGCCTATGCCGGCTCGCCCGCCATGCCGCAGAAGGAGTTCCACCGCCAGCTCCTCTATGTGGGGAGGCTGAAGCGCATGTTCGAGGAGCTGAAACGCCTCGGCGAGAAGACCGCCGCGCTGGAGAGCCGGATCGAAAAATAGCCCGCCACATCTTTCGCGCCGAATTCGTGGGCGAGTTAAGCCACTCTTTCCGGAAATGACCATAATTTCGCCGGAATATCCGTGAAACTGAGGCCGTCACGAACGACGGCGCGATAGGCATGATCGAGCAAGGGACGAACGAGCCGGCGAAGCGCCGCCTTGCGGGAGGGCGCGGCCTCCCGACCGCGGTGCGGCGTTTCGGCCTTCCGGCGGCCACCGGCCTCGGTTTCATGGCGGCGATCTTCGCAGCGGCAGCCCTCGTCCCGATGCCCGCCGAAACCCAGGAAATCGCCTATTTCCGGATCGGGACCGGCACGCCCGAGGCCAGCTACTTCTCGATCGGGGGCGTCATCGCGAGCGCCATCAGCAACCCGCCTGGCTCGCGCGACTGCGACGCCGGAGGGAATTGCGGCGTGCCCGGCCTGATCGCGCTCGCCCAGACGACGCCGGGATCGGTCACGAATCTGCGGCAGATCAACGAAGGCGCCCTCGATTCCGGCCTTGTCCAGGCGGATATCGCCGAAAGCGCCTTCATGGGCGTCGGCCCGTTCAAGGAATCCGGGCCCGATATCGGGTTGCGCGCCATCGCCAACCTCTACCAGGAAGGCGTGCATGTGGTGGTGCGGGCGGATTCCGGGATCGAAAGCGTCGCCGGGCTGAAGCACAAGCGCGTCGCCATCGGCGAGAAGGAATCGGACAGCTACCAGACGGCCCGCCTGCTGCTTTCCGCTTACAATCTCAGCGAAAAGCGGGTGAAGCCGGCCTATCTGCCGATCGTCGAAGCGGCGCAGAAGCTCGCCGCGGGCGAACTCGACGCCATCATCGTGGTTGGCAGCTATCCCATCCCCGCGATCGCCGACCTTGCTACGACGCTGCCGATCAAGCTGCTGCCGATCAATGACGCGGCGGCCCAGAAGCTGCGCGAGGAGCACCCCTATCTGACCGTCGACCTCATCCCGAGCGGCGTCTATGCGGGGATCGAAGGGAACACCGTGACGCTCGGCATCGGCGCGCTCTGGGTGGTGGATAGCAGCCTCGACGACGACCTGGTCTACGAAATCACCCGCGCGATCTGGCATCCCTCGATCCGCAAGCTGCTGGACGATGCCGGTCCGGTCGGCCGCAAGATCAACGTGAACAGCGCGCTCGTCGGGTTGCCGATCCCGCTCCACCCGGGGGCGGCGCGGTACTATACCGAGATCGGCCAGACCAGCCAGCCGCCGGCCCCCGCTCCCGCGCCGGAATAAGCATCGTGGAACCGCGGGCCCGCATGGCCTGCAGCCTTTCGCTTCGGAAAAGAAATAGTGCCCGTCGCCGGTCGCTTGCCTAAGCTCCCGCCACCATACGGGCCAGCAAACGGGGGGAGCGGAACATGACCGAAAGCCTGGGTATCGTCGGCGTGGGCGGCCTCGCGGAGTTCGTAGTCGAGGGTTATCGCCACGCCGGCGACCGGCGGGAAATCCTCCTCTCGCCGCGCGGCGCGGCGCGTGCCGCCGATCTTGCGCGACGCTTCGACTGCCGCGTCATGCCTTCGAACCAAGCCGTGCTCGACGCCGCCGATGCCGTGATGATCGCGACGCCGCCCAAGGACGCAATCGCCTGCATCAGGGCGTTGAACTGGCGTCGGGGCCAGCTCCTCGTCTGCGTGGCGATCGACGTGACGCTCGACGCGCTCGCGGCGGCGGCGCCGGAAGCCGACATCGTGCGCGCAATGCCAAGCAGCGCGGCCTCGGTCGGCGCGTCTGCCATGCCGATCTATCCCGACCGCCCGGGCGCGCGCGCCCTGCTCTCGCCGCTGGGCGCGGTGCATGGGGTGGCGGACGAACGGGCGTTCGATGCCGGCGCGGCCTTCGCCGGCTACTATCTCTGGGTCTACGGGTTGCTGGACGAGATGGTTCGCGCCGGCGAAGCGGCCGGGCTGCCGCGCCAGGCGGCGATCGGCCTCGTGGCGGGACTGACCGAGGCCGCCTGCCGTCACGCGCTCCGCGCCGATCCGCGCCATTCCGTTCGCGAGCCGCTCGACCGTTACGGCACGCCCGGCACGATGACCGCCGGCGGCTATGCGATCCTCGAATCGGCGAATGCGCTGGCGCCCTGGCGCAAGGCCTATGAGGGCGCTGTCGCGCGGCTGCGGCAAGCGAGCGCGACGGGTTAAGCCGCAGCTTTGCGAATCACGAATCGGTAGATGCCGTCCGCTTCGGTCGACTCGACGAGCTCGTTGCCCGTCACCGAACAGAAGTGGATGAAATCCTTGGGCGAGCCCGGATCGCTGCTGAGCACCGTCAGAAGCTCGCCGGCCGGGACATCCTTCATCGCCTTGCGCGCCCGCAGCACCGGCAGAGGGCATTTCAGGCCGCGGGCATCGAGCGTGGTCATTCCGGTCTCCAAACTGGCGGCACTCCGCAGCCGCGGAACTGGGCCACATGCTAGCAGAATGATCGGCCAGCGGGAGCGCCGCCGCGCCCGGCGTTGACCTCACCCGGTAAAGCCGGATGATGGGCCATCCGCAAAGGGAGCCCTCCGCTTGCGATTGAACCCGCCCCGTTCCCCTGCCGAGCGGCTCGACACCTCGCCCACCGTCTCGGACGAAGTGAAGACCACCACCTGCTACATGTGCGCCTGCCGTTGCGGCATCAAGGTGCATCTGAAGGACGGCAAGGTCCGCTACATCGAGGGCAATCGCGACCATCCGGTGAATCGCGGCGTGCTCTGCGCCAAGGGCTCTGCGGGGATCATGACGCAGAACTCGCCGGCGAAGCTGCGCAAGCCGCTGAAGCGGGTCGGCGAGCGTGGCCGGGGCGAATTCGTCGAGATCGAGTGGGACGAAGCGCTCGGCATCGCGACACAGTGGCTCTCGGCGATCCGCTGGCAGGACCCGCGCAAGCTCGCCTTCTTCACCGGGCGCGACCAGAGCCAGGCCCTCACCGGCTGGTGGGCGAAGCAGTTCGGCACGCCGAACTATGCCGCCCATGGCGGATTCTGCTCGGTCAACATGGCGGCCGCCGGCCTCTATTCGATCGGCGGGTCGTTCTGGGAATTCGGCGAGCCGGACTGGGACCATACGCGCTATTTCGTGATGTTCGGCGTGGCCGAGGATCATGCGAGCAATCCGATCAAGATCGGCCTCGGCAAGCTGAAGGGGCGGTCCGAGGGCGCGGGCGCGAAGTTCCTTTCGATCAATCCGGTCCGCACCGGCTATTCGGCGATCGCCGACGAATGGCTCGCCATCAAGCCCGGCACGGACGGCCTGCTGGTGCTCGCGCTGGCGCATGAGCTGCTGCGCACCGACAAGGTCGATTACGCCTACCTCGCCCGCTACACCAACGCCGGCTGGCTCGTGATCCGCGATCCGGGCGCGGCCGACCATGGACTCTTCGTTCGCGACGAGGCCGGGCGGCCTTTCGTCTGGGATCGCCATCGCCAACAGCAGGTCCCGGCCTTCGACGCCGAGGCCGAGCCGATGCTCGCCGGCGAGTATCGGCTCGCCGACGGGCGCTCCGTCGTTCCGTCCTTCCAGCTCGTCGCAGAACGGCTGCTGGACCGGCGCCATGCGCCGGAGGCGGTGTCGGCGGAAACCGGCATCGCCGCAGATACCATCCGCCGCATCGCCGGCGAGCTCGCCCATGCCGCCTTCGAGCAGGAGATCCGCCTCGACATCCCGTGGACCGACTGGCTCGGCCGCCGTCACGACCATGTCGTGGGACGGCCCGTCAGCATGCATGCGATGCGCGGCGTATCGGCGCATTCCAACGGCTTCCACACCTGCCGCGCGATCCACATCCTGCAGATGCTGCTGGGCTCGATCGATTGTCCCGGCGGATTCCGCTACAAGCCGCCCTATCCGAAGCCGGCGCCGCCCTCGCCGCTCCCCGCCGGCCTTGCGGTCGAAGTGAAGCCGGGCGAGCCGCTGGGCGGGATACCGCTCGGCTTTCCGCATGGTCCCGAGCATCTGCTGGTGGATCCCGACGGATCGGCGCGCCGCATCGACAAGGCCTATTCCTGGGAAGCGCCGCTCGCGGCGCACGGCCTGCTGCACATGGTCATCGCCAATGCCTGGAAGGGCGATCCCTATCCGATCGACACGCTCTTCCTCTACATGACCAACATGGCTTGGAACTCCGCCATGAACAGCGGCGGCACCGCCGAGATGCTGGCCGACAAGGACCCCAAGACCGGCCGCTACCGCATCCCGCACGTCATCTATTCCGACGCCTACTTCTCCGAGATGGTCGCCTATGCCGACCTCGTGCTGCCCGACACCACCTATCTCGAGCGGCATGACTGCATCTCGCTCCTGGACCGGCCGATCTCCGACGGCGATTCCGTCGCCGATGCGATCCGCCAGCCGGTTCTGCAGCCCGATCGCGACGTACGGCCGTTCCAGGATGTGCTGATCGACCTCGGCGCGAGGCTGGGACTGCCCGGGCTCGTCGATGCCGGTGGCGCCGCCGCCTATCCGGGCGGTTTCCCCGAATACATGGTCAAGCACGAACGCCGCCCCGGGATCGGCATGCTCGCCGGCTGGCGCGGAGCGGACGGCAAGCTCGAAGGCCGCGGCGCGCCCAACCCCGGGCAGCTCGATCGCTACAAGGCGAACGATTGCTTCTGGCGCCAGGAGCTGGCGCCGAACCAGCGCTATTTCCGCTTCGCCAATCGCGACTATCTCGCCTGGGCGACGGGCATGGGCTTCCTCGACCGCCCGGAGCCCATCCATCTCCGGCTCTATATCGAGGTGCTGCAGAAATTCCGCCTCGCCGCCGAAGGCCATGGCGCCGTGAAGCCGCCGCAGCGCCATCGCCAGCGCATTGCGACCTATTTCGATCCGCTGCCGTTCTGGTATCGCCCGCTGGAGGAGATGGGCATCCAGGCGCGCGACTATCCGTTCCACGCCATCACGCAGCGGCCGATGGCGATGTACCATAGCTGGGGCGCGCAGAACGCCTGGCTGCGGCAGATCCACGGCGACAATCCGATCTTCGTCGCGCGCGAGACGGCGGCGCGGCTCGACATCGCGGACGACGACTGGGTCTGGATCGTAAGTCCGCACGGGCGCGTGAAGGCGCCGGTCAAGACGATGGACGGCGTCAATCCGGACACGGTCTGGACCTGGAACGCGATCGGCCGGCGCGGCGGCAGCTTCGGCCTCGCGCCCGACGCCCCCGAAGCGAAGCGCGGCTTCATCGTCAACTCGCTCGTCGCCGAGCTCCTGCCGCCGCAGCCGGGCGGCCATCGCTACAGCAACAGCGACCCCGTCACCGGCCAGGCCGCCTGGTTCGATCTCAAGGTCCGGCTCGAGAAATGCGCGCCGGAGGAAACCCACGAAACCGCGCCGCAGGAACCGGCGCTCGCGGGACTCCCGGGCGCCATGCCACGTCCAGCCGTGCTGCGCTACGGCGCCGAGTTCCGTCGCAAGCGGGAGCGGCCATGACCAGCCTGCCCGCCGATCCCGGCCCGGTGAAGCTCGGGCTCGTCATCGATCTCGATATCTGCGTCGGATGCCATGCCTGCGCGGTGAGCTGCAAGGAATGGAACAGCGGCGGCCATATGGCGCCCCTCACCGACCTCGATCCCTATGGGCCGAACCCGCTCGGCGTCTGGTTCAACCGCGTGCACAGCTTCGAGGCGGGCGACGGGCTCGACGGACGCACGGTGCATTTCCCGCGCTCCTGCCTGCATTGCGAGACGCCCGCCTGCGTCGAGGTCTGCCCGACCGGGGCCTCCTACAAGCGCGCCGAGGACGGAATCGTCCTGATCGACGAAGCCCTCTGCATCGGCTGCAAGCTTTGTTCCTGGGCCTGCCCCTATGGTGCACGCGAATATGACGACGATGTCGGCGTGATGAAGAAATGCACGCTCTGCATCGACCGGATCTACAACGAGAACATCGCCGAAGCGGAGCGCGTCCCGGCCTGCGTCTCGACCTGCCCGGTGGGGGCGCGGCATTTCGGCGATCTCGGCGATCCCGGCTCGGCGATATCGCGGCTGGTCGAGGCGCGGGACGGCTACGACCTGATGCCCGAACAGGGCTGCCGGCCGGTCAACAAGTATCTGCCGCCGCGCCCGCGCAAGCGCGAAGCGGGCTGCACCGGCGCCGTGCCGCTGCCGACGGAAACCGGCGCCGCCACCGGCTTTCTCGGCTGGGTCGACCGGATGCTGTCGCGGTGATGCGGGACGACGCCTGCGCCGTGCCTTCCGCCCCGGGCTCGCTCGCCCTTCGGGCGAGAATGCCCGGGCTCGCTATCCGGCGATCCGATCCGGCGCCCTGACCGTCCATGCATCCCGCGCTTTCCGTCATCCTCTTCACCACCCTCTCCGGTGCCGGGTACGGGCTGGTCGCCTTGATGGGCGGGCTCGCGGCCGCGGGACGGCTGCCGCCCGATCCGTGGCCGGCCGGCGTGGGCCTCGGGCTCGGCAGTATCGCGATCGCCGCAGGCCTCATCGCCTCCACCTTCCATCTCGGACGTCCGGAGCGGGCCTGGCGCGCCTTTTCGCAATGGCGCTCCTCCTGGCTGTCGCGCGAAGGCGTGCTTTCCCTGCTGACCTTCCTGCCCATCCTCGCCCTCGCCTATGGCGCGGTCATCGCGCAGGACATGACGGGTCCCTGGGCGCTCGCCGGAGCCGCGACCGCCCTCCTCGCCGTCGCGACGGTCTACTGCACCGCCATGATCTATGGCTCGCTCAAGCCCATCGCCCATTGGCACAATCGCTGGGTGGCGCCCGGCTATCTCCTGTTCGCCGCGATGTCCGGGGCGCTCTGGCTGAATGCGATCCTCCTCGGCTTCGGCGAGGCCGACCGCCTGATCGGTGCCTTCGCCCTGCTGTCGATCGCCGCAGCGGCCGCGGTCAAGCTCGGTTACTGGCGCCATATCGACGGCGCCGCCGGCGAAAGCAGCGCCGAGAGCGCGACCGGCCTCGGCCGGTTCGGCGCGGTCCGCCTCCTCGAAGCGCCGCATACCAGCGAGAACTACCTCATGCGCGAGATGGGCTTTCGCATCGCGCGGAAACATGCGGCGAAGCTGCGCCGCGTCGCGCTGCTGGCCGGCTTCGCCGCGCCGGCGCTGCTGACGATCCTTGCGATGTTCCTGCCGCCGCTCGGCGCGATCCCGGCCGCCGTCCTGGCGGCGCTCTCCGTCATGCTGGGACTGCTGGTGGAGCGCTGGCTCTTCTTCGCCGAGGCGAAGCATGCGGTGACGCTCTACTATGGCGCCGCCCGCGCCTGAGCGGGCACCGGCGAGGCAGTGACAGACCCCATGGAACGCGTCGATGTCGTGGTCGCCGGATGCGGCGTGGTCGGGCTCGCTTGCGCCTGGCAGCTCGCCCGGCGCGGCGTGAAGGTGGCCGCTGTCGATCGCGGCCGGTTCGGCCAGGGTACCAGCGCCACCAGCTTCGCCTGGGCGAATGCCAGCACCAAGACCGCCTTCGAGCCCTATCACCGGCTGAATGCTGCGGGGCTCGCGGGCTACCACGCACTGGCCGCCGAGCATGGCGCCGCAGCAATCGGCCTGCACGGGCGCGGCTCGCTGCAATGGGCGCCGGCGGAGAACGATCTGCTGGCGGGGCAGCTTCAGGACACGTACGAGACGCTTCGCGGCTGGAACTATCCCGTCGAATGGCTCGATCGCGTCGCCATCGCGGCGCGCTGGCCCACGCTTCTGCTCGTCGAGGATATCGTCGGCGTCTTCTGCAGCACCGAACGCTGGGTCGATGTGCCGCGCCTTCTCGCCTGGCTCGCGGCCGACTTCCGCCGCCTTGGCGGAACCCTTCTCGAGAATCGACCGATTATGGCGGTCCGTCGCGGCGGCGGTCGCATCGCCGCGGTCGAGACCGCCGCCGGCGAGATCGAGACCGGAGGCCTGCTGATCGCCGCCGGCATCGACACGCCGAAGCTCGCGGCGCTTGCGACCGGCGATGCGGTGCTGGCGGACGGGTTTCCGCTCCAGGTTTCGCCCGGCTTCCTCGTCGAGACGACCCCGGTCGCCGCGGCGAAGTCGCTCGACGTTCTCCTCTGGGCCACAGATGAGGACGGGCTCCATCTCCAACCGAGCCCGCGCGGCGGGCTGCTCTTGGGCGCGGGCGATATCGACGAATGGGTCGGCGAAGGCGACCGCCCGGCGGTCATCGAAAAGGCGACCGCCGCTCTCGTCGAGCGGGCGCGGAGCTGGCTGCCCGCGCTCGAGACGACCGGACTGCAAGCCCGCGGCAAGGTCGGCAGGCGTCCGATGCCGGCCGACGGCTATTCGATCCTCGGGCCCCTTGCCGGAGCACCGGGTGCCTGGGTCGCCGTCACGCATAGCGGCGTCACGCTCGCGCTCGAGATCGGGCGGCTGCTCGCCGAGGAGATCGCGACCGGGAACATGCCGGCCGAGCTCGCCCCCTTCCACCCGGCCCGATTCGCGATTTGACGGCTTTCGTCAGGCAAGCTCGGTATAGCCGGCCCGCGCCGCCGCGCGCTCCTGCTCGAGGATCACGCCATAGGCATCGCGCGGCAGGATCGCGCAATCCGCAATGAGAAGCGCGGCGCGCGCTTCGGCCGCCGCCGCATCCTCGAGGGCGCGCCGCAACCCTCGACGAAGCTTCTCGAGGGTTGCTCCGCTCATCGCCGCGGGCGCGACATAGGGCAAGGCGGGCGCCACGGGGCCGGCCGCGATGATGCGGGTGCCGAACAACCCCGCCGGACGGTGCCGCGCCAGCAACCCGTAAGTGACGCAATCGATCGACGCCAGGTCGGCCGCGCCTGAGCGCACCGCCTCGATGCTCGCGAGATGGCTGCCCGTTTCGGTCACGCTGCCGAAGAACCGGCCCGCTTTCGCCAGCGGCGCCGCCAGGAACTTCAGCGAATTGCATCCCGACTGCGAAGTGCGGTCGTTGATCGCGACCTTCGCGCCGGCAAGCTGGTCGAGGCCGGCCACGTCGCTGCCGTCCCGCACCAGGACCCAGCTCCGATAGCTGGCACCGTCGCACCCTGCCGCCGCGTAGCGGGGGGTCGCCACCGGCTGGAGGAGGCTCGCGAACTCGTGGGTCAGCGGATAGCCGCAACTCTGCCCGAAAATCAGGTCGAGCCGACGCCATTGCCCATGGGCCGTAAGCCCGCGATCGAGCGCGGCAGGGAGGTCGCCGACGCCTTCCGCCGCGAAGCCCCGGCGCAGGGCCTGCCACCAGCCATCGGTCGCCCACCGCAGCTCGGGCAGGTCGTACATCGGCAATCCCGCGAGGCTCATCCCCGGCTGCTGGCGGGGAACTGCGGCAGGCCGTCGGCGATCACCTCGTAGTCGCCCTTGCTCGCGACGTAGATGTGCCGAGCGAGCTTGAGCCCGCTCGGGAGGTCGATCGTGCCGGCGACGATGTCCAGTTCCTTCGCGCCGATCTCCTGCCAGAAGAGCGTGGTGCCGCAGGTCATGCAGAAGCCGCGGCGCGCACCGGGCGAGGAGTTGTACCAGCGGATGCTGTCGCGCCCGTCGATGACGACATCGCTTTCCGCCGCCGAGGTATAGGCGCCCGGCGCGCCATGGAAGCGACGGCACTGGCTGCAGTGGCAGGCGCTCACCAGTGGGCGCAGCGGCCCGACGACGCGAAAATTGACTGCGCCGCAGAGGCAGTGGCCGGTGGCGGAATCATGCTTGCCCGGGCTGCTCATATCGACGGCGCCTTCTGCATGGTTCCGGGGAACTTCTCCAGGTCGTCGTGGATCTCGTAATAGTCCGACTTGTCGGCGACGAAGATGTGCCGCACCGTTTCGAGCCCCGTCGGCTGGTCCAGCAGCCCGGCCGTGAAGGAGACCCGACCGGTTCCGACCGGTTCCCAGAACAGGCTGGAGCCGCAGACCCGGCAGAAGCCGCGCCGCGCCTTGGCCGAGGAAGCGTACCAGGTAAGGTTTTCTTCGCCGGTCAGCCTTACGTTCTCCCATGCGGCCTGGCTGAAGCCCGGCGGGGCGCCATGCTGGCGGATGCATTGCCGGCAATGGCAGACCACGACGCCGCGTACCGGGCCGCGGATCTCGAGCGCGATCGCGCCGCAAAGGCAGCGCCCGGTGAGCGGGTCCGGCGATTTCGGACGAGCGGTCATGGCGTTCCTTGGAGGGTTCCTCGGGTAAGTCGACCGGCCGGTGAAATATGGCCGGGACGGTCGGGAATGTCACCCGGGAGAGCCGCGGAAACCGGGCTGGAGAGGGATTTCCCTTGCAGGAAAACCTGCCCATCGGCATAACAGGAAACCGAGCGAAGGACTGGCCCGAACTCGCCGGCATTCAACCTATGGTCGACAGCTCTCACGTCCGTGCGCATCAGCGTCCGCTGGTGGACGTCCCGACTCTGGCCGTCGCCGTCTGCACCTATGTCGCATGGGGTTTTCTGACCTGGTACCACGCTGCCCTGCCCTGGTGGCTGCTGATGCCGTTGGGCGGTTATGTGGTCTGCCTTCAGGGCGGGCTGCAGCATGAGGCGATCCACGGCTATCCCTTCCGCAAGCGCCTCTGGAACACCTTGCTGGTGTTTCCCTCGCTGTGGTTGTGGCTTCCTTACACCCATTATCGCCGCACGCATCTGACGCATCATCGCGATTACCGCCTCACCTGCCCGGTGGACGATCCGGAATCCTATTACGTCACCGACTCGCAGTGGGCGCGCATGGGCTGGCTGCATCGGACCTACCGGAAGGCGATGAACACGCTCGCGGGGCGTCTCGTCCTCGGCCCGCCCTACGTCGCCTGGCGCGTGATGATGGAGCTGCTGGACAGCATCGTCGTGCGGAACAAGGCGGTGCTGCGCGACTGGGCGCTGCATCTGGTCGCACTCGCGCTGGTCCTCGGATGGGTCGTCGGCATCTGCAAGATGCCGGTCGGGGAATATGTGTTCTTCTTCGCCTTTCCGGGGCTCGCCCTTACCCTGATGCGCTCCTTCGCGGAGCATCAGGCGCGAAGTGCGATCTCGGAGCGCACGGTCGTCATCGAGAGCGGGCCGATCATGAGCCTGCTCTATCTCAACAACAATCTGCACGCGATGCATCACGCCGATCCGAACGCGCCCTGGCACAAGCGCCCGCGGCAGTATCGGGAGCGGCGGGCCGAGCTGCTCGCGCAGAACGGCAACTACGCCTTCCGCGGCTATCGCGAGCTGCTGCAGCGTTATCTCTTCGCGAGCAAGGAGCCGGTCTCCCATCCGGTCGGCGATCTTTAAAGCCGCCTGACGCCGGCCGGCCGAGCGTCTTCTATCGCGACGCGGCTCGCGCGCGCATGCCCGGCACGAGCCGGACCGCCAGGTAGCCGAACAGCGCCGCAATCAGCACCGTCGCCAGCACCACCACGGCGACCGCCATCACCGCCGGATCCACCTCCATCGTCGCCGACTGCCACATCAGCCGGGGGATCGTGCGCGTGCGCACGCCGCTGAGGAAGAGCGACACCACCACCTCGTCGAACGAGGTCTGGAAGGCGATGATGGCGGCGCTGACGAGCGCGGGCAGCAGCAAGGGCACGGTGACGAAACGCAGACTCGCCCATTTTCCGGCGCCGAGCGAACGGGCGGCGCGCTCGAGATTGGGATCGAGGCTGCCCAGCGCCGTCGTCAGGATGATGATGACGAAGGGGAGGCCGAGGGTCGAATGGGCGAGTGCCAGCGCCGTGCGGCTGTCGGCCCAGCCGAGCTTCGCCGCCGCCAGATAGGCGCCGATCGAATAGATCATCGAGGGCAGCAGGGCCGGTGCCAGCAGGATCACGAGCGCGAACCGGCCGACGCTGCCGCGCACCTCGCGCAGCCCGAGCGCCGCCGTAAGGCCTATTCCAAGCGCCAGCGCGGAGGCGATCGCCGCAACCACCAGCGAGTTCAGGCCGGCGGTGCGCCATTGGCGCGTCGCCGCAAGCTCCTCGTACCAGCGCAGCGACCATTCCTGCACTGGAAACTGCAGATAGTCCGCCGCGGACAGGGAGAGCTGGATGATCACGAGGAAGGGCGACAGCAGCCAGAGCAGGATCGCGCCCACCACGAGGTTCCAGAGCAAGCGCGATTCCAGGATGCGGAGCGGCGGCGCCAGAAGCGGCAGGTGATCCACCAAAGGGGAGGCGGCGAGCCAGCTTCGCCCCTGCTGCCGGAGCCGTCCGCCGATGAACTGGTCGAAGCCGATGGTGCCGGCGAAAACCAGCAGCATGGCGATCGAGATCCCCAGGAAGAAGATGGATTGCGCGGAGGCCGCGGCGAAATCGGCGAGGCGATTGATCTGCTGCGCGATCAGCATCGAGAAGGTCCGGTCGGACGGACCGCCCAGCAGCGCGGGCGTTACGAAGAATCCGAGCGAGATGATGAACACGAGCAGGCAGGCCGAGACGATGCCGGGCTTGGAGAGCGGCACGAAAACCGCGAGGAAGGCCTGCGAGCGGCGGGCGCCGAGCGTCCTTGCCGCCTTGATCGTGTTCATGTCGATCTGCCGCATCGCCGCGTAGAGCGTCAACACCATCAGCGGCAGCATGATGTAGACGCTGCTTACCATGGCGCCGAAGCTGTTGCGGCTGAGGTCGAGCGGCGTGTCTATGAGCCCGACGGACTGCAAAGTCTGGTTGATGACGCCGTTCCGGCCGAGCAAGGCGAGCCACGCATAGGTGCGCACCAGCAGGCTGGTCCAGAGCGGCACGGTCGAGATCAGCAGAATGATGGCGCTCCAGCGCCGCGACGCGGTCAACGCCACGCAAGCGACGGGGTAACCCAGGACCAGCGAGAAGAACGTGACCTCGGCGGAGAAGAGGAAGGTGTTGATTAGGATCGGGATCGAGGCCTCCATCGCGAAAAATTCGCGATAGGCTCGCCCGCCTTCCACGAGGCTCAGCAGCGCCAGGTTCGAGATCGGCAGCACATAGAGCAGGACCAGGAAGCCGATCGAGATTCCGAGCAGGGTGGCGCCGATGTTGCGCTGGCCGGTCATACGAGCCGCGCCGCCTCCCACATCCACGAGACGGTCACGCCGCTCCCCGGCGCCGGCGCGCCTTCGAGCGGCGTCGCCGCCCGGCGCACCCAGACCGTCTGCCCATCCTCGAGCGTGACCTGACAATCGAAGCTTTCGCCGGCAAAGACGACGTCCTTGATGCGGCCCTGCAGCCCCGTGCCCCCCGCCGGGGCCAGGATGAGATGCGAGGGACGCACCGCGAGCGCAGCCGCTCCCTCCGCCGGACCGGGGCCGCCGCAGTCGCCGCCATAGCCGCCGACGGTGACCCGCCAGCGATCGCCCGAGCGGACGAACGCGGAGACGTCCAGCAGGTTGCAGTCGCCAATGAAGGAGGCGACGAACCGGGACGCCGGATTGGCGTAGATGTCGGCGGGCGACGCCACCTGCTCCAGCCTGCCGTTGCGCATCAGCGCGACGTTGTCCGCCATGGTCAGCGCCTCGCGCTGATCGTGCGTCACGTAGAGCACGGTCGCCTTCAGCTCCTTGTGCAGGCGGCGTATCTCGTACTGCATCTGCTCCCGAAGCTGCTTGTCGAGCGCGCCGAGCGGCTCGTCCATCAGCAATAGGGGCGGCTCGAACACGATGGCGCGCGCCAGCGCCACACGCTGCTGCTGACCGCCGGAGAGCTGGCTCGGGAAGCGGGCCCCGAAGCCGCCGAGCCCCACCAGATCGAGAGCGCGCTCCACCATGGCCTGGCGGCGCGCCTTGAGGATCCGATGCATCCGCAGTGGAAAGGCGATGTTCTCCCGCACCGTCATGTGCGGGAAGAGCGCGTAGTTCTGGAACACCACCCCGATGTTGCGGCTTTCCGGCGGCAGCCCCGCGATCGAACGCCCGCCGATCCGGATGTCGCCCGCCGTGGCGGCGACGAACCCCGCAACCATCATCAAGGCGGTGGTTTTCCCCGATCCCGAGGGGCCGAGCAAGGCGGTGAACTCGCCCGGCTTCACGGCGAGGCTGAGATCGTCGACCACGGGCGGCGCCAGCGGCTCGTAGCGCTTGGTGACGCCAAGCAGATCGAGACCCTCGGCCGGCGCTGCGCTCGACGCTGGCCGGGCCGCGTCCTGGCGCGGGGCGGATTGCGGCTTCATGCGGGGCAGCGAACCTCTTCTTTCGGGATCCCGGCGCATCGCGGGACCGCGGGTGGATCGGCGAGGGCGCGACACCGCCTCTCCGCCCCAAACCTGCGATTCATGGGTTGTCCGGCGGGCAGCGAGGGGCGCAGCGATCTTCCGGAATCACGGATATCGGTGCCTGCCCCCGGAGTCCAGCCTTCCCCGCAAGGCCGTCGGTAAAGCGCCACCGACAGTGCCGGGCCCTCATCGCGCCGAGGGCCCGACCTGTCCGTGGCGTCAGCTAAGGCAGCCGCTTATTGCCCGTACCAGGCATTCCACTTCTGGAGCCCGTATTCGAGCTGCGACGTGCCGTTCGGCGCCGGCTCCGAATAGAAGCCGGCCTTGATCGGTACCTGCACCGGAACGTTCTCCGGCGCCGTCGGCAGCGAGCTTGCGGCCTTCGGATCGAGCAGCTTCAGCGTGTCCGGATTGGAGGGGCCGATCGGTTGCTGCTTGACCAGCACCGCCTGGCGATTGGGATCCAGCATCGAGCTCAGGAACTTCATCGCCGTCTCGGTATGGGTCGAGCCGACCGGGATCACCCAGACGTCATGATCGAGCAGCGACTGGTTCCATTCGACATCGACCGGCGTGCCCTTGTCGCGCGCGGCCACCACGCGGTTGTTGCAGAGCATCGCGTAATCGACTTCGTGGTCGATCAGCGACTGCACGCCGGCCGCAGTGTCCTCGTACCAGACCTTCACGCTGCCCTTGATCTTGTCGAGGCTGGCCAGCGCGCGGTCGAAATCGATCGGATAGAGCGAAGCCGGGTCCACGCCGTCGCCCATCAGCGCCACTTCCCAGGGCGGGATCACGTAATTGGCCGAGGGCATGGCGCGCGGCCCGGGGAACTTCTCGGTGTCCCAGAACTCGGTCCAGGTCTTCGGATGTTCCTTGTTCTCGAGATCGGTGCGATAGGTGATGCCGCAGGAATAGAAGCTGGCGGCGACACCATATTCGAGCTTCGCGAAATCGGGGAGCGGTGCCAGCGTCGTCTGATCGAAGGCCGAATAGTCGATCTTCTGGATCAGGTTCTGCTCGACCAGCACCTCATATTCCGACGAGGAGACGTTGACCACGTCCCACTGGACGCTGTTGGCTTCGACCATCGCCTTGATCTTGGGCACGCTGCCGCCGGAATCCTCGACGATCTCGACGCCCGTATCGTTGGTGAAGGGAACGAAGAAGGCTTCGCGAAGCCCATCCTGGTAAGTGCCGCCGTAGGAAACGACGACCAGAGACTCGTCGGCGGCTTGCGCCACGCGATCGGCGAGACCTGCCGCAAGGCCCAGCCCCGACGTCACGAGAAGCGCGCCGAGCAACACGGTCCGGCGCGTCGTCCGCTTTCTCAACCTCATGCTGTCCTCCCAGTTGATGCCCACTTCACTAGCGGGCTTCGTGCTCTGATTTGACCCGGTCGTCGAGCACGATGACGGCCGGGATCGGATTGGTCTTCCACGCGGCGATCACCCGCTTCATCTCGCCGCGTTTGGCCTGTGCGGAAGTTATGTGCTGGACCTGCTGGATGCCGACGCCCGCAGCAACGCCGGCGATATCGACCTGGCGTTCGCCCTGGCGCGCCGACGAACCGACATGCGGCTGGCCGCCGGTATAGGCAGCGACGCCGTTGTCATGCACCACCACCAGCACCGGCGCCTGCTCGCGGACCACCTGCAGCAGCCCGACGATGCCGGCATGGAAGAAGCCCATGTCGCCGATGATCGCCACCGCCTTGCCGCGCCGGACGGCGACGCCCGCCGCCGTCCCGATCGCGCTGCCGAGCCCGTAGCTCAGGGGCGCGATCTCCGGCATCAGATAGGGCGCGACGCCGCAGAGGCCGGCATCGCAGACCACGGGCAGCAGATCCAGCTCCTTGAGGTCCGTATAGAGCGTGCCGAGTCCCTGGATGTCGTCCGCCGAGAAGGCTTCGACCTTGCGCTCGGGCAGTTTCGCGACCTCGCCCTTGAGGGCGGCACCCGCGATCGTCCCGACATCGAGCGGCCCATAGCTCGGCACATGCCCGCTCAAACGACCGAGCACCGGTCCCGTGGCGTGCGCGAGCACCGCGCGCTCGAGCAGGGGTTGTCCGTCCTCCAGCACCAGGATGGGCGCGGCGGAGCGCTTCACGAAAGCGGCGATCTCCGCATCCGGCAGCGGCTGGGCGCGGCGCACGAAAAGCGCCTCCTGCCCCAACGTCCGCGCGAGCCCGGCCGGATGGCCGCTCGCGACGATGCGCAGATCCTTCTTGCCCTCGACCACATCGCAGGCGGCCTGCCGGACGATGCTCTTCAGCGTCTCGTGCAGGCGGATGCGCTGGCCTTGCGGGTCGGTCGTCCAGACCTCCAGCGGCGCCACGGCCGGCGCCTTTCCGAACGCGGCGCCGTTCTGCGCGCCGGATTTTCCCGGCGCCGCCATCATCTGGGTGGTGACGCGGAAAATAACCGGAAGCCGGTTCTCCGCCGAGAGCTTGGCGGCGATACGCAGCGCGTTCGGGATGTCGTCCACGCCCGCCGGCTCGATCGAGGGCAGCTCCAGCGCACCCGCAAAGACGCGCGCATCGCCCTCCACGTCGGAGCCGAAGGCGCCGGGATCGTCGCCGACGATCAGCAGCACCGCCCCGCCGCTCCGATGCACCGCCGAAGACGACGCGACATCCATCGCGGCATTGAGGCCGACCTGCTTCATCATCGCGACGGCAAGGCTGCCGTCCGCCGCAGCGCCGAGCGCCATCTGCAGGCAGACCGCTTCATGGGTGATCCAGCGCGCATCGCCCGTTTCCACGAGCAGGCGGCCGGCCTGCGTGATCGGCCGGCCCGGCACGACGCCGAGATAGCCGGGGCGCATCGATCGCAAGGCTGCGGCAAGAATGTGCGCACCGGTGTTCTCGTCCGATTGGCTGGCTGGCGACACGGTTGTTCCCCCTGAGGATTTGTCAATTTCTTGACCATTACGCAGTCGAAAACGTAGTATGTCAACCGTTCCGCTGCAAAATCGTCAGAGAAATGACAATCATTCCGACCATCGACGAACTCGACGCGCTCATCGTCGCGGAGCTGCAGGATGACGGTCGACGCTCCTACAAGGAAATCGGCGAGCGTCTCGGCGTCTCTGCCGGCACGGTGCGGGCACGCGCGCTGCAACTAATGGAGGACGGAGTCGTCGACGTCATCGCCATTCCGAACGCATGGAAGATGGGATTCCCCATCGTCGCCGTCGTCGGACTGCGGGTGACGCCGGGAAAGGCGGAAGCCGTCGCCGACATTCTCGCGGAGCGCGAGGAGATCGCCTGGGTCGGCCTCGTGGCGACCGGTTTCGACGTGATGTTCGAGGTCGCGCTCAAGGATGCGCAGGAGCTGGGTCATTATCGCGAGCGCGTGATCGCGAGCCTTCCGGGCGTCGCTTCCTCCGAGGTCTTCATGCTGTGGAACGTTCGCAAGCTCCGGTTCCGCCTGAAGGCGGACCGCAAGGCGAATGGCGCGGCGCCGAAGAAGGTATCGGGGAAAAAGACCCGGCGCCTCCGGAAGGCGCGCGCAAAGTAGGCGATCGAGGACGCAAAGCCCGTGCCCCGTTGCGGCCGATGGGCTTCGCGGCCGAACATTTCTTTGCTGCCGCTCACGATCTGATAAGCTCGCCCGCCCCCTTGCAAAGCTCAACAGAGGTATCGATGGTCACGATGTTCTTCCCCCAAGCCGAATATGAAGCGCGTTGGCAGAAGGTCGAGGAGGGGCTGAAGCGCCGCAACCTCGACGCCGCAATCGTCTGGGGCCGCTCCGGCGGTAATTTCGAGCGCTCCGGCGACGTGCTCTACCTGACCAACTACTACGGCACGGGGTCGGGTCAGGGCCTCGACACGCCGATCACCACGGCGCGCGCCTTCGCCTCGGTGCTGGTGCAGCGCGGCCAGAAGCCGGAGCTCATGTCGGACGATCACGATCCCGACGCGAGCCGGCTCGCGACGGATCGGATCTCCTGGAGCCGGAACACGATCCAGAGCACGGCCGAGATGGTGAAGAAGCGTGGGCTCAAGGGCCGTGTCGGCTTCGTCGGCTCGGATTTCTTCCCGATGAAGTACTGGGACATGTTCAAGGCGGCGACGCCGCAGATCGAATGGCAGGTCGAGGACGACCTGATCCGCGACGTGCGCCTCATCAAGAGCGATCGCGAGCTCGAGGCCATCCGCATGGGCGGCGAGGTCGTGACCCGCGCGCTCGACAAGCTGCTCCAGGGCCTCGTCATGGGGAAGAAGGAGAGCGAGGCGGCGGCCGATGCGGCCTACGAGGTCGTCAAGGGCGGCGGCCACGTCCACATGATCCCGGTGAGCCACGGCAAGCTCATCCATTATTTCACCCGCGACCCGCTGAACGGCTACAGCCACGACAAGCCGGTCGAGGGCGATCTCGTGCGCGGCTGGGTCTACGGGCCGATGGTGGAAGGCTATTGGCTCGATCCGGGTCGCACCGCCGTCTGCGGCAAGCGCGCGACCAATGCGCAGAAGCACCTGGTCGAAAGCTGTGCCGGCATCGTCGACAAGCTCATCCAGCGCATCAAGCCGGGCATGGCGCTCGCCGACCTTGCCAAATATGGCGACGAGCTGATGAAGGAGTTCGGCGGCGAGAAGGACCAGGCGGCGGAGAAATTCCCGCTCTTCGGCCACGGCCTCGGGCTCTTCTTCGAAAAGCCCTATATCTCGACGCTGATGGGCGAGCCCGGCACCACCTTCAAGGAGAACATGGTGTTCGGCGTCGAGGCCTTTCTCGCCACCGCGGGCGTCGGCAGCGCCGGCTACGAGGACAACGTCATCATCACCAAGAACGGCGCCGAGCGCGTTACCAAGACGCCGCCGGTGATGTGGTAAGCGCCGATCCTGACGGGAGCGGTCGCTCCCGTCAGGATCGATCTTCGGATCGACGGCAATTGCGCTAGCCATACCGGCTTTGATCCCCTCCCCCTTGCGGGGGAGGGTCAGGCCGGGGGGCGCCGTCAGCGAGCGCGCGCCTCCACCCCTCCCTTCCCCGTCCAAGGGGGAGGGCATTACGCCGCTACGCCGCGATCGCGCCGCCTTCGCGTTTCCGGCGATCGACGAAATCCCTGAGGGCCTCGTCGATCGCCGGGTCCAGCGGCGGCGGCTGGAACTCGGCGAGCGCCTGCTTCCAGATCGCATTGGCGCGCTGGCTCGCATCGAGGGCGCCGGCTAGGCGCCAGGTCTCGAAATTGCGCCAGTCCGACAGCATCGGGGCGTAGAACGCCGTCTCGTAGCGCTCGAGGGTGTGCGCGGCGCCGAAGAAATGCCCGCCCGGACCGACCTCGGCGATGGCCGAGAGCGCGAGCGTATCGTCGTTCACCTCGATCGGCTGCAGGAACTCGCCCATCATCTGCAGCATCTCGACGTCGAGCACGAGCTTCTCGAAGGAGGCGACGAGCCCGCCCTCCATCCAGCCGGCGCCATGCAGCATCATGTTGACGCCGCCCATCACCGCACCCCAGATCGACATCTCTGATTCGTAGGCTGCCTGCGCATCGACCGCATTGGCGGCGCAGGCGTTCGAGGAGCGATAGGGGAAATTGTAGCGCCGGGCGAGCTGCCCGCCCGCCATGGCGGCGCGCACATATTCCGGCGTGCCGAAGGCGGGCGCACCGGATTTCATATCCACGTTCGAAGTGAAGCCGCCATACATGGCCGGGCAGCCCGGGGCCACCATCTGGATGAAGGCGATGCCGGCGAGCGCTTCGGCGTTCTGCTGCGCGAGCGCGCCGGCGATCGAGGCCGGCGCCATGGCGCCCGAGAGGGTGAAAGGAGTCAGCACCACCGGCTGGCCGTGCCGCGACATTTCCATCAGCCCCTGCAGCATCGGCCCGTCGAGCCGGAGCGGCGAGTTCGAGTTCACGATGGAGAACAGGCTCGGCGTATGGGCGAGCGCGGCCTTGTCGATACCGCGGGCGATGCAGATCATCTCGATCGCATCCGAGATGCGCTGCCTCCCCAGCGAATAGGGATGCCAGACTTTGTCGGTAAGCGTGATCGCCGCGTAATGCGCGTCGAGATGGCGGGTCGCGGGCGGCAGATCGGCCGGTTCCACCGGATAGCCGCTGATGAACTGGACGATGTTGAAGGTCTGCACGAGCTTCAGCAGCTCGCAATAATCGCTGAACATGCCCGGCCGCCGGCCGCGGTCGAGATCGTTCACGTTGGGGGCGCTCGCGACCGAGCCGAAATTCACGTGATTCCCGCCGAAGGTCAGGCTGCGTTCCGGATTGCGCGCATGGAGCGTGACCTCGGCCGGCGTCTTCGCCACTGATTCCAGGACGAGGCCGCGATCGAACCGGACCCGGTTGTCGCCGGGCTTCACCTCGGCGCCGGCACGCTTCAGGATCGAGAGCGCCTCGGCATCGAGGAACTCCATGCCGATCTCTTCGAGGATGCGCAGCGACGCCTGATGGATCTTCTCGAGCTGCTCCTCGTTCAGCACCTCGACCGGCTTGTAGGGATTGCGGTAGGTGCGCCAGGGGAGCTGCTTGATGCCCCCGCTGCTGCGCCGCTCGCGCCCGCGCCGCCCCGGATCCCGCGTCATGCCGCCTCCACCGGTGAAGGGCCGCCACGCCGCAGCCTTCGCCTATATAGGGCCAGCCCCGGGACAGCCGCTATCGGGTTTGCGCCCACCCCTATTCTCCGCCCGGCAGGCGAGGCGCCGCCTCCGCCCTCGCGCCATGGACCCGGTCGCCGTTTCGGTGTAGGGGAGCCGCATGGCCGAGGGGATGCTTGCGATCGGCGACGCGCCGCTCCGGTTCGATGCAATCTGCCGCGTGGCCGCTGGCGGCATGCGTGTCGTGCTGGCGGCATCCGCGCGGGACCGGATGGCGGTGGCCCGCGCGGTGGTCGAGCGGCATCTGGCCGAGGGACGGGCGGTCTATGGCCTGACGCGCGGCCTCGGCGGGCAGGCGCAGCTCACCCTGCCGACCGAGACGCTCGCGGAGTTCTCCCGCCTCACGGTGCTCGGGCGCGCGCATTCCGTCGGACCGCGACTTCCGCGCCGCGCGGTGCGGGCCGCGATGCTGGTGCGCGCGAACGGCCTCGCGCAGGGTGGCGCTGGAGTTCGTCCCGAGCTCGCCGAGTTCCTGATCGCGCTGCTGAATGCCGGGGTGCATCCGGAGATTCCCCAGGTCGGCTCGATCGGCGCCTCGGACCTCTGCCAGCTCGCCCATCTCGGCCTCACCGTGATCGGCGAAGGCGATGCCGAGTTCCGCGGCGACCGCATGCCGGCCGGGGAGGCGTTGCGTCGCGCCGGTCTCACGCCCTTCGCGCTCGCGCCGAAGGAGGGGCTCGCCCTCTGCAGCGCGAATTCGGCGACGGCCGGACGCGGCGCGCTTGCCCTCGCCCGGGCCCGCGATCTCTTTCTCCTCGTCAATCTGGCGGCCGCACTCTCGATGGAAGGCTTCCGCGCGAACCTCTCGCCGCTCGATCCGCGCATCGCCGCCGCGCGGCCGCAACCCGGCCAGGAGGAGACCGCGCAGTTGTTGCGCCAGCTCCTCGCCGGCAGCGCGCTCGAGAAACCGGAGGCTGCGCGCCGCCTGCAGGACCCGCTATCCTTCCGCTGCGTCTCCCAGGTGCATGGCAGCCTTCGCGCCGCCCTCGCCGGCGCCGCGTCCGCCCTGCGCCCGGAACTCGAGGGCGCCGGCGACAACCCGCTGGTGCTCGCCGCCGAGGACGCGATCCTGTCGAACGGGAACTTTCATACGCCGGCCCTCGCGCTCGGCTTCGACATGGCGGCGCTCGGGCTCGCCCAGGCCGCCAACCTCGCGGTCAATCGCATCGCGCGGCTGATGAGCGGCCGCTTCACCGACCTGCCCGACCGGCTCACGCGCGAGGCGCCGCCTGCCGCCGGCATGGCGCCGCTGATGAAAACCGCCGAGGCGCTCGCGGCCGAGATCCGCCATTGCGCCAATCCGGTCGCGGCCGACCAGCGGGCGAGCGCCGACGGGATCGAGGACGACACGACCAACGCGCCGCTGGCCGTCGCCAAGTTCGAGACGGGGATCGAACGGTTCGGCCTCCTGGTCGCGATCGAACTGCTGGTCGCGACCGAGGCCGTCGATCATACGAAGCCGGCGGCCCTCGGCACGGGACCGGCGCTGGCCCGAAGATCGCTGCGGGAGATCGTCGCGCCGCTGGGTACCGACCGCCCGCTCGGTGCCGATGTCGAACGGATCGCGGAGACCCTGATCGACAGCGGCAGGCTAGCGGAAGCGTTGCACGCGCTCGATATCGAAACCGGTCTCGACTGACCGCGCAGGCCGTTCGGGCCGGGCCTCCTACTCGATCGGCAATTGCGCCACGGCGAGGCCGCCGGTCGTCGCGGCATGTGCCAAATCGAGATCGTCGGCAACGATCGGGATGGTAACGATGTAGTCCGGCGTGAAGGTCACCCGCAGGCTCACATCGGTGATCGATTTCGGATCGCGCTTCCCGTCCGCCGACCAGAGCGTGAAATGGGCATCGGGATCGGCGCCCGCCGCGAGGAAAGCGAGCTCCGGCAGGCTCATGATGCTGTCGATCGCGCCCGCTGTCAGGCGGATCGCGACCTTGCGCATCGGTTTCGTCGGCGCGGCATAGGACAGGATTGCGACGAGGCTCGGGTCCGCCTGGTATTGCGGGTCGAAGCTTGCCGACCAGGCGTTGTCGAGCCCGGCGATGCGCATGAGGCCGCGGCTGTTCGGCACCTCGAGCCAGGCCGGCTCGCCGGAATATTGCATCAGCAGCTTGCCGTTCTCGAGGCTGTAGAGCCGGGTCGCGTCGAGCGCGCCGCAGCAGCCGAGACTGGTCACGGCGAAATAGGCGGGGTTGGAGTTGATGGCGAGCGGCCGCGCCACCTCGCCCTTCGCATCGAGATTGATCATCTTGGCGCGGTTGCCATCGCCGATGACATGCCAGGTCGCGACCGATACCTCGGCCGCCTCCGGCCCTTCCGCATCCTCGCGCTGCACGACCCGCACGCTCTGCTGCACCAGAACGCGCTTCGGATCGGTGGCGCCCTCGGGCCAGTAGCTCACCACCCGGAACTCGTCGGTTTTCGTCTCGACCCGCATCACCCCGTCCGGGAAATCGATCCGGACGGAGGAGGTCGCCTTATCCTTGATTTCTTCGGTATGTCCGGCCGCCGCCGCTCCGATCAGGAGGGCGCAGACGAGGACTGTCGCACGGGCGGGGATCATCGATCGGCTCCTTCGAATCGAATCGAAGCCTAGCGCAACCGCCGCCTCATGCCGAGAGCCTCGCCGCCGATCGAGGCAAGTCGGGCGCCGGCAGACCGTACGGGCGCCGAGCGGGATCGACCCGTTCTAGGCGGCGAGCGTCGCCATCGCGCCCCGGAACCGCGCCAGCATGGCTTCCTCGGCGTGGTGATGGCCCTCCTCCACCACCCAGCGCCCGCCGACCATGACATCGCGCACCGGATTGCTGTTGCCGGCGAAGACGAGCGCGTCGATCAGCGTGTCGCCGCTCTTGCCGCAGAGCGCAGGATGCTCGCCGTCGAGCACCAGCAGGTCGGCCCGTGCGCCCTGGGCGAGCCGTCCGATCGGACGGCCGAGCGCGGTCGCGCCGCCGGCGAGCGCCGCGCGATAGAGGTCGGCGCCGACCGAGCCGGAGGCGCCCGCCAGGCGGTTGCGCCGGCGCTGCAGCAGCCGCTGGCCATATTCGAGCCAGCGCAGCTCCTCGACCGGGCTCACCGAGATATGGCTGTCGGAGCCGATGCCGATGACGCCGCCGGCCGACAGATAGGCACCGGCGGGGAAGAAGCCGTCGCCGAGATTGGCCTCCGTGGTGGGGCAAAGCCCGGCGACCGCGCCGCTCCGCGCGAGGTTCCGCGTCTCGAGCTCAGTCATATGGGTCGCATGGACGAGGCACCAGCGAGGATCGACCGGCTGGTTCGCCATCAGCCATTCGACCGGCCGCTGGCCCGACCAGGCCATGCAGTCCTCCACCTCGAGCGTCTGCTCCGCGATGTGGATATGGATGGGCGCCGCCGGATCCAGCGCATCGAGCGCTGCGACCGCATCGCGCAGCAGCTCGGGCGTGACCGCCCGCAGCGAATGGGGCGCGATGCCGAGGCGAAACTGCGGATCGGCGCGATGGCGGCCCGCCAGCCGCTCGAGCAGCCGCGCATAGCGATCTTGCGAATGGAGGAAGCGGCGTTGGCCGGGCCGGGGCGGCTGCGCGCCGAACCCGCCTTGCGCATAGAGCACCGGCAGATGGGTGATGCCGATGCCGGCATGGCGCGCCGCCTCCAGCACCCGTTCCGACATTTCGGCCGGATCGGCATAGGGCGCGCCTTCGGGGTCGTGATGCAGATAGTGGAACTCGGCGACCGCCGTGAAGCCCGCCTTCAGCATCTCGACATAGAGCTGGCCCGCGATGGCTTCGACGAGCGGCGGCGTCAGCCGCTCGACGAAGCCATACATGACCTGCCGCCAGCTCCAGAAACTATCTTCGGCGGCGGCTCCGCCCTGCCCCGCGCGTTCGGTCAGCCCCGCCATGGCGCGCTGGAAGGCATGCGAATGAAGGTTGGGCATGCCGGGCAGGACCGGGCCCTTCGCCAGGACCGCGTGCCTTGCGGCCGGCAGCGCCACGGCGTCCGGCGTGACCCCCGTCAGGGTACCGTCGACGCCGATCTCCAGCAGCACGTCACGCGCCCATCCATCGGGCAGCAGGGCGGCGGCGGCCAGCAGGCGATGCGTCGTCATCGGGATAAACCGGAATTTCCGACGCGAAAGGCGCGCGGTGGAGAATTTCGCCGTGAGATTAGGGCCTCGTCGCCGGCCCCATCAAGCGAGTTGTTGTCGAGGAGAGCGTCGCGCGGGCCCTCCGGGACGTCGGTGTCTCCGCTGCCGTTTCCCTCGCTCGGCGGCCTCGTGGATTTCGCGCAAGGCCATGGTGCGCCACCGCGGAACTTTCCCTCCGGATCCCGTGCACCATGCCGACGGTCGGATCCGGTTTTTCCGCCGCTCGACGCGAATGCGCCGATCGTTCCTGCGGCATGATTCCGCGCCCCTTGCGACCCCCGGTCGCGGGCCCCGACGCCATCCGAGCGTCGAGGAAGCTCCGTGCAGAACGGCGGATCTTCGCTTCGAATCCTTGCGTGCGCGGCCGCAAGTCAACCAAAATGGCCGACCTCCGGCGACGAGCCGGAAATCTCCCCTGCCGAAGCGATAGGTTCGAACAGTCGACAATGCCGCACGACATGCTTCTCTTCGCCGTGATCGCTCTGCCCTTTCTGGGCAGCTTCTTCGCGGCGCTGCTTCCGAGCAATGCCCGGAACGCCGAGGCATGGCTGGCCGGTGCGGTCGCGCTCGGCGGCCTGGCCCTGCTTTGGATGGCCTATCCGGCCGTGGCTGGCGGCCAGCCCATCCGCCACGAGGTGGAGTGGATCCCCGATCTCGGCCTGAGCTTCGTGCTGAGGATGGACGGCTTCGCCTGGATGTTCGCCGTGCTGATCTCGGGGATCGGATTCCTAGTCGTGCTGTACGCGCGCTACTACATGTCGCCGGCGGATCCGGTACCCCGCTTCTTCTCGTTCTTTCTGGCGTTCATGGGCGCCATGCTGGGGATCGTCCTGTCGGGCAACCTCATCCAGCTCGTTTTCTTCTGGGAACTGACCAGCCTGTTCTCGTTCCTGCTGATCGGATACTGGCACCACAATGCCGGTGCGCGCGAGGGCGCCCGCATGGCCATCGTCGTCACCGGAACCGGCGGGCTCTGCCTGCTGGCAGGGGTGTTGATCCTGGGCCACATCGTCGGCAGCTACGATCTCGACGAGGTGCTGGCCGCCGGCGACCTGATCCGATCGCACAGGCTCTATCTCCCGGCGCTCATCCTCATCCTGCTGGGGGCGTTCACCAAGAGCGCGCAGTTTCCGTTTCACTTCTGGCTGCCGCATGCCATGGCGGCGCCCACGCCGGTCTCCGCCTATCTGCATTCGGCCACCCTGGTGAAAGCCGGGGTGTTTCTGCTGGTTCGGCTGTGGCCGGCGCTCGGGGGGACCCAGGAATGGCTCTACCTCGTCGGCACCGTCGGCCTCAGCACCTTCGTGCTCGGCGCCTTCTTCGCGATCTTCCAGCAGGACCTCAAGGGCCTGCTCGCCTATTCGACCATCAGCCATCTCGGGCTGATCACCCTGCTGGTGGGGCTGGACACCCCGCTCGCGCTCATCGCCGCGATCTTTCACATCATGAATCACGCGACCTTCAAGGCGTCGCTGTTCATGGCCGCGGGCATCATCGAGCACGAGAGCGGGACGCGCGATATCCGGCAATTGAGCGGCTTGTGGCGATTGATGCCGGTAACGGCGACGCTCGCGATGGTCGCCGCCGCCGCGATGGCAGGCGTTCCTTTGCTGAACGGCTTTCTGTCCAAGGAAATGTTCTTCGCCGAGACGATCGAACTCCACGACGGTTCGTTCGTGGACGACGCGCTGCCCTATATCGCCACGCTGGCAGGCATGTTCAGCGTCGCCTATTCGCTGCACTTCATACGCGACGTTTTCTTCGGCCCGGCGCCGACGAACCTGCCGCGCATGCCCCATGAGCCGCCCCGCTGGATGCGGTTTCCCGTGGAACTCCTGGTGCTGGCCTGCCTCGTGGTCGGCATCGTCCCGGCCCGCACGGTGGGCCCCGCCCTGGACGTGGCGGTGCATGCCGTCCTCGGACCGGAAACGCCCGAATTCAGCCTCGCCGTCTGGCACGGATTCAGTTTCGCGCTGCTGATGAGCGTCCTCGCGCTATCCGGCGGTGTCGCGCTCTACTTCTTCCTGAGGCGGTATCTCTTGACCGGCGTCGAGGGGCCGCCGCTGATTCGCCACATCAAGAGCAAGCGCATCTTCGAGCGTGCCCTCCTTTTCCTGTCTTCGCGCCTCGCGCGCTCGCTCGAGGAGCTCCTCGGCACACGACGCCTGCAGCCGCAATTGCGGCTGCTGGTCTGCGTCGCGTTCGCCGGTGCGCTGGGGCCGCTCTGGGCTGGAGGTTTTGCGCGAGGCCGGCTGGCACCGACCGACCTCGATCCTGCCTTCGCGTTGATCTGGGCGATCGGGATCGTCTGCGCCATCGGCGCAGCCTACCAAGCGAAGTTTCATCGACTTGCGTCGCTCATTCTTCTCGCAGGCGCCGGCCTCGTCACCTGTGTCACCTTCGTCTGGATGTCGGCCCCTGATCTCGCGCTGACGCAGCTCGTGGTGGATACCGTGACTACGGTGCTGCTGTTGCTCGGGCTGCGCTGGCTGCCGAAGCGCATCGAGAACGCCGGATCGCGCGCATCCTTCGGGAGAGCGTTGCGGCCGCGCCGGCTCGTCGACCTGGCGATCGCGATCGCCGCAGGCGCGGGGCTGTCGGCGCTGGCTTACGTCGCGATGACGCAACCCGTGCCCGACAGCATCTCGCGCTATTTCGTGGAGCACGCCTACACGGAAGCCGGCGGCACCAACATCGTCAACGTCATACTGGTCGACTTCAGAGGTTTCGATACGTTCGGCGAGATTACGGTCCTCGGCGTCGTGGCGCTCGCCGTCTACGCCCTGCTGCGCCGGTTCCGGCCGGCACCGGAAAGCGTCGATATCCCCGAACAGCAGCGCGCCCAGAACGCGTTCGACGACGCCGATCCGGGTCGGCGAAGGGGCGATATCATCGCCGATTCGATGATGATCCCTGCGCTGATCATGCGGTTGCTGTTTCCGGTGATCGGCATGTTTGCGGTGTTCCTGCTGCTGCGCGGACATGACCTTCCCGGCGGCGGCTTCGTCGCGGGCCTCACCATGGCGGTGGCATTCATCCTGCAGTACATGGCGGGAGGCACGACCTGGGTGGAGGCGCATCTGCGCATCCTGCCCGTGCGCTGGATGGGGCTGGGGCTCTCGGTCGCGGCCCTCACGGGGGCCGGCGCCTGGCTTTTCCTCCATCCGTTCCTGACCTCCCATTCCTCCTATCTGGAGCTGCCGCTGATCGGCGCGGTGCCTCTCGCAAGCGCCCTCCTCTTCGACATCGGGGTGTTCCTGCTCGTCGTCGGCGCGACGGTGCTGATCCTGATCGCGCTTGGCCATCAGTCGGTTCGCGCGCAACGAGCGGCCCTCCTGCGCGCACCGGAGCCGGCAGCGCAAGCGTTGCCAAAGCAATGATGGAAGCGATCCTCGCCCTGGGCATTGGCGTGCTCACCGGTTCCGGCGTGTGGCTGCTGCTGC
>CAZMUZ010000023.1:0-39473 GCA_964569315.1 uncultured Rhodospirillaceae bacterium | reverse complement strand
TGGCCGGGCAGCTCGGGCTCGGCGTCGCGATCGACTACGCCCTCGGCTGGTCGCTGGCGGCGATCGAAGGCCGCGTGACGAGCCTCGCCGCGAGCCTGCGGGAGGCGCTGGGCCGGATCGGCGGCGTCGCCGTCCGCGATCTCGGTCGACACCGTTGCGGGATCGTGAGCTTCACGCTCGGCGGCGTCGGCGCGCGCGATATCGTCGCGCGGCTGCGCGGCCAGGCGATCAATGTCTCCGGATCCTCGCCGTCGTCGACGCTGCTCGATGCGACCAGGCGAGGCTTGCCCGATCTCGTGCGCGCGTCCGTGCATTACTACAATAGCGAAGCCGAGATTGAACGCTTCGCCGCGGCGATCTCGGCGATCGCGGCAGCGCGTTGATGCGCACGGGAGGTTACTCCGCCCAGGCGGTAATCGTGGGCGGCACCGGCCCGGCGTGGCGGAACCCGAGGCTCTCGACGAGGCCGAGCTTCGCCTGGGCCGCGAGCTGGCGCTCCTGCTGCCGCTGATCGCGGCGCTCGTCGCGCCAGGCGGCGAAAACCTTCGCCCTGTACTTCACGTAGAAGGCAGGGGTGCGCGAATGATAGCTGCCGACCGCCTTGACCCAGGATTGCTGCTCGTTCTTGAGCGCGCGAAGGAAGGCGGCGGCGTAGGCGACGTTGGTTGCCGGGTCGAAGGCCTCCTCGAGGCTGGCGAAGGCGTCGGGGTGATGCTTCAGGTTCACCTGCATGCAGCCCACATCGATGTTCCGGATCCCGGCGGCCTGCAGCTTCTCCACCTCGGCGATGGCGGCCGCCTTGGTCGGCAAATAGCGGCCGCGGCCCTCGGCCATGACCGTCCAGGGCCAGGCAAATTTTTCCGCGCTGGATTTCTCCCAACGCCCGGATTCGACGGTCGAGATGGCCTGCAGCAGGAGGCTCGGTATGCCGAGCTCCGCCTCGACCTCGGCGATCTCGCCGCTGCAAAGCGTCCAGTCGCCTTTGAGCGCTGCCGGGGCGGGAGTCTCGGGGTTTCCGCTGGCCTGCGCCGCCGGGACGCTGCCCAGCGTCAGGCCGGCGATCGCCGCCGCGCCGGCGAGGCGCAGGATCCAGCGGCGGGTTCCGGGGGTGATCTGCATTGGTCGAAGCTCCTTGTTCCGGCAAGGAAAGGAGCAAGACCCGTGCCAAGGCGACGAATAACCTCATCGCGCGTGCCCGGCGGTCCCCGGATCGCGGCGTATGAAGATTTTTTTGCAATGCACGCGGAAAAGACTTTCTGCGGCAAAGCGCCGCAGAATAAGCAAAATCAACGGGATGATTTGCAAGATCCGCTATTGCAATTGGCCTTGTCGACCCTAATATTGTGCATTGCGGTATGCGGCCGGTCTGTCCCCCTGACGACCTCGCTGCCGCTCGAACGCCTCATGGGCGTTTCCTCCCATAAACTTGGCCGTGCCTTCGGGCACGGCCATTTTTTTGCTTATCGGGAGAAGGCCGCGGGCCGGCTCAGCGCCGGGCGGGATCGGTGCCGTCGCCCTCGCCGAGCGCGCGCTGCATGATCACCCCGTCCACCCAGCGGCCGAGCTTGAAGCCGACCGAGGGCAGCACCGCCACGCGGCGGAAGCCGAGACTCTCATGCATCTTGATCGAGGCGCCGCTCGCGGAATCGCCGATCACGGCGATCATCTGCCGCATGCCGAGTTCGGTCGCGCGGCGGATCACCTCGCGCATCACCGCGCGGCCGAACCCCTGGCCGACCGCGTCCGGCGCCACATAGACGGAATCCTCGACGGTGTAGCGATAGGCCGAGCGCGGGCGGAAGGTGCTGCAATAGCCGTAGCCGCGAACGATGCCCTGACGCTCCGCCACGAGATAGGGGAAGCCCTTGGCGACGACGTCCTCCCGGCGGCGGTTCATCTCCGCTTCGCCGGGCGGCACCTCCTCGAAGGAGGCCACGCTGTGCAGGACGTGATAGGCGTAGATCTCGCGAATCGCGGCCATGTCGGCCGGCGTCGCATCCCGCACTGCGATGTCGGCGAAAGGCGGCGGCGCGTCGTTCATGCGGCGAAGGCCGTGCGCTCCAGCGCGGCCAGGCCGCCGATGAGCCCGGTCATCGCCTCGCGGATGCGCTCGAAGCCGGGGCCGCGCCGATAGCTGGCCTCGTCCATGTAGAGCGCCCGGTTGATCTCGATCTGCAGCGCATGCAGCCCTTCGGCCGGCCGGCCGTAGAACTGCGTCACATAGCCGCCGGCATAGGGCGTGTTGCGGGCGACCCGCAGCCCCTGGCGCATCAGCAGGCCTTCGACATGGCTCGTCACGAGCGGCGCGCAGGAGCGCCCGTGGCAATCGCCCAGCACCACGTCGACGCGCGCATCGCCGGCGTCGCGTTCCATCGGCCCGCCGACGGAAGGCATGGAATGGCAATCGATCAGCAGGCAATGGCCGAAGCGCCGCCGCGTCGCATGAACGAGCTCCTCGAGCGCGCCGTGATAGGGGCGATAGAAACGGTCGAGCCGATCGCGCGCCTCGGCGTAGCGCAATTTATGTCCGTAGATCTCCTCGCCGGTTGCGACGACGCGCGCGATCGAGCCGAGACCGGCGACGACGCGCGGCGTCGCCACCTTCGCGCCCGGCGGCAGGGCGTCCTCGAACATGGCGGGATCGAGCTCCATCGCCTCGCGATTGGGATCGACGAAGGCGCGCGGGAAAAGCGCGCGCAGCAGCGGCGCGCCGAGCGCCGGCGCTGCGCCGAACAGCTCGTCGACATAGGAATCCTCGGAGCGCCGCAAGGTCAGCGGATCGAGGCGCGAGGCGGCGACGAACTCGGGTGGATAGACGCTGCCGCTATGCGGCGAAGCAAAGACCAGCGGCACTCTCTGCGCGGCCGGCGCGAGCAAGTCGAAGGGCCGATCGTTCGGCGGGACGGGCGCGCTGCTTACGGTCATGGCCGTCTGATTTAACCGATTGATTCTGCGCTGTCATTGGTCGAATTCCGTCCCTAAGCGAGGCTGCCTTGCCGCATTAAGCTGTGCTAACCTTTGGTTCAAGCTTGCAGATTATGGTTCCAGGCGCTCTAGGAGGGGCTTTGCATGGCACGCATTCTGCTGGCCGAGGACGACGAGTCGCTGCGGGAGTTTCTCGCCCGCGCGCTGCGCCGTGCTGGCCATATGGTGGAGGCGGCGAGCGACGGCTCGATCGCCGACGAAGCCATGCAGAGCAACGTCTTCGACCTGCTCCTGGCCGACGTGGTCATGCCGGGGCTGGACGGCATCGAGCTCGCCCGGCGCGCCTCGGCCAAGGACCCCGCCCTGAAGGTGCTGTTCATCACCGGCTTCGCCGCGGTGGCGCTTCGCCAGCGCGACGGCCTGCCCGGCGCGCCGCGGGTTCTCTCGAAGCCTTTCCACCTGCGCGACCTGGTGGCCGAAGTGGATGCCATCCTCGCGGCCTGAGGTCGCGAGTTCGGGCCCGCGCAGGGCAGGCTTCCCCCGGTTCCGGGCTTGCCAAGATGCGGGGGGCGCTGCTAATAGCCACACCCTCCCGGCCGTCGGGAGGCCGGCGGATCTGGTATCCTGCAAGCTGCCGGAAGCGACTGTTCGTGGTCGAGGGCGCGTAGCTCAGCGGGAGAGCACTACGTTGACATCGTAGGGGTCACAGGTTCAATCCCTGTCGCGCCCACCACGGCCTCCGAACATCCCTCCGCGCACCAACCTTCGGGCTTCCGATCGGCCCGGCGATGGAGAGGGATATGCGCTGGATTCTGCTGTTCTCCGCCTGCTGCGTCGGCCTGCTCGCCTTCATCTGCCTCGTGCTGTGGGGCGTGAACGGCTGGGTGATGCCGGCCCTCTCGGCTCATGGCTGGGTCGCGCTGGTGCTGGGCACGCTCTTCAGCTCGGGCCTCGCGATCCTGCTGATGGCGCTGGTCTTCCACAGCGACCGGAGCGGCACGGACGCGGACGTCTCCGACGCCGGGCGCGGCCCGCGCGACGACGTCAACGGCCGGTGACGATCCCTCGGGTTAGGGTGCGCCGATCGCGCTAAGCGGCACCGTGCCGCTGTACCGGACAGGCTCGCTGCAGTTCGACGCGGGCTGCGCGGGATCCTCGCTCCGCTCGCAGGGCGTCACCGTCACATGGAACCGGTCGGCCGCATCCCACGCGAAGCTCTTCTCGTCGATGCGCCAGACCGCCATCCCGTTCTCGGGTCGATGCAGTTCGATCGCCCCCGATGCGCCCTCCATGATGGTGACCACCTGATCGCCCTCCAGATCGTCGATCAGGGCGAGGCGATTGCCGTCCGGCGCCCAGGAGATCCAGCGCTTCGGTCCGTAATGCGAGGCGCTGGATACCGGCCGGACCTTTCCGGCGACCAGATCGACCAGCCGCAGCGACCAGCAGATCGCCTGCGGATCGTCGCCCTCGCAGCCCGCCAGCAGCGCAAAGCGCTCCGAAGGCGGAAACACGACCATGGCGCGGGCGGGGAGGTTGCCGGCGCCGCTGCTGTCGTAGGTGACGATCCAGGGGTCCGAGATCGGGTTGCCGCGGTAGGTGATCCGCGCCTCGGCGTCGAGGCCGAGCCCGCAGACCGTCTCGCCCGGCTTCGCGAGCCGGGGCTCGGCGATGCAGGCGGATGCCGTCGGCGACGGGGCGTCATGTGCCCCCGGCTTCGGCCAGAAGGCGATCGCGGCCAGGACGATGAGGGCGAGCAGCAGCGGAACGAGCCAGCGCGCCGTCCTGGAGCGGTGGCGGGCCACTAGCGAAATTCCGAAAGGCCGGTCGCCATTGGCGCTCCAGCATGGTTAATGCGGACGGTGGCTTATATGGGATCGCTATCGACGCTCGGAAAGCCGCGGGCGTATTATTCCCGAATGCGTCCGATTCACCCCTCCGTCGCGCAGCCCGAGCCGATGCCCGTTCCGCTCGGCGGCATGTCGGCGCGGGGGGTGAAGCTCACCTGCGTGGCCTTCGTCCTCGCGGTCGCCGGCGGCTATCTCTGGCTCGCCTGGCTGCAGCCGCTCTTCCACGATCTGCTCGTCGGCGGGCTCGGCTAGGCCGAGCCCGCGCATCGCGCCGAAGCGGCGGCCGGGGGCATCGTTGGCGCCCCATTTCAGGGGGTTTCGGCATGACCCTGCCCCGGCTCTCGATCCTGGTGCCCTATCGCGACCGCGCGGCGCATCTCGCGCGCTTCCTTCCGCATATCGCGGCCTATTTCCAGCGCGACAAGCTGGACAAGCACATCCCCTATCGCGTGACCGTTCTCGAGCAGGCAGCGGGCAAGGCCTTCAATCCTGGCAAGCTCTGCAATGCCGGGTTCCTGCTGACCGAGGCAGCCTGCGACTATGTCTGCTTCCATGACGTGGACTATCTGCCGATCTGGGCCGATTACCGCGCGCCGGACCGGCCGACGCGCGTCGTCTGGTACGGCGCCGACGCCGTGGCGGGCGGCGAGGGCTCCGACTTCGTGGTGCGCCATCGCTACGAGGATTTCTTCGGCGCGGTGGTGATGTTTCCGGCCGCGGATTTTCGCCGCGTCAACGGCTACAGCAACGACTATTGGGGCTGGGGCTTTCATGACAACGACCTGCGCAACCGCTGCCTTGCCGAAGGGCTCGAGATCGAACTGCGCGACGGCACCTTCAACACCCTGCCGCATCGCAATCGCGGCTTCGCCAGCATGGGCGTGCCGAGCGAGGAGAGCCGGCGCAACCGCGCCTTCTACGATGCGCGCTGGCCGACCCCGAAGGACCGGCGCTATCGCGAGGACGGCCTCGGCAATGCCGACTACAAGCTCCTCGGCCGCTATCCCCTCGAGGCTCCCGACGGCTCCGCCTATGCGAACGTCGAACGGATGCTGATCGAGATCTGACGCCGATCGCCGCATCGAGACGCCGGCCTGCGGGCGCCGCGGGGGCTTGGCGCGCGCGCGCGAAATGCCGCAGGATCGGCAAGGTGCGACATCGGCGATGCGCGACAAGGGCGGGAGAGGGCGATGCAGGATGGCGGGATCGGAAGCATGATGCGCGGCTTTCCGCCGCAGGCCGGCTTGCGGGTGACGCCGGAGAACTGGCAGGCGAGCCGCGCCCATATCCAGTGGTGCTTTCGCAACGTCAGGCGGATGTTCCCGACGGCGCCGATCCCGCGCGGCGAGGGGCCGGCGCTCGCCTTCGAGCGCGATCCGCGCGATCTGGACCGGCTCGGCTTCATCAACGAAGGCGAGAGCCGCACGATCGAGGCCTGGCTCGCCGACAGCTTCACCGACGGGCTGCTCGTGCTGGCGCGCGGGCGGATCGTCTATGAGCGCTATCGCGAAGGCTTCCTCCCCGAAACGACGCATATGTGCCAGTCGGTCACCAAGTCGGTGGTCGGCGACATGATCGGCTGTCTGGCGGCGGAAGGGCGGCTCGATCCGGAGATGCCGGTCGCGGCCTATGTGCCCGAGCTTGCGCGCTCGGGCTATGGCGGCGCGACATTGCGCCATCTGCTCGACATGCAGACCGGCATCCGCTTCAGCGAGGACTATTACGATCCGCGTTCACATTCGGCCCTGCTCGACATCGCCTGCGGCTGGGCGCCGCGGACGCGGCCGGAGGATCCGCGCTCGATCTACGAGCTCCTGGCGGGGCTCGAGCGGGAGAGCGCGCATGGCGAGGCCTTCACCTATCGCTCCGCCGATACGGATACGCTCGGCTGGGCCGCGGAGCGGGCGACCGGCCGGCATCTGGCGGAGCTGCTCGGCGAGCGTATCTGGTCGAAGCTCGGCACCGAGCATGAAGCCTATATCTGCCTCGACGGCGTCGGCACCGCGCTTGCCGACGGCGGGCTCTGCGTCAGCTTGCGCGATCTCGGGCGCTTCGCCGAGATGCACCGCAATCTCGGGCATTTCAACGGACGGCAGATCGTGCCGGCCGAATGGGTGCGGCAATCGCGCGCGGGCGAGACGGAGAAGTTCCGGCAGGAACCCTTCCGCTCGCAGATGCCGAAGGGGGCCTACCGCAACCAGTGGTGGGTGGCGGACGGCACGCGGGGGATTCACCTCGGCCGCGGCATCTACGGCCAGATGATCTATATCGACCCCGAGGCGGAGATGACCGCGGTCAAGTTCTCGAGCTGGCCGAAACCGACCATGCCCGAGCAGATCGGCCCGGCGCTCCGCGCCTTCGAGGCGATCGCGGCGGCCGTCCGGCGGTCCTAGTCGCTTCCGTGGCCATGCATCCCGCGCATGGGATTGGTGAATCATACTCACCATTTCCGGCGACCGCTTTTCCGGTTGCGCCAGACGCCGCGCTGGCAATGATGAGCCAAATCGAATGATGGGCCGAAATCGCCCAACCGCGGCAATGCTGCCGCCAGTTCCATGGAGACGAGCATGAGCAAGAGTGCGAACGGCAAGGGCAAGGCGAACGGCAGCGTCGGCGGCGGTCCGACCCCGGAGATGCCGGAAGGCTGGGGCGTCGATAACGGCACGGGCGTCCTCAAGGACGTGCTGCTCGGCAAGCCGGACCATTTCGGCTGGCGCCCGATCAGCCACATCGCCAAACGCACCTTCGCCAATCTCGAGCAGTACGGGATCCGCTACGACGCCCAGCTCGCCCAGAAGCAGCATCGCGAGATGGTCGAGATCTACGAGCATTGCGGCGTGCGTGTGCATTATCTCGAAGCGGACGAGGGCCTGCCCTGCAGCGTCTATGCGCGGGATTCGAGCGCGATGACGCCCTGGGGCGCGCTCGTCTGCTCGATCCAGACGCCCTATCGCCGGCGCGACTACGCGGTGGTGCAGGAGTTCTATCGCAAGGCCGGCATCCCGATCTGGAACTGGGCGACCGCCGGTCATTTCGAGGGCGGCGATTTCGACATCCTCGAACCCGGCGTCGTGCTGATGGGCTATTGCGGCGAGCGCTCCGAGGAAGAGGGCGCGCGCCAGGTTGCGAAGTGGGTCGAGAAGGAAGGCTGGGAAGCCTATGTGGCGCCGATCCCGGCGGCCTTCGTCCATATGGACGCGCTCGTGGTGATGGTGGCGCCGAAGACCGCGGTGGTATGCCTCGAGGCGCTCGAGGACTATGTCATCGACTTCCTCAAGGCGAAGCAGATCAAGTTCATCGACGTGAGCTATCGGGACTGCGTGCGGCTCGGCTGCAATGTCGTAGCGCTCGGCAAGGACCGCGTCCTGTCGATGGCGACCAACAAGAATCTCAACGAGAAGCTGAAGGCGCTCGGCTTCGAGGTCTTCGCGCCGGACGTCTCGATGTTCCAGTATGGCGGCGGCGGCGTCCACTGCATGTCGCACGAACTGAAGAGGGAGGCGGCCTGACCGTCGGCCAACGACGCGCGGGCCGTTAACGAACCGGACGCGGGCTCGCGGCCGGTCGAACGAGAATGGCATGCCGGATCGGACGCGCCCGGCGACAGCTCGTCGCCGGGACCTACCGTGTCGTCCTCTCGGCCCCGGCCGTTGGGACGTCGGTCGGGGCCAACGGACGCGCCGGCACCGTGCATTGATAGCTTGCAATTACGTGCAAAAAATCGGACACAGACTTTTAGCGGTGCGCCCCGGCTGATGATCTGCGCCCGCCTTACAACTCGACCAAGCCGGAACTATCCGGCATGACGCCTGGGAGGGCCTCAATGAACAGTCGAATTACGAAGCTTTTCGGCATCGCGGTTGCGGCCGCGACGATCGCGGGGCTTGCGCCGCTATCGAGCGCGTCCGCCGAGGAATGCCTGCCGGCCATCAAGGAGCGCGGCGTGCTGGTGTCGGCCAACGGCCTCATGGGCCTGCGTCCGTTCGCCTGGAAGAACGAGCAGACCGGCCAGTACGAAGGCTTCGAAGCCGATCTGATGGCCGAGCTCGCCAAGCGCCTCGACATCCCGAAATGGGACTACGCGATCACCGATTGGACGACCATGATCCCCGGCCTCAAGGCGGGCCGCTGGGACGTCATCCTCTCCGGCATGACGGTGACGCAGGAGCGCATCCAGGGCGGCGGCATCAGCTATAGCCGGCCCTACTTCATGCTCTACGACACGGTCATCGTGATGAAGGATTCGCCGTACCAGACGCTGGAAGACATCAAGGACAAGACGGTCGCCAGCACGCTCGGCACGATGGACTCCATCAATGCGCACAAGCTCCATGACGACGGCAAGGTCGCCGCGGTGATGGACTTCAACACCTTCGGCGAACCCTTCCAGGCCCTGCGCAACGGCCAGGTCGCGGCGGTGGTGCTCGACCAGGCGACCTTCCAGGCGCAGGTGGAGGAGATGTCGGACGTCCGCATCATCGGCGAGCCGCTGCCCTATATCCCGAATGAGGAATGGGCGGACGCCGAGAAGGATCAGCCCTACATCCTCGGCGGTCTCGGCGTGGGTGTGCGCAACGAATGCAACGACCTGCGCGAAGCCATCAACAAGGCGTTCGACGACATGGATGCCGACGGCACGCGCCAGGCGATCATCGAGAAATACGGCGCCTGGGATCCTTACCAGGTCAAAATGATGAAGTAGGGACGGCTTCGACGGAACCGGGCAGGGGGCCGCCGCCGGCGGCTCCCTGCCGACCTTACATTCTCAGAAAGCAGACCGGGCACTCGTCTCGATGGTTGATTATTTCCTTGTCCTAATTCCAAGATTTATGCCGTTCCTGCTCGAAGGCGCGGTGGTGACGCTCGAGCTGTCGCTGATCAGCATGGTGTTCGCGATCGTCATCGGATTGCTGGTGGCGCTGGGGCGGATCGCCGGCGGGCGCGTCCTCGGCGGCTTCCTCGCCGCCTATGTCGAGGTCTGGCGCAATGTGCCGCTCATCGTTCAGCTCCTGGTGCTCTATTTTTCGCTGCCCGAAATCGGCATCACCTTGCCGGGATTCTGGGCCGGCGTGCTGGGCCTGAGCCTCAATGTCGGCGCCTATCTGTCGGAAGTGTTCCGCGCGGCGATCATCTCCATCGAAGCGGGCCAGCGGGATGCCGGTCTCTCGATCGGCATGTCGCGGGCGACCGTTTACCGCCGCGTGATCCTGCCGCAGGCGTTGCGGATTGCCGTTCCGACGATCGGCGGTTATTTCATATCGCTGCTCAAGGATTCCTCGCTGGTCTCCTACATCGCGGTCAACGAGCTGCTGCGTAACGGCATGATCGTGATCTCGACCACCTTCAGGAGCATGGAGATCTACCTGATGGTCGCGATCGTCTACTTCGTCTTGAGCTTCATCGCCTCGCGCCTCGTATTTCGTGTCGAGCGCTGGCTGACGCCCGCCTATCTCCGCGCCGGTTCCAAGGTGCAAATTCAGCAGAGCGCTAGCAAAGCATGAGCATGAGTCAGGCTGTTTCGACCCAGAAGACCGCCGGCAAGCCGGATGGCGCCGTCGTCACCATTCGCGGGCTGCATAAGCGGTTCGGCGACCTTCATGTGCTGAAGGGCGTCGATCTCACCATTCCGGAAGGGAAGGTCACCTTCCTGATCGGCCCCAGCGGCGGCGGCAAGTCGACCGTGCTCCGCTGTATCAACTTCCTCGAAATGCCCTCGGCGGGCGAGATCGTCTTCGCCGGCGAGAAGCTTTGCTTCGAGGAGAACGGGCGATTCCGCCACGCGCCGGAAGCGGCGCTGCGCCGGGCCCGGTCGCATATGCCGATGGTGTTCCAGCATTTCAACCTGTTCACCCATCGCACCGTCCTCGAGAACGTCATCGAGGGGCCGGTGATCGTGCAGGGGAAGCCGAAGGCGCAGGCGATCGAAGAAGGCAGGGCGGTCCTGGATCGCGTCGGGCTGCTCGACAAATGCGACGCCTACCCGGCACAGCTTTCCGGCGGCCAGAAGCAACGCGTCGCGATCGCGCGCGCGGTCGCCATGCAGCCGCGCATCATCCTGTTCGACGAGCCGACCTCGGCGCTCGATCCGGAGCTGGTCTCGGGCGTGCTCGACACCATCAAGGCACTCGCCGAAGAGGGGCGGACGATGGTGGTGGTCAGCCACGAAATGGGTTTCGCCCGGCGCCTCGCCGACCAGGTGCATTTCGTGGTCGATGGCGTGATCGGTGAATCGGGCGCGCCGGCGAAGATCTTCGATTCGCCGGAGAACGAGCGGCTGCGCGGCTTCATCAGTTCCATCCTGCACTGAGCGCGCGGCCGGCGCGGGACCCTTGCGTCGGGTCCGCGCCGGGTTTCCGCTCAGCCGCCGGCACCCGGTCGCCGCCGTCGCGGCCCGGGCGTCTGGCGCATGGAGAGCTGGAGCCGGTCCATCGTCCAGTCGATGAAGATGCGCGCGGCCGGCCGGCTCGCCTTCACGGGGTCGGCGATCGCGTAATAGGCCTCGGGCGCCGGGATCGCGAGATCGAAGAGCTGCACCAGCCGGCCGGAGCGCAGCTCCTCGCCGGCGATGAAGCGGTCGCCGAGCGCGATGCCGTGTCCGGCCGCGGCGGCGTTGAGGCCGAGATGGGCGTCGTCGAACCAGAGCCCGACATGCGCGGCGACGCGCTCCGCGCCGGCGGCGAGCAGCCAGCGCCCCCAGTCGCCGCGATCGGCGACATGGATCAGCGGCAGACCGGCGAGATCGTCCGGCTTGTGCAGCCGCCCGGCCTGGTTCAGGAACTGCGGGCTGCAGACCGGGAAGAACTCGACGCGCGTCAGCAGCCGGACCCAGCGATCCTTCCAGACGCCATTGCCGTAGCGGATGAAGAGATCGACCTCGCCGCGATAGACGTCGTCCACGTCGCTCGAGCTGCTGATCTCGAGGTCGATCTCGGGATAGGTGCGGTGGAACTCGCCGATATGGAGCGAGAGCCAGCGCGTGGCGAGGCTCGGCTGGCAATTGATGCGCAGCCGCCCCGCGACCGAAGGTTCCCGGATCTTCTGGCCGGCCTCGCTCAGCGCCGCGAGCGCATCGCGGATCCGGAGCGCATAGGCGGTGCCCTCGGGCGTGAGCGCGATGCCGCGGCCGTCCTTCCGCAGCAGCTCGGCGCCCACGGCGGCTTCGAGGAAGCGGACCTGATGGCTGATCGCGCTCCGCGTCAGATTCAGCTCCTTCGCCGCCCGCGCCATGTTCAGATGGCGCGACACCGCTTCGAAGGCACGGAGCGCGGACATGGAGGGGAGGCTCATCGCATACCCGTTTTGGTGAATAGCCTTCGCCGATCATGCCTGAAAATGGCAAGAAATGTGAATGAAATTGGTCGTTTTCCGGCGCGTCACCGTCATTCGGCGATTTCGTCCGCCTGTCGCTTGCGGCATGCTGCGCGCCGCATGAACCCCACCGATCCCTATCCGCTGCTCGCCCGCTTCAACCGGTGGGTCAACCGCCGCTTCTACGGCCTCGTGGCCGGCTTGCCGGACGCCGAGCGGAAGCGCGACCGCGGCGCCTTCTTCGGCTCGATCCACCACACGCTCAATCATCTCCTCGTGGTCGATCGGCTCTGGCTCGACCGGCTCGAAGGCCGGTCGAACGACATCGCCGGGCTCGATACGGTGCTGCATGAAGGGTTCGAGCCGCTCGCGGCCGAGCGCGCGGCGGTGGATGAGCGGCTCATCGCCTATGTGGACGGGCTCGATGCGACAATCCTCGCAAAGCCGCTCCGCTACCGCTTCATCTCGGGTGCGGAAGCCGAAACACCGCTACATCTGGTGCTGATCACTCTCTTCAACCACCAGACCCATCATCGCGGCCAGGTCCATGCGCTGCTCACGCAGATCGGCATGAGACCGGCCGATTCCGACATCATCGACTATCTGGACGATCCCGGCCTGGACGATCCCGGCCGCTAGGCGCGGGATCGGCTTTGTCGCCGGCTCTTCACAGCCCGGCCCGCGCCGCCGCAGAATGGCCCAAAGGCCTTCGGGGAAGGCTCCGTCCGCCGGCCATAGGCAACGATCGGGGCCATGGGGAGCGCCATGTCCAGACGTTCGAAGCCGAAGCTCAACGGGCTTGCGGAGATCTACGCCTATTTCCGCACCAACGAGACGCCGGTCTACTTCCTCTCGCCGACGCCCTACAACCTGCTCGGGCTCGATCGCTGGATTCACGGCTTCGAATACATAACCTTCTTCGATTCCTTCGACAGGCGACACCCCAAGATGGTGGTGCCGCGCGAGACCGGCCCGCACGAATTCCGCTCGATCGAGGATGTCTGCAACTGGCTGCTGCGCCATCGCGACATCGCTGCGCATATCCGCGCCCGCGGTCGCGGCAAGATGGTGCTGGTTATGTTCGACGAGGAGACCGAGACGCTCGCGAAGGAACTCGGCATCCAGATCGCCCTTCCGCCGGCGAAGCTCCGCAAGCATCTCGATTCCAAGATCGTCACCACCGAGGTCGGCAACGCGGCCGGGATCAAGAGCGTGCCGAACGCGCTCGGCCGCGCCGAGACCTACGCGGAGCTCCTGAAGCTGGCCCAGGGCGCCAAGCTCGGCAAGGATCTCGTGGTGCAGACGCCTTATGGCGATTCCGGCCGCACCACCTTCTTCATCGCGAACCAGCGGGACTGGGAGAAGCACCGGGACAAGATCGTCGGCGAGGCGCTGAAGGTGATGAAGCGTATCAATCACCTGCCCGGCACGATCGAGGGCGTGGCGACCCGGCACGGCACGCTCGCCGGGCCGATGCAGACCGACATCACGGGCTTCGACGAGCTTACGCCCTACAAAGGCGGCTGGTGCGGCAACGACGCCTTCATCGGCGGCATGGAGAAGCAGAGGGTCGCCGTCCGCAAGATGGTGCAGAAGCTCGGCGACCGTCTCTACAAGGAAGGCTATCGCGGCGCCTTCTGCATGGATTTCCTGATCGATACCGATTCCGGCGAAGTCTATCTCGGCGAACTCAATCCGCGCGTCAGCGGCGCCAGCCCGCTCACCAATCTCATCACCGGGACCTACGGCGGCGCCCCGATCTTCCTCTTCCACCTGCTGGAATTCATGGATGTCGACTGGGAGGTCGATCTCGACGCCGTGCAGGCGCGCTGGGCCGAGTTCGACAATTGGAGCCAGCTCATCCTGAAGCATACCGGCGAGGGGGTCGAGCTCATCACCCGCGCCCCCGCCTCCGGCATCTACCGGATGGAGGATGACGGCCGGATCCGTTATTCCCGGCCGGATACCGAATGGAGCAACGTCTCGGGCGAGGACGAGGCCTTCTACATGCGGGTCTATAGCGCGGGCGACTATCGCTATCACGGCGCCGATCTGGGGATCGTGGTCGCGCGCGGCCGGATGCAGTCGGATCGCCGTCAGCTCCTGGTCCGCGCCCGGCAATGGGCGGCCGGCATCAAGGGCGAATTCCAGGCGATCCCGGTGCCGCCGGACATGCCGGCGCCCCCGCCGCCGCCCGAGACCGTCAACAAGATGTTCTGAGGGCCGAGGCTCAGCCGACGAGCTTCGGGCGCGCCGTCGCGGGTTTCTCCGGCCCCGGGATCGGCACGGCGCCGTCGCGGGTCGGCTGCACCAGCGGACCCAGGGAATCGAGATAGGCGGGGTCGAACGCCTCGCGGTCATAGACCGGGAAATCGGCGGGCCGGTCGCGGAAGCTCTTCAGCATCTGGCCGAGGCCGCGGAACCCGAACTGGCGCTGGCGCCGGACCTGGTCGAGATCGATCTCGACCGGCATGAGCTGTTCCAGCACGTCCGCCTTGTAGAGGAAGCGCCCGCCCGGATCGACGATGCAGGACTGGCCGTTGCCGCCCGCCCCGAGCCCGTTCACCGAGACGACATAGCACTGGAACATCGCGGCGGTCGCCTGCGCCACGTTGATGTCCACGTCGCGGTCGATGGTGTGCGTCAGCACCGGATGGAGGATCACCTCCACCCCCATCGAGGTGAGCTGGCGCGCCGTCTCGGGGAACCAGAGGTCGTAGCAGGTCAGCACCCCGAACTTGCCGATACCGGGCACGTCGAAGACCAGGAAATCGCGGCCGCCTTCGACGCCCTGCTCGAGCGGACGGAAGGGGAAGATCTTGCGATAGCGCCCGGCCACCTTGCCTTCGGGGTCGATCACCGAGGCCGTGTTGTAGATGGCGCCCTCATGCCGCTCGTACATCGAGCCGTTCACGAGCCAGACCCGATGCTTTGCCGCCATCGCCTGGAACGCCTCTTCGGCGCTGCCCGGCAGCGGCTGGGCGTGATGCAGCAGCGGGCCGTAGGGTGCCAGCTCGCTGAACAGCACCATCTGCACCCAGGGGTAGAGATGCATCAGCAGGTCGAGCCGATGCCCCATCGCCGCGATGTTGTTGTGCGGCGTGATGTGCATCTGGACGCCGGCAATGGCGAAAGGGGTCATCCGGTCTCCTGGTCCCCGCGTCGTCGGCTGAGCGGGCGATGCTCGGGAAATGGCCGCTGCCGATCCGAATTGCGAGGCAGGATAGCGCCGGAACGCACAGCCTGCCCATCCGGTTTCGCGGTTTCGACCCGGTCGCCCGGGTCCTCAAGCCCTTGAGGTCGCAGGGTAGATCCAGGTTGGATATCAGAATCTTAACGGTTTCGGCGGAGGTCGCCGCATGGCAGCCCTGCAAGTCCGGAATCAGTCGATGACGACGGTGACCCGGCCGGTGTCCTCGAGCCCCTGCTTCAGGTCCTCGCGCGCCTTGGCGGCCAGATCGAGATAATGCCGCTTGATCTTGTCGAGCTCCTTCTCGGTCAGCTCCTCGAGATCGAGAAAGGCGTTGTGGGCGCCTTCCACGGCCCGGATGAGCTCGTCGAGCTTGAGCTGCAGCGCCTTCGAATCCCGGTTCTGCGTGTTCTGGATCAGGAACACCATGAGGAAGGTCACGATGGTCGTGCCGGTGTTGATGACGAGCTGCCAGGTATCCGAGAAAGCGAAAAGCGGCCCGGTTACGGCCCATATCACGATCACCAGGCCGGCGCAGATGAAGCTGTAGGGATGACCGGAAGCGCGCGCGGTGAAATTCGAGAAATGCGTGAAAACATTGCGAGGCATCGATCGACTCCGTTGTCCGGGGCGGGCGGAGCCGATCTCCGCGCGCGTCAATCCTTGCAGGCGTCGCCGTCGGCCGCGCGGGCGGCGGGCGGCATCAGCAGGCTCGGCGGCTCGCCCGCGCAATGGCGCCGCCAGACGGTCCGGTAGATGGCTTCGAGATTGCGGGCAAGGCGCGGCGTATCGAAGAGCGGCGCCGTCGTCCGGTTCGCGGCGAGCTTCGACCTGAGCGCGGCGAGCGCCTCGGGCTCCCTCGCATAGCGCAGCACCAGCGCGCGGTAGCCCGCCAGGTCTTCGGCCAGCAGTTCCGGCAGGCCGACCGCGCCGAGCAGGCTCGCCGAGACGCGGCTCGCGAGATGCCGGCCGCGCATGGCGACGACCGGGAGCCCCGCCCAGAGCATGTCTGTAGTGGTGGTGTGGCCGTTGCAGATGCGCGTATCGAGGCCGAGATCGGCGAGGGCGAGCCGGCGCAAATGCTGCGGCTTCGCCATGCCGGGCGCGAAGACGAGCCGGTCGGGTCCGAGGCCGCGCGCCGCCGCCTCGCGGCGGAGATTCGTCTCCATCGCGTCGTTGGAGCGCCAGAGCCACAGCACCGAATGCGGCATGGCTTCGAGCAGATCGGCCCAGAGGTCGAACATCACGGGCTCGAGCTTGTAGGCCTGGTTGAAGCTCGCCAGCACGAACCCGTCCTCGGGAAGGCCCGCCTCGGCGCGGCTGGCGGGGGCGTCGGCGATCGGCTGGCCCGCGTCGGTCACCTGATAGCAGTCCGGCAGGTAGCAGAGCGCCTCGGTGAAGGTGGCCGCCTCGCCGGGCGGCAGGATGACGCGGTCCACCACCGCATAGTCGATGAAGCGCGCCCCCGTGGTGCCGGGAAAGCCGAGCCAGGCCACCTGCAGCGGGGCGGGTCGGAGCGCCAGGATCTCCATGCGGTTGCCGGAGGTGTGGCCTTTCAGATCGACCAGAATGTCGATGCGATCGGCGGCGATGCGGCGCGCGGCCGCCTCGACGCCCTCGGCGGCGAGATCGACGAAGCGGTCGAAGCTCGCCTCCACCTGGCGCCGATAGTCGCTGCTGTCGGCTTTGCCGATCGAATAGCCCACCACCTCGAAATCCGCCCGGTCATGCAGCGCGAAGAAGGACCGCATGAGATGCATGGTGGCGTGGATCCCGAAATCGGCCGAGAGATAGCCGATGCGGAGCTTGCGGGCCGGATCGCGGTCGTTCTGCAGCTCGATCGGCCGGCCGAGCCCCGCCATGCGGCGTTCGATGTCGGCGGCCGTCGCGCGCGCGATGGCGAGGTTCCGCAGGGGATCGTCCACCCGCACGACATTGGCGAAGGGCGTCTCCACCGGCAGCCGGTTCTGCGCCAGGGCTTCCGTCGTTTGCCGCTCGACGATCGTCGCGATCTCGGCCATGCCCGGCCAGTCGCAGGCATGCTGCAGCTCGTGCAGGAGTGCGGCCGCCGCCGTCGCACGCTGCGGCTCGAGCGACAGCGCACGGCGATAGCAGGCGATGCCCTCGAGGCGGTTGCGGCCCTGGACGAGCGCGCCCGCGAGATTGACCCAGCCGGCGACGGAGGCCGGGTCGAGCGCGGTCGATTGCCGATAGGCGGCCGTCGCCGCCTCGAGCCGGCCCAGCAGGAGGAGGGCGGTGCCGCGCTGGCGGTGGGCCGCGGCCGATTGCGGGTCGCGCGCCACGGCCGCCTCGAAGGCCGCGAGTGCGCGCTGCGTCTCGACGGCCTTGAGCAGAGCGTTCCCATAGGCGACGAGGTTCTCCGCCGTCGGCTCCTTCTGTGCCACCCGCTCATAGGCGGCGATCGCGTCCGCGATCCGTCCGACGCGCTGCAGGAGCTGGGCCCGGTTCCGTTGCGCATCGCCGTGATCGGGGCGCTGCGCCAGGAACCGGTCGAGCAGCTCGATGGCCCGCTCCGCGCGACCGTCCGTCGAGGCGACGGCGGCCGCGAGGAAGAGGCCGTCGGCATGCTTCGGCATCTGCGCGAGCAGCAGGGTGCAGAGATGCTCCGCGGTCTTGAGGTCGCCCGCCTGAAAACGCTGCGCCGCCTCGCGATAGGTGGCGAGGGGATCGAAACGCAGCTTCGGGGGGCGCGGCGGCCGGGCCATGCGGCTAGTCCTCGATATCGAGCGGCTGCGGGCGCTCGCCGCGCACCAGACGATCCCACATCGCGCGATAGCCGGCCTCGAGATTGCGCGTGTGGCGTGCCGTGTCGAACAGCGGCTGGCGGCGCCGGTTGGCCTGCAGCCTTGCCTTCAGCGCCGCGAGCGTTTCCGGTGCACGAGCGTAGCCCAACGCCGCCGCGCGATAGTCCGCGAGGTCGCGCGCGACCAGCTCCGGCAGCCCGACGGCCTGCAGCAGGCTTGCCGAGACCCGGCTCGCGAAGTGGCGTCCGAGGATCGCGAGCACGGGAAGCCCGGCCCAGAGGCAATCGCTCGTGGTGGTATGGCCGTTATAGATCCGCGTATCGAGCGCAAGGTCGGCGAGCGAAAGCCGGCGCAGATGCTGTGCCTTCGCGGGAAGCCTTTCGGCGAAGACGAGACGCGCCGGGGCCACGCCGCTCGCTTCGGCGGAGCGCTTCAGATTGCCGTCGATCAGCGCGTTGCTGCGCCAGAGCCAGAGAACGGAATTCGGTACTGCCTTCAGCAGTCCCATCCAGATTTCGAAGGTCTCGGCGTCGATCTTGAAGCCGCGATTGAAGGAAGCGAAGACGAACCCGTCCGCCGGCAGGCCGCAGGCCGCGCGCGTCGCCGGCGCCTCGGCGATCCCGGCCGTGTCGTCATTGGGCTGGTAGCAGTGAGGCAGGCGGCAGAGCGCTTCGCTGAAGAAGGGCTGGAAGGCGGGCGGCGTCACCACCCGGTCGCCGATCAGATAGTCGAAGAACCCAGCGCCGGTGCTGCCGGGAAAGCCGAGCCAGGCGACCCGCAGCGGGGCCGGCCGCAGGGCCGCGATCTCCAGCCGTCCGCCCTCGGTCGGGCCGTTGAGATCGATCAGGATATCGACCCGGTCGGCCGCGATGGCCTCGGCGATGGCTCGGTCGCTTTCGACGGTCATCGGTCGAAAGCGATCCACCGCACGCCGAACGCGGAGGCCGAGCGGGCTCTCGTCGGCAGGCCCCGTGCCATAGGCGAATACCTCGAAGCGCGCCCTGTCATGCAGCTCGAGCGTGCGGACCAGGAGCTGCGACACGGCGTGATCGCGGAAATCATGCGAGAGATAGCCGAGACGGATGCGCCCACCGGTGGCGCACGGCCGGCGGGGGACGGACGGGCGGGGAACCGGCGCGCCGGCGCGCCGCGCGGCCCGGTTCGCCCAGGCCGTGGCAAGCCGGAGATTGGCGGCGGGGTCGTCCTCATAGCCGATCTGGGCCAGCACCGGCTCCGAAGGCAGTCGGCCCGCGGCGAGCGCCGCTTCCGTCTGGGCCCGGACGCGCGGCCGGAGCGCCGCGGCGTCGCCCCACGCGCAGGCTTGATCGAGCTGATGCAGCAGCCGCGCCGAGGCGGCGGGATCGTCGGGCGCGAGGGCGAGCGCCCGGCGATAGCAATCGAGCGCGCGGGCGAGATCCTTGCCGCGCCGACAGGCCGAGCCGAGCTCGGTCCAGTTCGCCGGCTGGTTAGGCCCGAGCGAAACGGCGCGCTCCAGAGGCGGCAGCGCCTCGCGGGCGCGCCCGGCCGCCATGAGCGCGACGCCGAGCCCGCGTGCCGCATCGGCGGAATCGGGCGCGAGCCCGACCGCGCGCTCGAAGGCGGCGATGGCCGCCCCATGATGCCCGAGCTCGCCGAGGAGCGTGCCGAGCGTGACGAGCTCGCCGGCGCCGCCCAGCGCCGCCGCGCGCTCCAGATGCGGCAGGGCTTCCGCGAGCCGACCCTCGGCCGCCAGGATCGCACCGAGATTGGCGCGCGCCTGCCGGCGATCCGGTTCGAGCGCGAGGAGCCTTTCGGCGGCGGCGATCGCGGCGGCACTGCGTCCGCGCGCGGCTTCGACCACGCTCAGGAGATCGAGCAGCTCCTTGTCGTCGGGCGATGCCATGAGAAGACGCTCGCAGAGCGCAGCCGCTTCCGCCGGCGCTCCCTTGCGGAACAGCGCGATCGCTTCGCTAAGGCCGGCGGCGGCGGTCGTCATCGGCCGGTGTCCGGAAGGGGCGGTCATGGCCGGCGATGGTAGGACGGAAAGCCCGATTCGCCCGAGCCCGTCGGCGCGTCGGGGCGGCATCAGGCGATCGGCAATCCCGGTCGCCGCGGATCGAGCGCGTCCGGGTGGATGCCGGCCGCGAGGATGTCGGGCGGCAGTCTGCCTTCCCCGGCGAGGCCGGCGAGGCAGCGCGCCAGCGGCGCCGAGAGCATGATCCCGTAGCCGCCCTGGCCGGCAAGCCACCAGAATCCGGGCGCCGCGGCATCCTCGCCCATGACAGGGCTGTCGTCGGCCACGAAGCTGCGCAGCCCTGCCCAGCGGCTCGCGATGCGGCCGACGCGAAGGGTGGTGGCGCGCTCGATCCAGTCCACCAGCAAAGCGAGGTCGAGCTCTTCCGGCTGGGCGTCGCAGGGCGGCGACGGGGTGGCGTCGCCGGGCGACGCCATCAGCCGCCCGGCATCGGGCTTCAGATAGTGATCGTTCGCGATCTCGTCCATTGCCGGCCAGCCGCGCGGATCCTGGCCCTCCGTCTCGATGGTGAGGGCGGTGCGCCGTTTCGGCACCAGGCCGACGCCCGGAATGCCGGCGAGCGCCGCCACCTCATCCGCCCAGGCACCTGCGGCATTGATCAGCATCGGCGCCACATGGTCCTCGCCGCCCGCCGTCACGCACCATTCGCTGCGGCGGCGCTCGATCCGCGTCGCGTCCGCATCCGTCGCGAGCGTGCCGCCCCGGGCGCGAAACCCCTTGAGATAGCCCTGGTGGATCGCCGCCACCTCCATATCGGCGACGGCCGGCTCGAACAGGGCGCGCGCGATCCGCTCCGGCCGCAGGATGGGCGCGAGGTCGAGCGCCCGGCGCGGCGAGATCTCGACGATCTCGTGACCGGGGCCGGAGAGGGCGAGGAGCGCATCGAGCTTCGCCGCGTCCTCGACGCCGCCGAAGGTGAGGGCGCCGCGCGGCCGTAAGAGCGGCTGATCGGCGAAGCCCGGCGGCGGGGTCTCGAAGAAGCTGCGCGCCGTGCGCACGAGCGCGCATACCGTCGCATTGCCGTAGTTCGGCGTGTAAAGCGCGGCGGAGCGGCCGGTGCTGTGATAGCCGGGCCGCGACTCCCGTTCGAGCAGCAGCACCCGTCGCCGTTCGGCGAGCGCATAGGCCGCCGCCGCGCCCGAGATACCCGCTCCGATCACGATCGCATCGACGCGCATGACGCCCTTCCGATCAGAGCGGCGCGATGACGCGGCGCGAGAGGACATGGAACCGCCAGGCCAGCAGGAGCATGGCGACGATGAGCGACAGGAAGAGGCCCCAGACGAGGCCGATCGCGCCCGCCTCCATCGGGAAGCCGAAGGCATAGGCGAGAGGCACGCCCAGCGCCCAGAAGGCGAGGCCATAGATCACCGTCGGCACGGTGATGTCGGCGGCGCCGCGGACGGCGCCCAGGAGCACGGCCTGGGCCCCGTCCACGATGACCATCCAGCCGGTGACCGCGAAAAGCGGCACGGCGATCGCGATCACCAGCGCGTCGTCGGTATAGGCGGCGGCGATGGCCTCGGGCATGGCGAGGATGAAGACCGTCGCGATCAGCATGGTCGGGATCACTAGCAGGGTTCCGACCCAGCCGGCGCGCCGCACCGCGACGGCGTCGCCGCGACCAACCGCATTGGCAACGCGCACCGCGGTCGCGGTCGAGATGCCGATCGCCAGCATGAAGACGACCGCATTCACGTTGATCGCGACCTGGTAGGCGGCGAGCGACGCCTTGCCGAGCCAGCCGGCGAAGGTGGTAGCCGCGGTGAAGGCGGAGGATTCGAAGCCGATGCTGAGCGCTAGCGGCAGGCCCAGCAGCAGGAGCTTCCTCATCTGCCCGTAGTGGCCGCGCAGCGGCAGGCTCACGCCGAACCGCTCATGGCCCTCCATGCGCATGACATAGAGGAAAAGCGCGCCGAACATCAGCCAGCGCGTGATCGAGGTGGAGAGCACGGCGCCTTCCGCTCCCATCGCCGGGAAGCCGAGATGGCCGTAGATCATCGCCCAGTTGAGGAAGATATCGACGATGTTGGCGCCGAGCGTGACGATCATGCCGGGCACCGGCCGGCTCACCCCTTCGAGAAAGGAGCTGGTCGCGACATACATGAGGACGCCCGGCATGCCGATGGCCCACATGAAGAGCACCCCGCCGCCGGCATGTGCCATCTCCGGCGTCTGCTCCATCAGCAGCAGCATCGGCTCGCCGAACATCAGCGCGACCCCGTAGGCGCTGCCGAGAACGAAGGCCGCGAGCAGGCCGAGCCGCCAGATCCGGCCCGCAAGCTCCGGCCGGCCGGCACCGACCGCCTGCGCCGACAGCACCACCGTCCCGACCAAGAGGCCGATCCCGATCGTCAGCATGGTGATCTGCGGGGCGTAGCCGATGCCGTAATAGGCGAGCTGGTCGCTGCCGGCGCGGCCGGTCATCACGGTGTCGATGGTGATCATGATGACGAGCCCGCAGCGGGCGAGCATGACCGGCAAGGCGAGACGAAACGTCTCGCGGATATGCTGCGGGACGCCGGGCGTCGGGACTGAAGGGGATATCTCGGTCATCGGGGTGGCCGGAGACTACACCATCCGCCGCGACGGGCGGCAGCCGTCCCGCCCGCAATCTTCCGGACTTTAACGAAAATTAAGTCTCGTCCGGCATAGCCTGCCGAGTCGCGGAGAAGGGCTCGGCATGGCAACGGCGGCGATCGAGAAATCCGACTACCGCCTGCGGGCGAAGCCATCTCTGGGGACCCGCTTGCGCGCCTGGTGGGAGGGCGTCGATCCGGCGGCGCTGTCGAACCGGGATGCCGCGCCGCGCGCCGAGACGGAGCGCTCGACGCCGGCGCCGGCCAAACCGCCCGTCTGGGCAACCCCTCGCGTTCGGGTCCTGCAATCGCTCTGGGGCGACGGCTTCTCCTATCCGGGCGGGGCGGAGCTCAGCCTGTGGCTCGCGGGCCCCTGCACGCTTTCCTCGACCTCGATGGTGGCGGAACTGGGCGCCGGCCTCGGCGGCGTCGGCCGCACGCTGCATCGGCAGTTCGGCTGCCGCACCGAAGGTTTCGAGCGCGACCCGGAGCTCGCGCGCGGCGGCGCCGGATACTCGATCGCGGCCGGGCTCGGCGATGCCGTGACCGTGGCGCCCTTCGATCCCGAGGACCTGCAGCTCGGCAAGGGCGCCTATGACTGCATCCTGTCGCGCGAGACGCTGTTCGGCGTCGCCGACAAGGCCGGCTTCTTCAAGGCCGTCGATCGCGGCCTGAAGCGCCACGGCCATTTCCTCTATACCGACTTCGTCCGCATCGGGAACGGCGCCGCCCACGGCGGCAGCTATCGGATCTGGGCAGAAGGCGAGCCTTTTCCGGCGCAGCCCTGGAGCCTGACCGAGCATCGCGCCGCCTGCGGCGCCCAGAAGTTCGATTTGCGCCTGATGGAAGACATCACCGGCGTGATGCGGGGCTATGTGGTGCGCGCGCTGGCCGAGCTCATGGAACGGGAAGAGTCGCTGCGGCGGACGGGGCCGGCCGAGGCCGCGGTGATCGCCGCCGAAGTCGGGCTCTGGACGCGCCGCCTCGCCGCCCTCCACACCGGGGAGATCGGCATCTGCCGCTTTCACGCCGTCAAGCTCGGGCTCAATCTGCTCGGCGACTGGTAGGGGCGCCGATTCCGCGGCCGGCGGACCGCGATTGCCGAGGATTATCAGGGGTTTCCGGCCTGCGCCGGCTTTATTGACAGCCTATCCCGCCCCGTCTATGTTCCGCGCGCTTTCGAGCGCGGGCCCGCCCCGCCGTCACCGCTACCGGAGAGCCGGGCCATGAAGGTCGTCAACTCGCTGAAATCCGCGCGCAAGCGCCATAAGGACAATCGCATCGTCCGGCGCAAGGGCCGCGTCTACGTCATCAACAAGACGAACCCGCGCTTCAAGGCCCGCCAGGGCTAAGCCCCGCCGGCGACGACGCCGGCTTCGTCCGCAGCGTCGGTCCCGTTCATTCCCCGAAACCGGCCTCGCCCCCGCGAGGTTGACCCTGCGCGCTTGCGATCACAGTATCGCCCGCAAGGAGTCTCGCCCGCGCGATGCAGATGCCCGAACCCGACCGCGCCGTGCTGGCTCGGCGGCGAGAGATCGCCGCCGATCTGCGGCGCCTGCTGCCGCCCGATGCCGTGATCGAAGCGGAGGAAGAGCGGCGGGTCTACGAGTCCGACGGGCTTACCGCCTATCGCGGCCTGCCGATGCTGGTGACCTTGCCGCGCACCACCGCCGAGGTCTCGGCGATCCTCGGCTATTGCCACCGCCACGGCATCAAGATCGTGCCGCGCGGCGCCGGCACCAGCCTCAGCGGCGGCGCGCTGCCGCTGGAAGACGGCATCCTCGTCGGCATGGCCCGCTTCAACCGCATCCTCGAGGTCGATCTCGACAACCGCGCGGTCGTCGTGCAGCCCGGCGTCACCAACCTCGCCATCACCGAGGCGGTGAAGGGCGCGGGCTTCTACTATGCGCCCGACCCCTCGAGCCAGATCGCCTGCAGCATCGGCGGCAATGTCGCGGAGAATTCCGGCGGGGTGCATTGCCTGAAATACGGCCTCACCACCAACAACCTGCTCGGGCTGGAGATGGTGCTGATCGACGGGCAGGCGATCCGGCTCGGCGGCAAGCATCTCGATTCCGGCGGCTACGACCTGCTCGGCATCGTGACCGGCTCCGAAGGCCTGCTCGGCATCGTGACCGAGGTCACGGTCCGGATCCTGCGTCGGCCGGAGACGGCGCGGGCGCTGCTGATCGGTTTCCCCGGCAACGTCAGCGCCGGCAATTGCGTGAGCCAGGTGATCGCGTCCGGCATCATTCCGGCGGGCATGGAGATGATGGACCGGCCGGCGATCCGCGCCGCCGAGGATTTCGTCCAGGCTGGCTATCCGCTGGAGGCGGAGGCGCTGCTCATCGTCGAGCTGGACGGGCCCGAGCCCGAGGTCGCGGCGCTGATCGGCAAGGTCGCCGCCATCGCCGAAAGCTGCGGCGCCACCTCGATCACGGCAAGCCGCGACGAGGCGGAACGGCTGCGTTTCTGGGCCGGGCGCAAGGCGGCTTTTCCGGCGGTCGGGCGCATCTCGCCCGACTATTACTGCATGGACGGCACCATCCCGCGCCGCGAGCTGCCGCGCGTGCTGGAGGAGATGGCGCGGCTCTCCGGGAAATACGGGCTTCGCGTCGCCAATGTGTTCCATGCGGGCGACGGCAATCTGCATCCGCTCATCCTCTATGACGCGAATGCCCCCGGCGAGCTCGAGCGCGCCGAGGAGTTCGGCGCCGACATTCTCAGGCTCTGCGTCGCGGTCGGCGGCGTGCTCACCGGCGAGCATGGCGTCGGGGTGGAGAAGCGCGACCTGATGGGCGTGATGTTCGACGAGCGCGACCTCGCCCAGCAGCAGCGGCTGAAATGCGCCTTCGATGCGAACGGCCTGATGAACCCCGGAAAGGTGTTCCCGACCCTGCATCGCTGCGCGGAGCTCGGTCGGCTCCATGTCCATGCCGGGCGGTTGCCGCATCCCGATCTTCCCCGGTTCTGACGTGTCGGTCCCGCATCTCCGGCCTGCGGACCTCGATGAGCTCGAGGCGGCGATCGCCGACGCCGCGGCAGACCGCCGCCGGCTCGAGCTTCTCGGCAACGGCACCAAGCGCGGCCTCGGCCGACCGGTCGAGGCCGACGCGCTGCTCGACCTCTCGCAGCTCCGGGGTGTGACGCTCTACGAACCGGAGGAGCTGGTGCTGACGGCCAGAGCCGGCACGCCGCTCCTCGAGATCGAGGCGCTGCTCGCCCAGCGCGGCCAGATGCTGGCCTTCGAGCCGATGGATCTCGGTCCGCTCTATGGCGCGGCACCGCGGCAAGCCACGATCGGCGGCGTCGTCGCCTGCAACCTCGCCGGGCCGCGCCGTCCGAAGGCAGGCGCGGCGCGCGACTGGTTCCTCGGATTCGCCGCAGTGAGCGGTCGCGGCGAGCGCTTCAAGGCCGGCAGCCGGGTGATGAAGAACGTCACCGGCTACGACCTGCCGAAGCTCATGGCGGGCTCGCACGGCACGCTCGCAGCACTCGCCGAGGTCACGCTCCGCGTCCATCCGGCGCCGGAGCGGACTTTGACGCTGGCGCTGGCCGGCCTGGATATCGACCGCGCGGGCCAGGCCATGGGTATCGCCCTCGGCTGCGCGCATGAAGTCTCGGGCGCCGCCTATCTTCCGGCGCAATTCGCGCAGCGTTCCGCGGTCGAGCGGCTGGCCGGCGCGTCCGCCACGCTGTTCCGCCTCGAAGGCTTCGCCGCGTCGGTCGCCTATCGCGCGCAGGCCCTGCAAGACCTGCTCCGCGACCTGCGCGCGCCGGTCCTCACGCTCGAGGCCGATGTGTCCGCGCGGCTCTGGCGCGAGGTGCGCGACCTCGAATTTCTGCAGTCGGAAAGCGACGCCGTGATCTGGCGGCTCGCCGTGCCGCCGGCCGCCGGCACGCAGGTCGCACAGCGCATCCAGCGCCAGTTGTCGAGCGCCCGATTCTATCTCGATTGGGGCGGCGGGCTCGTCTGGATCGCGGTGCCGCCGGCGCCCGATGCGCATGCGGCCACGATGCGGCGTGCCGTCCACGAAACCGGCGGCCATGCCACCCTCATGCGCGCCCCGGAGGATCTGCGCCGACTGGTATCGGTGTTCCAGCCCGAGGCGGGGCCGCTCGCCGCCCTCTCGGAGCGGGTGCGCGCGGGCTTCGACCCGCTTGGCATCCTCAATCCGGGGCGGATGGGCTAGGCCGCCGGCGTCGCCGGCCGGTCCGATCCGCTAGGAAGCGTCGGCCGCGGCGGCGGCATGCGTCGGCAGCGCGCTCGCAATCACCCGATCGACCGTCGCGAAGGGGCTGAGGGCGAGCCAGGTCGGAAAGGCCTCGCAGACCTCGCGCGAACCCTCGAGCGCGATCAGCCCGTCGCGCAGTGCGCTGCGGAAGCCGAGATCGCCGAGCCACAGCTTTGTCATGGCGCCGAGATCCGCGGCGACGACCAGATCGACCTCGAAGCCGGGATCCTTGATGCAGACATCGACGGCGTCCGGCTCGACCACCAGCCACCAGCGTCCGCGCGTGCGATGGACCTTCGGCACTCCGCGGAACTCGAAACGGATCACCACGCGCCGCGGCGGGAAGCGCTTGAGATTGAGCCAGCGCTGCATGTCCCAGAGCAGAAGATTGGGGTCGAGATCGATGCTCTCGAAGCGCCGCGTCCAGCGCTGGCCCCATTCGCCGAGCTTCATCACCACGGTGCGAAATTCCTCGCCGGCCGCCGTCAAATAATATTCCGAGCCCCCGCCGCGGGCCGCCGCGCGGCGCTCGACGATCCCGGCGTCCTCGAGCTGGCGCAGGCGTTGCGTCAGAAGCGATCGCGAGATCAGCGGCACGCCGCGATGCAGGTCGTTGAACCGGTGGCTGCCGCAGAGAAGCTCGCGGAGCACGAGCGGCGTCCAGCGTTCGGCGAAGATTTCCGCCGCCTTCGCCACCGGGCAGAACTGGCCATAGCTGGTCATGCCGGGACTCTAGGCCCGCCGGCCGCGGCCAGCCAGCCCCGATTGCAGTCCAGATATTGTCCTTGTGAACGGGGTCACAGCGGAACGAGGCTGCGCCGATCAATTATAAGGGCGCCGTTGCCCCCAAAGGCGCGGACGGCGCCGGCGGCAAACAGGAGGATCGGACATGAACGCAGCGACCAAAGTGACGCCGATGAGCCGCGAGAACTGGGCGATGCTCATCGATCAATTGGGGCCCGGCTTCGCGGATCGGGCCGCGCGACATGACTCGGAAGACAGCTTCGTCGCCGACAACTATGCCCGGCTCAAGGAAGCTCGCGTCTTCTCGGCCGGCGTTCCGCAGGAGTTCGGCGGCGGCGGCGCCTCCCATGCCGAGCTCGGCGAGATGCTGCGCCGGCTCGCGCATTACTGCGGCTCGACCGCGCTGGCGCTTTCCATGCACACCCATACGGTGATGACCACGGTCTGGCGCTGGCGTCACGACAAGGCGCCGATGGAGAAGCTCCTGAAGCGCATCGCCGACGAGCAGCTCGTCCTCGCCACGAGCGGCGGCTCGGACTGGCTGCAGGGCTCCGGCAAGGCGGTCCCGGTCGAGGGCGGCTACCGCATCAGCGGCCGCAAGATCTTCTCGAGCGGCTCGCCGGCGGGCAAGCTGTTGATGACCTCGGCCGTGCTGGAAACCGAGGGGCGCGCGCCGGAGGTGCTGCATTTCGGCCTGCCGCTCGATGCGCCGGGCATCAAGGTGCATGACAACTGGCGCACCCTCGGCATGCGCGGCACCGGCTCGAACGACGTCACCATCGAGGACGTGTTCGTGGCGGACGCGGCGATCGGCGTCCGCCGGCCGCAGGGCGTCTGGAGCCATCTCTTCCACGTCGTCTTCGGCAACGCCATGCCGCTGGTCTATTCCGTCTATCTCGGCATCGCGGAAGCGGCGCGCGACCTGGCGGTCAAGACCGTGGCGCGCAAGCGCGAGGACCGCAACGTCCAGATGCTGATCGGCGAGATGGAGAACGAGCTGACCACGGTCCGCCTCGTCGTCGCGCAGATGATGGAGGTGGCGAAGCACCCGCGCCTCGATCTCGAGGCGACGAACGAGATGGTGATCCTTCGCACCCTCGCCGGGCAGCATGCGATCCGCACGGTCGAGAGGGCGATGGAGGCGGTGGGCGGCCAGGGCTATTTCCGGGCGAGCGCCCTCGAACGGCATTTCCGCGACATCCAGGCCGCGCGCTTCCATCCGCTGACCGAGAAGCCGCAGCTCATGCATACCGGGCGCGCGGCGCTCGGGCTCGATGTGAATGGCTGATCGACCCGCTTTGCGCTTCCCGAAAGCGCAGAGACCGTCACTTCCCTCGCGATGGCGCCTCCCGCTGCCACGCGAGGGCGGTGGCGGATGTCGCCGACCCGACGGCCTCGCATCCGGCTGAGGCGCGCGCCGCCAAGCCGCAGCTTGCCTCCGCGGCGGTTCCCGACTTAGATCGGCCCGGACCCGGGCATCCCGCCCGAACGGATGGCAACGCTCCCGAATGCAGACGCGATTCTCCGCCGCCCAGCTCGCCGATCCGGACGTCGCGGCTTCGGAAAAGATCCTGCGTACCTGCGTCCATTGCGGGTTCTGCCTCGCGACCTGCCCGACCTATGCGCTGCTCGGCGACGAGCTCGATTCGCCGCGCGGCCGCATCTATCTCATCAAGGAGATGCTGGAGCAGGAACGGCCGGCGACGGCCGAGACCGCGCTCCATATCGATCGCTGCCTTTCCTGCCTCGCCTGCATGACGACCTGCCCGTCGGGCGTGCATTACATGCACCTGGTCGATCATGCCCGCCGGCATGTCGAGGAGACCTATCGGCGGCCGCTCGCCGATCGCCTGCTGCGGTCGCTGCTCGGCTGGCTGCTGCCGCGGCCGGTCTGGTTCCGTCGCGCGATCGCGCTGGGCCGTCCGTTCCGCAGCCTCCTGGCGGCGATGCCGGGCCGGCTCGGCGCCCTCGGCAGGCTGATGCCCCGGTCGCTGCCGCCGGCCGAGGCCGCGGCTCAGGGCACGCGCATCGTTCCGGCCTCGGGGCCGCGCCGGGCCCGTGTGGCGCTCCTCGAAGGCTGCGTGCAGACTGTGATCGATCCCGCGATCAATGCCGCGACCTTGCGGCTCTTGGCGCGGCATGGCGTCGAAACCGTGCTGCCCGGGGATGCCGGCTGCTGCGGTTCGCTCACCCATCATCTCGGTCAGGCGGCGCCGGCGCTCGCCTCGGCGAAGGCGAATATCGCGGCCTGGGAGAAGGCGATCGAGACGGGCGGGCTCGATGCGATCCTGATCAACGCGTCCGGCTGCGGCACGACAGTGAAGGACTACGGCTTCATGCTGCGCGCAGATCCCGCCTGGGCGGCGCGCGCCGCGCGGATCTCGGCGCTCGCGAAGGACGTGACGGAATTCATGGCCGCGCTCGGCCTCGGGGCGCCGGCCGCGCCCTCGGGCCTCGCTGTCGCCTATCACTCCGCCTGCTCGATGCAGCATGGGCAGAAGCTGCATGGCAGCCCCATCGCGCTGCTGCGGGCGGCGGGATACGAGGTGCGCGAACCGGCGGAGGCGCATCTCTGCTGCGGCTCGGCCGGGACCTACAACATCCTGCAGCCCGAGCTCGCGGCGAAGCTCGGCACGCGCAAGGCGGGCCATCTCGCGGCCACCCGCGCCGCCGCCATCGCCACCGGCAATATCGGCTGCATCACCCAGCTCGCGGCCCATATGGACATGCCGGTGCTGCATACGGTCGAGCTGCTCGACTGGGCGACCGGCGGCCCGCTGCCGCCGGCGCTGGCGAAATCGCGATCCACGGCCTGATCCCGCAGCGCATAGGCAGGTTAACGACCGTCCACTCGATGTCACCCTCGGGCTTGACACGAGGGTCCATGGCACCGTCGCTGGAGCCGTGGGCGTCGAGGCTCCAAACTCGCAGGTCGATGGAGGCTCGGGTCAAGTGCCCGAGCATGACCTCGCAGGTCGATGGAGGCTCGGGTCAAGTGCCCGAGCATGACAAAGTGCGGAGGGAGGAAGCTTCAACTCCCCGCCAACCCCTTCACCAGGCGGCGGCTGACATCGACGGCGCGGTCCCAGACCATCGCCTTCCAGTCGTCCTTGTCGGGATAGAAGGCGCCGCGGATCTGGCTCTTGATCGCGCGGCCCTCCGGCGAATCGAGCTTGCCATGGACGTGGAGCCAGTTGTCGGCCCGCACCGCATCGACCATCTCCTTGAGCGGGAGCGTGCCGTATTCGAGCGTGACGCCGGCGATCTCGACGCCGGGCGGCGCCACCATCTCCATCCCGGTTACGGTGTCGCCCTCGACCACGGCCGAGGAGGAGGTGCCGCCCTCGTTCGAGGTGGCCTCGCCGCCGAACCAGTCGGCGATCTTCCGGAATCCCGGGCGTTCGATGCGGTGCCCGTTGATGATCTCGCCCACGCCATAGGGCCCGAGTCCGCTATGGAGATCGATCACGCCGATCTTGCGCGCATGCTGTGCGAGCCGGCGGGTGAGCTGCGTGAGGAGCTGGTTCGACCAGCTCGCCGCCGTGCCGCCATAGAAGACGCCGTCCTTGTGCCGATACTGCCCCGCGGTGATCGCGGATTGCAGCGCGGCCGCGCCATGCGTCCCGCCATAGGCCTGCAGCACCGCATCGGCCTCGGCGCGGCCCGCCGGGGACCAGTCGCGCGGGCAGATCGCATCCTTCAGCGTCTCATAAGGCTCGTTCGCCGGATGCGGCTTCCCGTGATCGACGAAGTTCCGGTTGAGATCGATGTTGCTTTCGTTGGTGCGGCGAACCCAGGCGAAGCCGAACGGGTTCAGCGCATGCAGCACCACGGCGCCCATGCCGGCAGGCAGCTCGCGAGGGAAGCCGTTGCCGAGCCAGCCGACCTCGACGCCCGATCCGAGGAATCCCTCGGCGCCATGCGTCGCCGACAGAATCAGCAGCATCCGCTCCGCCTTCTCGGGCCCGAACCAGGCGAGATCGCTCCAGAGCTCCTCGCCGCCCGGGCCCCTCGCGGGGTTTTGATGGCTGTTCACCCGCGCGCCCGCGGCGAAGGCGGCGTCGCGGAACTTGCCGCGGGCTTCCTTGTAAGTGCTTGAGAAATATGTCGATGCTGCGGTCATCGAAGCTCGCTTCGGCGGAGGACGACGAGGCGACTTTCGGGCCGCGGGCGCGGCCGTGGCAAGCGGTTTTCGGTTGCCCCGTTCGCCGGCCGCGCGCGCATAATCGCCATATGGTTCGATCGGCCGCGAGTCTCGTTTTCGCCTGTCTTTTGCTGCTGGCGCCTTCGTCCCGCGCGGATCAGACGGACGCCCGGCTTCCCGACCTTTTCGCCCAGCTCAAGGCGGCGCCGAGCGAGACCGCGGCCGATCCGATCGAGATCGAGATCTGGAACATCTGGACCGACGCCGGGGATACCGAGCTCGACCGGCTGATGGGCGAGGGGATCGCCGCGATGAACGCGCAGGATCCGAAGACCGCGCTCGAGGATTTCACCGAGCTCACCCGGCTTGCGCCGGATTTCGCCGAAGGCTGGAACAAGCGCGCGACGCTGCTCTATCTGCTCGGGCAGTATGAGGCGTCCATGGCCGACATCGACCGGACGCTGGCGCTCGAGCCGCGGCATTTCGGCGCGCTCTCGGGGCTCGGCCTCATCCAGATGACGCTGGAGCATGACGAGGAGGCGCTCGACGCCTTCGAGCGTGCGCTCGCGATCCATCCGCAGATGAGCGGCCCGCGCGCCAATGTGGAGCTGCTGAAAGAGCGCCTCAAGGGCAAGACGATCTAGCCGCCGTTCCCCGCTATTCCGCGGCCGAGGCGGCCGGCCGGTCCGCCGCCGCTTCCTGTGGCAGGATCTCCACCTCGACCCCGTGGACGGCGGTGCTCTCGCCCATGTCGGTCTTGCGGCCCGGATTGAGGCGGTTGACGTTGGCGCGGCCGCGCGCGCCCTTGATCCAGCGGCTCTTGCTGGCGAGCGCGACGCCGCGCGGCACCACGGGCGCTACGGCGAGCCGCATCGCGAGCTCGCCGGTTTCGTTGCGGAGCTTGACCATGGCGCCGGCCTCGAGGCCGAGGGCCGCCGCATCCTCCGGATGAAGCGTGACCCCCTCTTCGCCGTTCTTCTGGGCGATGAGCGGGTCGTTGCCATAGCTCGAATTCATGAGCCAGGCCGAGGCCGGCGACAGCAGCCGGAACCGGCCGGATCGGGGCCGCGGATCGATCTGCGGCTGCGGCACCAGCGGGTAGCCGTCGCGCGCCGCGGTCGCAGACGCGATCTCGATCTTGCCGGAGGGCGTCGGAAACTTACCGTCGGCGAATTGCGGGACCGGGTCCGGCCAGAGCTCGATCGTCCCGGCTCCGGCGAGCGCCTCGAACCCGCCGGTCACGCCGCAGCTCTTCGCCAGCCGGTCGAGGATCTCGGCATCCGCCTCATAGAGCTCCGGCTCGTTAAAGCCCATCGCGCTCGCGAGCCGGCGGAAGATCTCCTGGTTCGGCAGGGCCTCGCCGATCGGCTCCATCGCCTTCGCCTGCGCCGAAAGGGTCAGGTTGAAATAGGAGGAGACCATGTCGTCGAACTCGAGGAAGCTCGCCGCCGGCAACACGATGTCGGCATGGTCGCCCGTGTCGGTCTGGAAGAGGTCGATCGAGACGGTGAAGAGGTCCTCGCTGCGGAGCGCGCGATGCAGCCGCTCCTGCTGCGGGTTCGACGCCGCGATGTTGATGTTCCAGCAAAGCAGCGCCTTGATGCTGCGGCCGGTCTCGAGCGTCTCCACGAGATCCATGTGGCTGAGGCTGGTGCGCGGCGTCGGGCGGAGATGCGGCGCCTCGAGATAGTCGCCGTCGATGCCCTTGCGCCCCGCGCCGTTGAGGTAAAGGAACCCGGCGCCCTTCCTGCCGATATTGCCGGTGGCCGGCGGCAGCAGCCCGACCGCGCGGAAAATATTGCCGCCGAGCGGCTGGCGCTGCAGCCCCTGACCGAGCCAGAGCAGCGACGGGCCCTTGCCGTAAAGACGCGCCGCTTCCGCGATGAGCGCGGCCGGAACCCCAGTCTTGATTTCGCCCCAGGCGGGGGTGCAAGGGTCGAGCAGCGGCTCGAGCTGGTCCCATCCGATCGTATGGCGTGCCAGATAGTCGCGATCGAGCAGGCCTTCCGCCCGGATCGCATGCAGCATCGCGAAAGCGAGCGCCGCGTCGGTGCCGGGGAAGGGCTGCAGATGGATGTCGGCCTCGGCCGCCGTTCCATGGCGGAAGGGATCGACCACGATCTTCCTGCCGGGCGCTTCCTTGAGCCAGTGCTTGTGCGCATGAGGCGCCGAATGGGCGGGATTGGCGCCCCAGACGAGGATGCAGGCGGCATCGCGCGCGGCGCGCGGGTCGAAGCCGATGACCGAGCTGCCATACTGGTAGCCGAGCGCCACATGGCCCGCGAGATTGCAGATCGTGTCGGGCTCGATGTCGCTGGCGCCGAGCCGGTTGAGAAACCGCATCGGGAAGCCGCCGGCGATGAGCGAGCAGGTGCCGGTGTAGTGGCAATGATAGATCGCCTGCGGCCCGTCCTCGGCGGCGATCGCCTTGAGCCGGTCAGCGACGATGCCGATGGCCTCGTCCCAGCCGATCGGCTGGAAGCGGCCTTCGCCCTTGGGACCGACGCGCTTCAGCGGGCGGGTGAGGCGCGCGCCCGGGTCGCGGATCACGCCGTTATAGGCGATGGCGCATTTGCCGCAGAGCGCGCCGCGGCTCACCTTGTGATCGGGGTCGCCGAGCACCTTGGTGACCTTGCCGCCGCGTTTGATGACGGCGATGCCGCAGGCATCGTAGCAATCGCGCGGACAGGTGGTGCGAACGATGGTCTTCTCGCCGGGCATTGGTTACCCTCCGGTGCGGGCGCAAAGCGCGAGTCTATCGACCCGGCGCGGCTCCCGTCACCCGCTTCCTGCAAGGCTGGCCAGCCCCGCTTTATCCGCATAGGTTCTTGCCTCTCCTCCCGGGAAATTCGATGACGGCCTTGCGAGCCCAGCGATGACGGACGCGGCGAAGCTGCGCGGCGACAGCCTCGTCGGCGTCGGCTATGCGCTCGCGGCCTTCGCCTGGTGGGGGCTGAACCCTTTCTACTTCAAGGCGGTCGACGAGCTGCCGGTGCTTGAAGTGGTCGGGCATCGCGTGCTCTGGTCGGTGCTGCTGCTCGCGATCTTCATCACCGCCGGCAGGCGCTGGCCCGCCATCGCGGCGATCTTCCGCAAGCCGCGCATGGTCCTGCTGCTGGCGGCGAGCGGGATCATCCTGCTCAGCAACTGGAGCCTCTATATCTGGTCGGTGGTGAGCGACCAGCTCCTGCAGGCGAGTCTCGGCTACTACATCAATCCGCTGGTCTCCATGCTCCTGGGATTCGTGGTCCTGCGCGAACGCATGCGGCGGGGGCAGTGGTTCGCGATCGGGCTTGCCACCCTCGGCGTGCTCAATCTCGCGATCGCCTACGGCGTCTTCCCCTGGCTTGCCCTGACCCTCGCCGTGACCTTCGGCGTCTATGGTCTGCTCCGGAAAATCGGCCCTGCCGACAGCCTCGACGGTCTTTTCGTCGAGACCTTCCTGGTGCTCCCGATCGCGGCGGCGCCGATCGTCTATTACGGGGTCACCGGCGGGGATGCCTTCCTCGGCGGGACGCTCGGCACCAAGGCGCTGCTGATGCTGGCGGGGCCGGTGACGGCCATTCCGCTGCTCTGGTTCATCGCGGCGGCGAAGCGGCTGCGGCTCGCGACCCTCGGCTTCTGCCAGTATCTCAACCCGACGTTCCAGCTCGTTCTGGGCGCGTTCGTGTTCGGCGAGCCTTTCACCAGCGCCCATCTGGTCACTTTTGCGCTGATCTGGACGGCGATCGCGATCTATAGTGTGGACACCTTGCGCGGCCATCGCCGTGCGATAGCCGCAGTCTGACGCGATGTCGCGCCTTTTGCTGATCTCGATGGGGCAGCTCACTGGCATGGTGCTGGAAGCGGTCGCGCGTCGCGATGGCTTCACGGAGATCGTGGTGGCGAGCCGGGACGCCACCTCGGCCGAGCGCAAGCTCAACAATGTGCGCGTCGGCGCCGCCATCGAAGGCCGCTTCCCGGCGCTCCGCGCGGTCGCGCTCGATTTCAACGAAACCGCGGCGGCGGCGCGCATCTTGCGGGAAATCCGCCCCGACATCGCTTTCGCCGCGCCGAGCCTGATGCCGTGGTGGCGCATCGACCGGCTGGTCGCCGCGGGGAAGACGCGGCTCTCCGCGATGCCCTTCGCCGGCTGGCTCGCCTTCCATCTGGCGCCGATGCTGGCGCTGGCGCGCGCCTGGGAAGCCTCCGGCCTCGCCTGCCCCTGGATCGGCGCCTCCTATCCGGACGTCGTCAACGCGATCCTGCATCGCCATCGGGGGCGGGGGCCGCTCTGCGGCTCGGGCAATGTCGAGGAGGCGGTGCCGAAGCTCCGCTTCATGGCGGCCGAGGCGGTCGGCGCCGATCCGGCCGAGCTCGAGCTCTGGCTGGTGGCGCAGCATGCGCTCGAATATCACCTCTATGCGCCGAGCGAGAGCCCCGAGCCGCCGCCCTGTCTCCTGAAGGTGCTCTGGCGCGGCCGCGACATCAGCGCCGAGGTGGCGAAGCGGCTCTATAGCCCAATGCCGATCCCCTACGATCTCGATTTCAACCGGCTGACCGCCTCGGCGACGGCTGTGTTGCTCGACGCGCTGATCCAGGACGTGCCGCAGCGTCTGCATGTGCCGGCGCCGAACGGCCTGCTCGGCGGCTATCCGGTGCGCGCGGCGGCGGGCCGGGTCGATCTCGACCTGCCGCCCGACTGGTCGCTCGCCATGGCCGAAAGTTGCAACGCGGCGTCGATGGCCTGGGACGGCATCGCCAGCCTCGATCCGGACGGCACGGCGCATTTCACCGACCGCACAGCGGCGGAGCTCGGCGCGCTTCTCGGCACGCCGGCGAGCCGGTTACGGCCGGAAGAGGCAGGGGATTTCGCCCGGCAGCTGTTAATCGCGCTCGGCAATTGAGGAAATCAGGGGGAGAGACATGAGGACGACGGAATCGGAGAAGCTCTATCGCCGCGCGGTCGAGGTGATGGTGGAAGGGGTGGGTTCCGCTTCGCGCGGGCCGGCCACCTTCGGCGACTATCCGCAATATATGCGCCGCGGCGAGGGTGCCCGGCTCTACGACGTCGACGGCAACGAATATATCGACTGGATGCTGGCCTTCGGCGCGCTCCCCCTCGGCCACGCCCATCCGAAGATCGTCGAGGTGATCGGCCGCGAGATCGCGAACGGCACGCATTTCGCCACCGCCCTCGAGGTCGAGGTCGAGGTGGCCGAGCTCCTGACGAAGCTGCTGCCCCATGCCGAGAAGGTGCGCTTCGCCAATACCGGCACCGAGGCCGCCATGGCCTGCATCCGGCTCGCCCGCGGCCTCACCGGGCGGCGCAAGATCGTCAAGTTCGAAGGCCATTATCACGGCTGGTACGACGCCGTGCTGGTCAATACGAACCCGCAGCTTCCGGCGGCACTCGGCCATCGCTTCGATCCCGTCCGCATCGCCGATTCCTCCGGCCTCACGGTCGAGAGCTGGCGGGACACGGTGGTCGTGCCCTGGAACGATCTCGAAGCCTTCGAGCGCGCCATGGACGCGCATGGCCGCGACGCGGCGCTCGTGGTCACCGAAGGGGTGATGGCGAATATGGGCGTGATCCCGCCGAAGCCGGGATTTCTCAAGAAGGTGCAGGAGATCACGAGGGCGCATGGCGCGCTCTTCTATCTCGACGAGACGGTGACGGGATTCCGCGTCGCCGCCGGCGGCTGCGCCGAGCTCTTCGGCCTCAAGCCCGACATCGTCTCCTACGGCAAGGCGCTGGGGCAGGGCTTCCCGGTCGCCGCCATCACCGGCAGCAAGGCCGTCATGGAAGGGTTCGAATGGGGCAAGGTGCTGCATTACGGCACCCATAATTCCGGCCGTCTCGCGCTCTATGCGGCGAAAACCATGCTGGAAGAGATGCTGAAGGACGACAAGGCGGGCTTCCGCCGGCTCGCCGATCTCGGCCAGAAGATGGCCGGCCGCATCGGCAAGATTCTCGCCGGCAACAACCGCCATCCGGCGACCGTGCAGAGCGTGACCTCGATGTTCCAGATCTTCTTCACCGAGAAGGAGAGCATCGACAGCTATCGCGACTTCTGCAGCCATGTGGATCGGCGTAAGTTCCGCGACTTCGTGCGGCTGCTGCATCGGCGGGGCATCTTCATGAGCCCGTCCAATACGCTACACAGCCTCTCCTGCGTCGCCCATACCGACCGCGACATCGACCTGACCGCGGATGCCATCGGAGACGCGCTCGAGGAGCTGCGCTAGCGTCGCGGATCGCCGACGCCATGAAGACGGCCCTCGTCACCATCGCGACCGGCGATCACGGGAAGAACTGGAAGCGTCATCTCGAGCCCTCCTGGCGCGCCTATGCGGCCCGGCATGGCTACGACCTGGTGCTGTATGAAGAACTCTTCGACCGGAGCCCGGTCGCGCTGGAGCGCAAGGTTTCCTGGCAGAAATGGCTGCTGGCGGAGCAGCCGGCGCTTGCCGCCTATGACCGCATCGTCTGGGTCGATGCCGACATCTTCATCAACCATCTCGACGCACCCGCCATCGCGGCCGGCCTCGCCGGGGACAAGATCGCCATCTGCGAGGAGACGCCCTATCCGAGCGACCCGCTCTTCGCCATGGGCCGCGCCCGCGCCGAGCAGATCATGAACGCCTCGCTCGCCGAGATCTATGGCGACGCCAGAGGTGGCGACCTCTACGCGATCGCGGGTTTCGCGGACGTGAAGGGGCCGCTGCTCAATACCGGCGTCTTCGTGATGGGCCGGCGCGAGCATGGCGCCTTTCTCCGCGCCATGTACGACAAATACCTCGAGAGCGGCCGCAACGAGCCCGCCTGGGAGATGGTGCCGCTCTCCTACGAGCTGGTGACGCGCGGCCTCTACCAGCTCCTCGATCCGCGCTTCAACGTGATCTACGTCAAGCCGCTGATGAGCGTCTTCCGGGTGCCGGCGCCGGACCCGCTGGTGAACGGCCAGATCGCCTTCATCGCCGGCATGATCGCGAACAGCTATTTCCTGCATTTCGCCGGCCGCCATACCGATGTGTGGCTGACCGGTTTCATCACTTTCGAGGGCGGCAAGATCGATTTCGACCGCGCGCGGCTGGAACGGCTGGTGCGCGAGCACACCCTGCCGCGCTATCTCGGCCGCAGCACGACGCCGCGGCGCCCGCCGAAGACGTGAGCGGCTAGCCGTTCACCCAGGCGATCCGCAGCACATTGGTGGCGCCGGGCGTGCCGAAGGGGACGCCGGCCGTCACCACCAGGCGCTCGCCGGCCTTGGCGATGCCGGCCTCGAAGGCGATGCGGCAGGCCTTGTCCACCATCTCCGAGAAGCTCCGCACATCCTCTGTCTCGATGCAGTGCGTGCCCCAGACGAGGGCGAGCCGCCGCGCCGTCTCCCGCCGGGAAGTGAGGCAGAGGATCGGCACGTCCGGCCGCTCGCGGGCCGCGCGCAGCGTCGTCGAGCCCGAGGAGGTATAGGTCGCGATGGCGGCGACCGAGAGGGTGTGGGCGACCTGCTGGGCGGCGGCGGTGATCGCATCCGCCGCGGTCGCTTCCGGCTCCGGGCGCTGGGTGTCGAGGATGCGGCGATAGAGCGGGTCGCGCTCCACCCGGGCGATGATGCGGTCCATCATCGCGACCGATTCGACCGGATAGCTGCCGGAGGCCGTCTCGGCCGACAGCATCAGCCCGTCGGCGCCGTCATAGACCGCGGTCGCCACGTCGGAGGCTTCGGCGCGCGTCGG
>CAZMUZ010000022.1:38130-40612 GCA_964569315.1 uncultured Rhodospirillaceae bacterium | reverse complement strand
GTTGCCGGAGCCGCCGTCGATCGTGTCGCTGCCGACGATGGTGTCGTCGCCACCCGACCCGAAGATCGCGTCGCCGATGATGGTGTCTTCGCCAGTGCCGCCGAGGATGGAATCGCGACCGTTGATGGTGTCGTCGCCGTCGCCGTTGCTGACCGACCCGACGAGGGAGTCGAGCGCCGGAACCAGCGTGTCGATCTCGACGCCGTCGCCGAAGATGCCGTCGCCGATGATCTTGTCGTTGCCGCTACCTGCGTCGATCGTGTCGTCGCCGACGATGGAATCGGCGCCGTTGCCGCCCCAGGTGAGGTCGCCGATGATCGAGTCGTTACCGGCGCCGCCGAGGATCGAGTCATCGTCGCCGATGATGTCGTCGCCCTTGTTGCCGCCGTTCAGGCCGCCGCCGAACACCTTGTCGTCCCCGTCGCCGGCATCGATCGTGTCGTTGCCGATGATCGAATCGTCGCCGCCCATGCCCTTGATGAAATCGCCGGTGACGGTGTCGTCGCCCGTCCCGCCGAGGATGCTGTCGCGGCCGAGGATCGTGTCGGCGCCGCCGAGGTCCTTGTCGCCGCCCTTGTCGCCGAAGATGGCGTCGCCGATGACCTTGTCGTTGTCGTCGCCGGCGTCGATCGTGTCGTCGCCGACGATCGAGTCCGCACCGTTACCGCCGGTGGTGGCATCGCCGATGATGCTGTCGTTGCCGGTGCCGCCCAGGATCGAGTCGTTGTCCCGGATGATGTCGTCGCCGACATTGCCGTTGTTGCCGCCGCCGAAGATCGTGTCGTTGCCGTCGCCGCCGTCGATCGTGTCGTCGCCGATGATCGAATCGTCCGCGCCGCCGCCCTTGATCAGGTCGCCGGCGATGGTGTCCTCGCCCGCACCGCCCAGGATAGAATCGCGGCCGAGCAGCGTGTCCGCCCCGCCGATCGTCTTGTCGACGCCATTGCCGCTGGTGGCGGCCTTGTCGCCGAACACGGCGTCGCCGATGATCTTGTCGTCGCCGTCGCCGCCGTCGATCGTGTCGTCGCCGACGACGGAATCCGCGCCGTTACCGCCCGCCGTGAGGTCGCCGATGATGGTGTCGTTGCCGGTGCCGCCGAGGATCGAATCATCGTCCCCGATGATGTCGTCGCCCTTGCCGCCGCTGTTGGCGCCGCCGATCACCGTGTCGTTCCCGGTGCCGGCGTCGATCGTGTCATGGCCGATGATGGAATCGTCGCCGCCCATGCCCTTGATCTGGTCGCCGTTGACGTTGTCGTCGCCCGCGCCGCCGAAGATGGAATCGCGGCCGGAGATCGTGTCGTTGCCGTTGCCGCTGTTCTCGTCGCCGCTGCCCGAGAGGTTCCCGTCGCCCGTGGCGAAGTCGCCGATCACCTTGTCGTCGTCGTCGCCGGCGTCGATGGTGTCGTTGCCGAAGAGGGAATCGTCGCCGCCCATGCCCTTGGTGAGGTCTCCGACGATATCGTCATCGCCAGTGCCGCCGAGAAGCGAATCGTTGCCGATGATCGTGTCGTCGCCGAAAGCGGCGAGGTTGCCCTTGCCGCCGACCAGGCTGTCCTCGATATCGCCGAAGACGGTGTCGTCGAAGACGTCGGCGCTGTCGCCGATCGAGAGGTCGCCGATGATCTTGTCGTCGTCGTCGCCGGCATCGACCGTGTCGTTGCCGACCAGCGAATCGTCGCCGCCGCCGCCCTTCGAGAGGTCGCCGGCGATGTCGTCGTTGCCGTCGCCGCCGAGGATGTCGTCGTTACCGATCAGCGTGTCGTCGCCGTCGTCGCCGAGCGCCTTGTCGCCGACGATGTCGTCGTTGCCGTTGCCGCCGCTGATCGTGTCGTCGTCGAGGGAAATGTCGTTGAAGTTGCCGCCAAAGACGATGCCGCCGACGATCTAGTCGGCGCCGTTGTTGCCGCGAAGGATGTCGGCGCCGAGCAGCGAATCGTCGCCGTTGTCGCCGAGGTTCTTGTCGCCATAGACGGTATCGTCGCCGTTTCCGCCGGCGATGTTGTCGCCGGAATCGTCGATGACGTCGTTCCCGTTGCCGCCGGCATTCTTGCCGCCGGTCAGCGCGTCTTCGCCGTTGTCGCCGCGGACGATTGGGGTGCTCTTCGTTAATGTGTCGCTGCCCTCTCCGCCCTCTTTCTCGCCGCCGATCTGCTTGTCGTCGCCGTTGTTGCCTTCGACGTTGTCGCTGTTGTCGAAGATGAAGTCGTTGCCCGAACCGCCCTGGTTCGCGCCGCCGACGACGGAATCGTCACCGTTCCCGCCGACGAGATTGTCGCTGGTGTCGACGATCACGTCGTTGTCTGAACCGCCCTGGTTCGCGCCGCCGACGAGCGTGTCGTCGCCGTTGTCGCCTTCGATGTTGTCGCTGTCGTCGACGATGATGTCGCTGCCCGCGTCGCCCTCGCTGCCGCCGCCAGACACAAAGTCGTAGCCGTTGCCGCCGATCAGGGATTCGAAACCGTCGACGATGATGTCGGTG
>CAZMUZ010000022.1:0-38120 GCA_964569315.1 uncultured Rhodospirillaceae bacterium | reverse complement strand
CCCTCTCCGCCCTGGCTGCCGCCGCCGACGATGGTGTCGTTTCTGTTGGCTCCGACGATCTATTCCTCATCGAAGATGATGTCGTTGCCCGAGCCGCCCTGCGTGCCGCCGCCGACGAGCGAATCGTCGCCATTGCCGCCATGGAGCGTGTCCTCGTCGAAGATGACGTCGTTGCCCTCTTCGCCGTCGCCGCCGCCGCCCATCAGGGTGTCGTTATTGGCGCCGCCGAGAATGGAATCGTCACCATTGCCGCCGGTGACGATGTCGTCGAGGCCGCGGCCGACGATGGTGTCGTCGCCCTGATCGCCGAAGAAGCCGTGATCGGGATCGTAGTTCGCCAGATTCGCATCCGCGAAGGTCGAGGGCAGGAGGACGAAGTCGTCGCCTTCGAGCGCGTGATAGAAGCAATCCTCGGCGTAGTTGCCGCGCACCGTATCGAAATCGACGTTGTCGTCGAGCGGCGTGAAGAGACAGTTGTGGCTGTCGTTCTCCGGCGGCTGCAGCGGATCCTCGAGACCCGCGAACGCGCCATAGACGAGACCGGTCGGATCGACCACGCCGTTCGCGATGAGGGCGGCGAGCAGCGAGCCTTCGGCGAACTGACGGAACGAGGCTTGCTCGTTCGCCGCGCCCGGGACACCCTGGCCTTCGCCGGCCGCAGCCTGGAGGCTCGATTCCGGCGTGCCGCCGATGGCGACGAGGAACTCGTCGAAGGACATGCCGTCGAGGAAGACGATGCCGCCGAGGGGGGCCACGACCTCGACGCCGCCTTCGACCTGACGGATCTGCGAATCATCGAGATCGAAACCGAACTGAACCTTCTGACCGGGATCGACGTCATAGACGACCCGTTCGCCGGGCGCCGGTTCCTGGACGACGAGGACATCCTCCTCGGTCTGGGCGAGCTGCACGGCGGTCGGATCGACCGCAGGATCGACCGCAAGCCCGACCGCGGCGACCTGGGTTCCCGCCGGGGTTGTCGCGGGCGCTTGCGCCATGTTCGGATTCGCACCTGCATCCGCAGCGTGTTCCGCGGGCGCCGATTGCGTGGAAATCGTCGCACCGGTCGCGGGAGTGGTGGAATCCGTTGCCATTGCTGACCCCTGTCTGACTCGCGCCTCGGCGCGTCCCTTGCGCCGAGGCCCCTTCCAGGCGGAATTCGCCTGAATTTCACCACAAATTTATCTCTCTCAAACTACGGCCAGACAACGGGAATCCACCCCCAACCTATATACGGGGGTGGTATTAACTGGTTTTTATTCGGTAAATCGCGAGTCCCGAAACCCCGCCCGCCACAACTTGATCAGCGGACCGCAAACCTGCGGGCGCCGGCTCTCCTCAAGGCGCTCCGGGTTTGCCAGCGCCTCGATGTCGATTGGGTTATGTCCCGACGGTCAAGAACCCGTCGTATCCTGCATCCTCGGAAATTCCAAAATTTCAGGGCTATTCAGCGCCGCCCGTACCGACCGGGGGCCGGGAAGGCACCCCTCCGGGGGCGGAAGCAGCCTTCGGATTTTCGAATTCGAACATTCCCGGGGGAAATACGGGGAGCCGGCTTGCGGCGGCGGCCCGGTGTACGGCTTTCGCCTCAGGACCGGGCGGCGAGCCCCGCCTCGATCGCGCCGCCGGCGGGAGCACCGTCCTGCACCAGGATGGGGCGCGCGGCCTCGCCCGCCGCGAAGATCGACCAGGCTTCGGCGAAGCCGGTCTCGAGGTTGCGAGCGAATCGCCGGGTATCGAAGAGCGGCCAGACCAGCCGCTGGCGCTGGAGCTTGGCGCGGAGCGCCGCGCGCATCGGCTCGTCCTCGGAGAGCTTGAGGGCGAGCGCCTCATAGTCCTCCATCGACCCGGTAACCGTCTCCGGGAGCCCGACTGCTTCCAGCAGGCTCGCCGCCACCCGGCTCGCGAAATGCCGGCCGCGCAGCGCGACCACCGGCAGGCCCGCCCAGAGCGCGTCGCTCGTGGTCGTATGACCGTTGCAGATCCGCGTATCGAGCGCGAGATCGGCAAGCGCGAGCCGCGCCAGATGCTCGTCCTTCGGCAGCTTCGGCGAGAAGATCAGGCGTTCGGCCGCGACGTCGCGCTGCAACGCCTCGCGCTTGAGATTGGCTTCGGCGAGATCGTTGCTCTTGAGGAGCCACAGGACCGAGTCGGGACGCGCGCGCAGGAGTCGCATCCAGAGATCGAACATCGGCGGATCGATCTTGTAGGTGTTGTTGAAGCAGCAGAATACGAAGCCCTTCGCCGGCAGCCGGAACTCCGCGCGCTGGAACGCGCGCGTCGAGATCGGCTGGGTGTTGTCGTTCGCCTGATAGGAATGCGGCATGACGATCGGCTGCTCGGCGAGGAACTTCTCTTCGCCCACCGGCACGATCGTCCGATCGACCACGATGTAGTCGAAGAAGCTCGCCCCCGTGGTGCCGGGGAAGCCGAGATAGGAAACCTGCACGGGAGCCGGACGAAGCGCTGCGATCTCCATGCGGTTGCCGCCGATATGACCGGCGAGGTCGATCAGGATATCGACATTGTCCTGGTAGATGCGCCGCGCGCAGTCGGCCGCATTGACGTTCCTCAGATCGACGAACTGGTCGACGCCGGCGGCGATGTCCGCGCGATAGCGCGTCTCGTCCTCGGGCCCGTAGGAGTAGGCGAAAATCCGAAACCGGCTGCGATCGTGCGCGCGGAAGAGGCCGCGCACGAGATGCGCGAGCGGATGGTTGCGGAAATCGCCGGAGACGTAGCCGAGCGTGATCTTGGAGCGCGGCCCGCGGCGCCGCTCGTGCGGGAAGCGGAGCTGCAGGCTCGCGACATGGCGCTGCAGCTCCTCGGCGCTGCCGCGCGCCGTCGCAAGGTTGCGCGCCGGATCGTCGCTTCGCACCATGCTGAGAAAGACCTGCTCGCCGCTCTTGCGCCCGCGCTGCAGCGCCGGGCGCGTGAGCTGGTCGAGCCGCGCCTCGAGCTCGGGCAGCTCCGCCCAGTCGCAGGCCTGCTGCTTCAGCACAATGAGGTGGCCGAGCGCTTCGGTGTAGTTCGGCCTGAGCTCGAGCGCACGTTTTGCCGCGGCGAGCGCCTCGGTGAGCTGCTTCTGCTCGAGCAGCACGAGCGCGAGGCGGTTATGCGCTTCCGGATGCCTGGGGTTGATCTCGATCGCGCGGCGATAGCAGCCGATCGCCGCATCGGGCTGGCCGCGGTTATAGAGCAGCAGCCCGAGGTTCGAATGCGCATCCGCCTGGCGCGGATCGATCGCGATGGCGCGGCTGTAGCAGGTGGCCGCTTCGTCGAGCCGTCCCTGGAGCGCCAGCAACGAGCCCAGATTCTGCTGCGCCTGCGCATCGCCCGGGCGGATCGCGACGGCCTTCTGCACGAGCTCGCAGGCGCGCGCGAAATCGCCTTGGCGCAGGCGGATGACGCCGAGCAGATGCATCGCGTCGAAATCCTGCGGCTTGTCGGCGAGCGTGCTGCTGCAGAACGCTTCCGCTTCGGCGAGCCGCCCCGCCTGGAAATGCGCGATCGCCTGCGGATAGGGCTCGAGCGCCGGCGCCGGCGCAACAGGTTTCGGCGGCGCGGCGGCAGGCTGCGGCGGCATCGGCCCGGCGCCGACCACCATGATGCGCGCCGACGCGGGCGGCCTCGAGGAAGCGACGGTCGGCGTCGGCTTGGCGGCGGTCGGCGACGCCGGGTCGTCGCCGCGCGGCTTCGCGGCCAACGCCGGTTTTGGCGCGGCCGGCTTTTTCGCGGACGGCTTCTTCGCCTTCCTCGCCGATGGCTTGGGCGTGTCGGCGGCCGGCTTCGGCTTGGCGGCGAGCGTCGCGGCCGGCTTCGCCGGGGCGGCAGGACGCTTCGGTCGCGGCGACGCCGAGTCGCCCGCCCGCCCGCTGCGGCTGCCCTTGCCTTTCGACTTCGCCATCGCCGTCAGATCCCTTGTGTCGAGCCTTCGCGGGAGACGCGGCCCATCGCAGGACCGATCATGTTATTGAGGTTTTGTTTACCGGACGTGAACCCTGCCGTCCGAGCTTGGCCGAGCTCGGGCCCGGCATGGTAAGGTCCATGGCCGCCATTTGACCATGCGCCGGGCTCGCGCTCAAACGGACAATCGATGCAGATCGACGACACCGCCATCGCCGACGTTAAGGTTATTACGCCGCGACGATTCGCCGATCCCCGCGGATTCTTCGCCGAGTGGCACAATGAGAAGGCGCTTCGCGCGCTCGGCATCGATCTCGATTTCCGGCAGGACAATCTGTCCCGGTCGGCGAGACGGGGCACCGTGCGCGGCATGCACTTCCAGCTCGCACCCCTGCCGCAGACGAAGCTCGTGGGCGTCATGGCCGGGCGCGTGCTCGACGTGGCGCTCGATATCAGGCTCGGCTCGCCGACCTACCTTCGCCATGTCGCGGTCGAGCTTTCCGCCGAGCGCGGCAATCAGATTCTCGTTCCGGAGGGCTTCGCCCACGGGTTCTGCACGCTCACCGACGAGGCGCTGGTGTTCTACAAGGTGACCGCGCCCTACTCGGCGGCGCACGATTCCGGGATCTACTGGGCGGACCCGGCGCTCGGCATCGATTGGCCGGTGTGCGAGGGAGATGCGATCCTGTCGGAGAAGGACCGTGCCTTGCCCCGGCTCGACGCGGCGAAGCCGCCATTTCGCTATGCCGCGTGATGTCGGTCGCCGGAACCTCTAGCGCCATGCGCATCATCGTCACCGGCGGCGCCGGCTTCATCGGATCCGCGCTCACCCGCTTTCTCATCCACGAGACGCAGGCCGAGCTGCTGGTCCTCGACAAGCTCACCTACGCCGCCAATCTCGATTCGCTGGCGCCGGTCAGCGACGATCCCCGCTTCGCGCTGATGCAGGCGGATATCTGCGACGAGGCGGCGGTCGCCGAAGCCTTCCGGCGGCATCGGCCCGACATCGTCATGCATCTCGCGGCGGAATCGCATGTCGATCGGTCGATCGACGGGCCGCGTCCCTTCATCGACACCAATGTCGGCGGCACCTATGTGATGCTCGAGATGGCGCGGCGCTACTGGCGTGAGCTCGAGCCCGACGCCGCGCGTCGCTTCCGCTTCCTCCATGTCTCGACCGACGAGGTCTATGGATCGCTGGGCGAGACCGGCAGGTTCCACGAGGACTCGCTCTACCAGCCGAACTCGCCCTACTCCGCGAGCAAGGCGGCGGCGGACCATCTCGCCCGCGCCTGGCATCACACCTACGGGCTGCCGGTCGTCATCAGCAACTGCTCGAACAATTACGGCCCCTGCCAGTTTCCCGAGAAGCTGATCCCGCTCGTCGTGATCAACGCGCTCGAGGGCCGCAGGCTGCCGATCTACGGCAAGGGCGAGAATCGCCGCGACTGGCTCTATGTCGAGGATCACGCCGAGGCGCTCCATCTCGTCGCGACCCAAGGCAAGGTCGGCGAGAAATACAATGTCGGCGGCGACGCCGAGCGGCCGAACATCGCCGTGGTGCGCGCGATCTGCGCCATCATGGACCGGCTGCAGCCGGGACGGCGGCACGAAGATCTCATCGAATATGTGGCCGATCGGCCGGGCCACGATCTCCGCTATGCGATCGATGCGACGAAGATCGCGCGCGATCTCGGTTGGCGTCCGACCGAAAGCTTCGAAACCGGCCTCGAGAAGACGGTTCGCTGGTATCTGGAGAACCGCGTCTGGTGGGAGCGGATCCGGAGCGGCGGCTATCGCGGCGAGCGGCTCGGTCTCGCGGCGGTCGCGACCGGGGATCGGCGCCCCGCGTGACGGTGCCCGCGTGACCGTGATCGTCAGTCTGGGCGTGCTGGGTCGATCGGGGCAGCTTGCCCGCGCGCTCTGGCGCAACCCGAGGCTCGACGCCGAGTGCTTCGGGCGCCCGGAGGTCGATGTCGCCGACCTCGAATCCGTCCGGCGCGCGCTCCAGATGCATGCCGGGGCAATCGTGGCGAATGCCGCCGCCTATACCGCCGTCGATCGGGCCGAAGCCGAGCCGGAGGCGGCCGACCGCGTCAACCGTCTCGGCGCTGGCAACGCCGCCCGCGTCGCGGCCGAAGCGGAATCGCCCATCATCCATTTCTCGACCGACTATGTGTTCGACGGCGGCAAGGCCGGCGCCTATCGCGAGCAGGATGCCGTGGCACCCCTCTCGGTCTATGGCACGACGAAGGAAGCCGGCGAGCGCGCCGTTCGCGAGGCCAACCCCCGCCATGTCATCATCCGCACCGCCTGGCTCTACAGCCATGAGGGCGACAATTTCGTCGCGTCGATGCTGCGGCTCGGCCGCGAGCGCGCGGAGCTTCGCATCGTCGCGGACCAGATCGGCTCGCCGACCTATGTCGAGGACCTGGCCGCCGCCGCGGCGATCATCGCTCACGATCTGGTCAGAACGGGCGACAAGCATCCCTATGGAACCTTCCACTATTGCGGCGGCGGCGTGGTGTCGCGCTTCGAGTTCGCCGAGGCGATCTTCGCCGAAGCCGCCCGGCATGGGTACCGGCCGCCGGCGCTGAAACCCGTCGCCACCGCGGAATACCCGACCCCGGCTCGCCGCCCGGCCAATTCCGCCCTCGACTGCACCCGGATCGCCGAGGCATACGGTATCCGGCAACGGCCCTGGCGGGACTCGCTCGCGGAGTGCGTCGCGCGCATGCTGGCGCAAGGTCGCGGAGGACGCAGCTCATGACGCGCAAAGGCATCGTGCTGGCCGGCGGCAGCGGCACCCGGCTCTATCCGGTGACCCAGGCGATCAGCAAGCAGCTCCTGCCGATCTACGACAAGCCGATGGTCTATTACCCGCTGGCGACGCTGATGCTGGCCGGCATCCGCGAGGTGCTGATCATCAGCACGCCGCGCGACCTGCCGAGCTTCCGGGCGCTGCTGGGCGACGGCAGGAAATGGGGCCTCCAGCTCTCCTACGCGGAGCAGCCGAAGCCCGAGGGCCTCGCCCAGGCCTTCGTGATCGGCCGCGATTTCATCGGCGAGAGCCCGAGCGCCCTCGTGCTCGGCGATAATCTCTTCTTCGGTCACGGCCTGACCGAGATGCTGGTGCGGGCGGACGGCCAGGAGCAGGGCGCCACCGTTTTCGCCTATTGGGTGGACGATCCGGAGCGCTATGGCGTCGTCGAGTTCGATGCCGCCCGCCGGCCGAAGGCGATCATCGAGAAGCCGAAGCAGCCGAAATCGAACTGGGCAGTGACCGGCCTCTATTTCTACGACCCGGCGGTGGTGGAGATCGCCGCCCGGATCCGCCCCTCCCCGCGCGGCGAGCTCGAGATCACCGACGTGAACGCGGCCTATCTCTCGACCGGCCGGCTCGAGGTCGAGCGAATGGGACGGGGCTTCGCCTGGCTCGATACCGGCACGCATGATTCGCTGCTGGAAGCCGCGAGCTTCGTCCGCGTGATGGAGCATCGCCAGGGGCTCAAGATCGCCTGCATCGAGGAGATCGCCTATCGCAAGGGCTTCATCGGCCGCCGGGAGCTGCAGGCGCTGGCGGAGAGCTTCGGCGGCTCGTCCTATGGCCGCTATCTCGCCGCGGTCTCGGAAGAGGAAGCGGGGCTGTGACGCGCGCGGCGGCGCTTTTCGCGGCGCTCGGCCTCGCCCTGCTCCTCGCGGGCGGAAGCGCCCGGGCCGGGCTCGACGAGGGCCTCGACTACTACAACAAGGGCGACTATTTCCGCGCGCTCTCCGAGCTCAAACCGGAGGCCGAAAGCGGCAACGCCATCGCGCAGATCCACGTCGCCGGCATCTACCAGTACGGGCTCATCAGCGCCGCCAATTTCGGCGAAGCCCTCAAATGGTACAGCCGCGCGGCCGAGCAGGATAATGTGGACGGACAGATCGGTCTCGGCGTGATGTACAGCCTCGGCCAGGGCGTCGAGAAGGATCCCGTGGAAGCCTACAAGTGGCTGCGCCTCGCCGCGAGCCGGCTGCCGGCGGGCAGCGATCGCGCCCGCGTCATCGGCGCCCTCGACGTGCTCGCGGAATCGATGACCGACGAGGAGCTCGCAGAGGCGATCCGGCTCGCCAAGGAATGGAAGCCGGGGCCGGGCAGCGTCAACGTCCCTTCGGCGCGCTGAGTTTCACGAGGCCGATCTTCGCGAGCCAACCGACGCTGCGCTGGGCGATCCCGCGTTTCGCCGCCGGCAGGCCGTCGACGAGGTCCGCGACGCTGCGCGGGCCTTTCCCGAGCTTCTCGGCAAGGCCCCACAGCTCGGCTTCGGGCAGCAGCAATCCGGGCATGATATTGGCGAGCGCCGAGCGCTTGAGATCCGCCAGGCGCTGGCGCGCGCCGCCGGGGGCCAGCGCCGCCATCGTCTCGCCCGCCACGAACGCCGTCGGGTATTCGGCGAAGAGCGTGAAGGGATCGTCGCGCAAGGGATGGAGGGGCTTGCCCGCTTCCGCCGGCATCGATTCCGGCGCCGACCGCCGCGCCTCGGCAAGCTCGCGCCAGAGATCCTGATAGGCGCGGATGACGATCTTCCAGTCGAAGCGGCTGCGCGCGTTGGCGACGCCGGCGGCGCCCATCTTCGCGCGGAGGTCCGCATCCTCGATCAGCCGGCGGTAGGCCTCGGCCGCGGCGTCGATGTCGATCGCGATGCTTTGCGACGTCGCCATGCAGTAACGTCCGTAGCCGTCGACGCCGGCCGCATAGCGCAATGCGATGTCGCCGGCCGTCCCCGGCGGCGGCATGAAGCTCGGCACGGTGAAGCCCTGCTCGCCATGCGCGACCGTATCGCGATAGCCGTCCCAGTCGCTGACCACCACCGGAAGTCCGGCCGCCTGCGCCTCGATCGGCGTGAGGCCGAAGGTTTCCTGGATGTTGTCGGAGAGCGAGGTGAAGATGTCGCCGGCCGCCCAGGCGGTGTAGCGATATTCGGGCTTCCGCGCATCGATCCAGTGATGCGTGACCGAAGGCGCGAACCGCGACGCGCCGTTCTTGAAGGTCTTCTCCATCTCCGGCCCGGCGAACCAGCCGGCCTGCAGCAGATGGACCTTGCGTTTGGTGCGCTTCGCCGCCGCCTCGAGCCCGAGGAACATCGGCAGCGGATTGGCCTTCTCGATATGGGTGAGGCGCCCGACGAAGAGCACCACCACGTCCTCCTCCGCGATGCCGAGCGACTTCCGGAGCGCCGCTCCCTCGCGCTTGCGCTCGGGCGTCGCCGCGAAGACGTCGCAATCGACGCCGAGCGGGATGAGCGGCAGCCGGATCGGGCGCACCGCCTTGCCGCCGCTCCTCGCCGCCAGATAGTCCGCGAAATTGTCCATCAGCCGCTCGACCATCGCGCGGACCTGGGTCGAGGTGCAGACGAGGGCATCCCAGGCTTGCGTCGGCGCGAGAACCGATTCGCCGAGCCCGTCCATCACCACATGCTCCGCCGTCGTGTGGGTCACGCCGCAGATGCTGAAACGGCGATTGCCGTGGGGGCGCCGGAGCCACGCGAAGTAGCCGACATTCGGGCCCGGCCGATAGAGCGTCGCATGATCCGCGATGCGGCCGAGATCGGTCGGGGTCACGCCCTTGACCGGCCGCTCCCCGCCGGCGAACTCCGAGACCCGCTGCTTGAACCGGTCGAGATCCTCCTGCCGCGCCACGCAGCAGTGGAACTCCTCGACCCCGCTATGCCGGACGAACCCGCGGAGAAAATTCTCCGTGGCCGACATTCGCCCCATCAGCTTGTCCTGCGCGGTGCTGTAATTGCCTTCGGCGAACAGGAACGCCGCGTTGGGCGGGGCCTCGGCCGGGGCGGTCGGCGACTTCTTGGCGGGAACCGGCGCCGGACGAACCATGACCAATCCTGAATTCGATGAGGGGAAACGGGCGGAAAGCGCCGAGTTTAAAGGACTGCGGAAGCGCAGGGCAATGCTGGCGCCCCCGCAAGAGAGTGGACCATCGAAGGGGGCGCGGGGTAATTTCGAACCGACTTGGGGGACCGACAGCCATGCAGCAGGCGACGAACGCGCCCGCGATCGCGGAGGAAGGCGCCAGCTCGACGCGCCCGGGCTATCTGGCGCCCCCCGAGCCGCCGGTCTCCGAGCCGGAACGCTACCTCGCGGCGCTTTGGGAGGCGACCCTCGGCATCCGGCCGATCGGTCGCAATGACGATTTTTTCGCGCTGGGCGGCGGATCGCGCGACGCCGCGGCGATCTTCGCGCGCATCGCGTCGGAGCGCGGCCTGACCCTGCCGCTCGCGCTCCTGGTGACCCACCCCACCATCGCGCAGCTCGCGCCGTCGCTGACCGCGCCGGAGACGGCCCGCGAAGCGGAAGCCGACATTCTGGTGCCGATCCGCCAGAACGGCAAATACGCGCCGTTTTTCGTGGTGCACGGGTTCGGCGGCGAAGTGCTGAGCGCCCGGGCCCTCGCCGATCCCATGAGCGCGGACATCCCGCTCTACGGCATCCGCGCGCGCGAGCGGGCCATCGGAAAATTCACGCTCGACCGCGGCGTGGCGCAGATCGCCGCGGACTATGTCGCCCGTATCCGCCGCCTCCAGCCGCAGGGGCCCTATTACTTCGGCGGCTATTGCGCCGGCGGGATCATCGCCTTCGAGATGGCGGCGCAGCTTCGCCGCATGGGCGAACGCGTGGGCCTGCTGGTGATGATCGATGCCTCCTTCATCTATGCGATGTCGCCGTCGCGGCGGATTGCCCATCGGGCCCGCCATCATCTGGACATGCTGCGACGCGACGGTTTCGCGTCGATCAAGCGGTCCTTCGACCGGTGGAACAGGCGACGGGCGACGCGTCGAATGATCGACGAGCGCCGTGCCGCCGCGGGGCTGGCGACGCAAGGAGGCGTGGCGCGCGAGAAGGCCGAGCGCCGCGAGGCGATCGACATGGATCACAGCTATATGCCGGATCAGTATCGCGAGCAGTTCTATGCGCTATTGGAGCGCTACCGGCCGCCCGTCTATGACGGCGACGTGCTGATGGTGAACACGCCGGGCATCATCGATCTGACCGGCGACAGGACGCTCGGCTGGGGCTGGCGCATCAAGGGCAAGCTGCGCGTCGAGATCGTCGATGTCCATCACAACTACATCCTTCGCGCCCCGGCGACCGACCGGATTGCGGCCCTGGTGCACGAAGCCTACGGGATCGCCGCCGGACAACGTCCGGAGGCCGCGACGGCTTCCGGCGCCGGCGAGATAACGCCTATGCCGGCCGCGCCCGCCGAGTAGCGTTCCACTGGCGATAGGCGTAGCGACCCAGCGCCACCGCCGCCACGATCGCCCATACGCCCTCGAGCAGCACGAAGGGCATGAACTGGATCAGCCATGACGAATAGCAGGCGAGCCCCGGCCCGACGAGGTTCAGGCTGATATAGACCAGGCTGTCCGAGCGCAGCATCTGGAACAGATTCAGGAAGAAGGCGAGCAGCAGCAGGCTGACGCCGATGAAGCCGAGCGCCGTCGGGTCCCTTACCAGCCAGAGCACCAGCGCCGCCGCCGTGAGCAGCACGATGAGGAAAAGACCGTTCCGCGTCATTGCGGGACCTCCCGGATCCTTGCGCAGGGCCGTCCCTACCGATGCGGAAACGGGCAAGGCCGTCCTCGCCCGCGGGCTATGTGAGACAAGCCATTCCCCCTGTCAAGCAAACCCGGGCAAGGCCGGGGCCCCCGGCCGCACCGGCTTGAAACCGACTCCTATCCTTCCCATCATAGGAAGGATAGGAGTCGCCGGCATCGGAGGGCCTTCAGCATGCAGTCGATCGGCGAAGCCGCCCGGGAAACCGGGGTTACCGCAAAGATGATCCGGCACTACGATTCGATCGGGCTGGTGAAGCCATCGGTCCGGTCCGAAGCCGGCTATCGTTACTATTCGGACGCCGACCTCCACACCCTCCGCTTCGTCAAGCGGGCACGGAGTTTCGGCTTCTCCCTGGAGCAGACGGCGACCCTCCTGGCGCTCTGGCACGACCGGCACCGCGCGAGCGCCGCCGTCAAATCCATGGCCCTCGACCAGGTGGCGGCGCTCGACGCCAAGATCGTGGAGCTGCAGGCGATGCGCCAGACCCTGGTGCATCTCGCCCGCAATTGTCGCGGCAACCAGCGGCCGGAATGTCCGATCCTGGAAGACCTCTCGGCCTGAAGCGCCGTCCGTTTCCGGACCGAACGGGCGACACCCCCGCGACCGGCGGGGGCCCTCCGGCGCGCCCCGATTCCGCCTTTTCATTGCCGTGATTTGACCACGGAACTGCGGTTTCGTTGCGGACTTGTTTCGGGTATATGAACGCCGATATCTCGGAACGGCGTCGAAGAGCCCCGCCGCAAGAAGAACGCGCCGCCGGAGATCAAGGAAACCACCTTGTCAGCCTCCCCGATCCTGTCGCGACGGCCGTCATGGCCGGCGCTCCGCTGGCTGGCGCCACTGGTTTCGACCGCCGTGCTTTACGGCCTTTTCTATTTTCTCTGCTGGCAGTTCTTCGACCTGAAGATCGTGCCGCGCCGGGCGTTCTCCGATTTCGCCCTGCAGCTCGCGATGGCCTATGCGCTGTTCGCGCTGGCGCGGCGCCTCTGGCCCTTCGTGCTTTTCCAGCTCCTCTGGCTTGCCGCCCTCTATGTCGGCAGCGCCGCGAAGATCGCCGTCCTCGGCCGGCCGATCATGCCGGACGACCTGGACACGATCGGCGCGCTGGTCGAGATCCTCGGCCCCGCCGGCTGGCTCGTCGTCGTGTTGCCGCTCGTGATGATGACGGGGCTGCTGCTCGGAAATCTCCGGGTGCGCGGCTGGGCGCCCCGGATCGGCGCCGCGGCCCTCGCGCTATGCGCGGTCGGCATCGTTCTGACGCCCGGCCCCTTGAGCCGAGCGCTCGACCGGCATTTCGGCAATACCGAGTGGGATCAGCGCGAAAACTACGTCTGGCGCGGCGCGGGGCTCCACCTGCTGCAGGAGACGAGCCGCCTGCTCGCCAATCGCCTGCCGCCGCCGAGCGCCGCAGAAGCATTGGCCGCCGCCGACCGCCTTCTCGCACGACCGCGCGAGGCCAGCCTCAAGCTCGGCGGCAAGCCGCGCAATATTCACGTGTTGCTGCAGGAATCCTTCTGGGACCCGTCGCTTCTGGCAAAGGCGGGCCTGAGCGAGCCGCCGCTCGATGCGCGTTTCATGGCGCTCTGGGAGGAAAGCGGAAAGTCCTGGGCGCTGAGCCCCGCCTTCGGCGGCCAGACCGCCAACGCGGAGTTCGAGTTCCTGTGCGGGTTCCCGGTGCATGAGAACGCGGTCCGCTTCGAGCGCGGCTTCCGCAACGACCTGCCCTGCCTGCCGCATGTGCTCGATCAGTTCGGCTATCAGACCATTGCGTCGCATCCGAACAGCGCCGGCTTCTGGAACCGCACCCGCGCCTATGGCCATGCCGGGTTCGAGACCTACTGGGCGATGGACGATTTCGAGCTCGACGATCTCAACGGCCCCTTCCTCGCGGACCGCTCGCTCTATCGCCAGGTGGCGGCGAAGCGGAAGGCCGTCGCCGACGACCGGCCGGTCTTCGACTACATCCTGACCTTCTACGGCCATTGGGCCTACGACATGAGCGAGCAGCGGCCGGCCGCGATCCGGGCCAGCTCCGCGGTGCCCGATGTCGCCAACTACGCCAATGTGGTGCGTTACAAATCCGCGGAGCTGATGGACGAGATCGAACGGCTGCAAGCCGAGGATCCGGATTCCATCATCATCGCCTTCGGCGATCACCTCCCCTCGCTCGGTCGCAATTTCGCCGGCTATGTCGAGTCCGGCCTGCTGGCCTCGAGCTTCGGCGATTTCACGCCGGCGATGTATCAAACCTCGGTCGGGACGCCGCTCCTGGTGATCGACGGCCGGCGCGGACCGCTGCCGCTCGGCCGCGTGCCGATGTTCGAGCTGCCGCGGCTCGTGCTCGATCTCATCGGCTACGACCGCATGACCATGATGGATTTCGCGACGGCGCCGCACGACATGCTGCTACGGCCCTTGCCGGGCGCGACCTTGAGCTTCGTCGCAGGGGAGATCGACCGCGTCTGCCTCGTCGGCGCGGCGGACCCGTCTTGCGAACGCGCCGACGCCTGGGTCGCGGACCTCGATCTTCTCGCCCGGGATCTCTTCACCGGCGACGCCCACGCGCTGGCGGCGCTGCACGGGCCGGATCTCCGCGTCCCGCCGATCCCGCAGCCCGAGGCCAAGCCGCCCTACATCGAGGTCGAGCTGCAGAACGCGCCGGCCGGCGCCAGCAACGACGGATCCATTGCCACGCGAAGCGGAGCGAGCGCGCCGCCGCAGCCGTGAGGCGATACCGCCGCTATGCGCGTATCAACGAGTGTCGCCGGCCAGCCGCAGCTCGCCGAGCGGCTCCTTCTCGAAATCCACCATTTCCGCACCGCTCTCGTCCACCGACCCGTAGGTCGAGAAGATCCGGAACCCGAGCAGCTTCAGGAGCTCCGGCGAGGCGCCGCGCAGCACTTCGCGTCGCGTGCCGAAGGTGAAGTTGGAGAGCTGCCGGAATTGCGGTCCGCAATAATAGGTGGGCATGCCGATGCGCGCATCGTTCGAGATGTTGAGCCCCGCGGCATGCCACATGCGTCCTTCGAAGACGAGGGCGGTGCCGGCCGGTCCCTCGGCCGCCACCGAAGCATAGGGATGCGGCACCGTCCCGTCCGGCTGATGGCCGCTGCGATGGCTCTTCGGCACGATGCGCGTGCCGCCATTCGCCTCGGTGAAGTCGCTGATCATGTAGATCACGTTGCAGACGGCAGGCCGCCAGATCGGCCCCTCGACGGGATCCGGGCTTCCGACGGCGATGTTCTTCCGGGTGGCGATGCCGACCTGCCGCCGCTCGCCGGCGGGGGCTTCGCGCGGCAGCCACCATTGATCGACATGCAGCCCCATCGGGCTGCCGCCCGGCCGCACGATATGGGCATCGGTCGCGGAAAGGAGGAATTCGGGCCCCAGAATATGCTCGACCAGCGCGAGCGCCTTCGGGTTCACCGCCACCTCGCGAAACACCTCGCCCTTGTTGATCAGCATGCTCACCCAGGAATTGGTGGCATCGGTGTGCGCTTCGTTGCCGTGATTGACCGAAAGCGACCGCTCGGCGGCGATCTGCTCCTCGAGCCTTGTGCGGATCGCCGCGACCTGGGTCGACGATAGCGCTTCCGCCACCAGGCAATAGCCGAACTCGTCGAGATCGCGCTTCAACCTGTCGGGATCGGTGCAAGGCACCGGTAGCTCATCCTTGTTCCAACTCGGCATTCCTCGGCTCCAGCTCCTTGCTTGCGATGCTTCGACGCGGCTCGTCGGCGCGCCGCTATGGGCGAACCTATCATATTGCTTGCGACCCGCCAGATTCCTATGCTCGCGCGCAATGCGCGATTTTCATAAGCCCGGCCGCTCGGTCGTCTATTCGACCGAGGCGATGGCCGCCACCTCCCACCCGCTCGCGACCGCGGCGGCGCTCGAGGTTCTTCGCACCGGCGGCAACGCCATGGACGCTGCCATCGCGGCAGTCGCCGTGCAGTGCGTCGTAGAGCCGCATATGACGGGGATCGGCGGCGACTGCTTCGTGCTCTATGCGCCGAAGGGCGGCGACGAGATCGTGGCCTTCGACGGCGCGGGGCGCGCGCCAATGGGGGCGTCGGCCGATAAACTTGTCGCCACGGGCGCCACCGAGATCGATCCGCGCAGCCCGCATGCAGTGACCGTGCCCTGCGCCATCGACGGCTGGGTGCGGCTCAACCGGGACCACGGCAAGAAGCCGCTCGCCGAGCTGCTGGCCCCGGCGATCCGCTATGCCGAGCTTGGCTATCCGGTGAGCGACCGGGTCGCCGTCGACTGGGCCCTCGAGGTCGACCATCTGTCGCACGATGCGGGCGCCAAGGCGCTCTTCCTGCCGAACGGCCTGCCGCCCGCGGCCGGCGCCATCCACCGCCAGCCGGCGCTTGCCGAAACCCTGAAGCGCATCGCCCGCGAAGGGCGCGACGGTTTCTACAAGGGGCCGGTTGCGGCCGACATGGTCGACCGGCTGAAGCAGAGCGGCGGCGCGCACACGCTCGACGACTTCGCCGATGCCGCCGGCCGCTATGTCGAGCCGATCGCCACCGACTATCGGGGCTATCGCGTCCATGAATGTCCGCCGCCCGGCCAGGGCATCGCGGCGCTCGGGATGATGAACATCCTTTCCGGCTACGAGCTCGGCCGTCTCGATCCGATCGGCGCCGAGCGCGTCCATCTCGAGACCGAGGCGACGCGGCTCGCCATGCGGGATCGCGACGCCTTCCTCGCCGACCCCGATCACACGAAGATCGACGTCGAGGCCTGGCTCTCCCCAGCCCATGCCGAGGCCTGCCGCCGGCAGATCGACCCCAGGCACGCGATGCAGATGCCGCCGCCGGCCGGCTTCCCGAACCATCGGGACACGGTCTATCTGACGGTGGTGGATCGCGACCGCAATGCCGTGAGCTTCATCAACTCGATCTTCTGGGGCTTCGGCAGCGGCATATTGGCGGCGAAGTCGGGCGTCGTGCTGCATAACCGCGGCTCGAGCTTCAGCCTCGCGGACGGTCATCCGAACCGGCTCGCGCCCGGAAAGCGGCCGCTCCATACGATCATTCCCGCGATGGTGACGAAGGACGGCCGGGCCGTCATGCCGTTCGGCGTGATGGGCGGCCACTACCAGCCGGTCGGCCAGGCGCATGTGCTGACCAACATCGTCGATTTCGGCATGGATCCGCAGGCAGCACTCGATTGCCCGCGTTCCTTCTACGAGAACGGCGCGCTCCATCTCGAGAGCGGCTTCCCCGCCGAGACGGCCCAAAAGCTCACGGCCATGGGCCACAAGGTCGAAGACGCGCCGGAGCCCTATGGCGGCGGCCAGGCGGTCTGGATCGACGCGAAACGCGGCCTGCTGCTCGGCGCTTCCGATCAGCGCAAGGACGGCCTCGCGCTCGGCTATTAGACGAAGGCAACCCGGATCGCCCGGCGTTTCAACCGGGCCGTTCGACCCGAGTCCGCAAGCAGCGCGAGAGCAGACGACGCGAACCCGGGGTTCGCGCGCAGCAAGAGAGGCGCCGCGCGCATCCTCGCGAGCGAGCGGCCGGCACTCGTCCGATATCAAATTCGCCGCGACAAGCCGCAACGGCGTTCCGGCAAGCGTCCCGGACGCCCACCGTCGACGGCGATCTCCGCCATCATCGCGGCACGGGCACGGTCGCCGATATTGGACCAAGGTCCAATGTCCCCCATCGGCCTGCCGGGCAACGATCGGCATCGACAAGTCACGCCTATGATCGGGGCAGTTCGGTCGGGCGGCGAATTTCCGATGCCAGCCGATCCCACTATTCCCCGAAATTCGGGCGCAGGGTTCATGGCGAGAGGAGCAATCCAGCGATGACGCAGAAATCCAGGACCGCCGGGTCTGAGGATTGTCCCCGGAGCGAGCCGACCCGTCGCGACATCTTGCTCGCGGGAAGCGCGCTCGTGGCCGCAACCCTGGCCGACGCCACCGCGACCACCGCCCAGGCGCAGGAGCAGCCCGCCCCGGCGGCCGGCGGCAAGCCGAACATCCTGGTGATCTTCGGCGACGATATCGGCATTGCGAACATCAGCGCCTATTCGCAAGGGCTGATGGGATACCAGACGCCGAACATCGACAGCATCGCCCGCGATGGCCTCATGATGCTGCATTATTACGGCGAGCAATCATGCACCGCAGGCCGCGCGGCCTTCCTCACCGGCCAGCACGGACTCCGCACGGGGCTGACCAAGGTGGGGTTCCCCGGCGCGCCGATGGGGATGAGCCAGCTCGATCCGTCGATCGGCGGCCTCCTGAAGAATCTGGGCTATGCAACGGGGCAGTTCGGCAAGAATCATGTCGGCGACCGCAACGAATCGCTCCCGACGGTGAACGGCTTCGACGAGTTTTTCGGCAACCTCTATCACCTGAATGCCGAGGAGGAGCCGGAGCTCCCGGACTATCCGAAGGATCCCGACTATCTCGCGAAGTTCGGTCCCCGCGGCGTGCTTCGCTGCAAGGCGACGGACGTGTTCGATGCCACGGAAGACCCGCGCTTCGGCCAGATCGGCAGGCAGACGATCGAGGATACGGGCGCGCTGACCAAGAAGCGCATGGAGACCATCGACGACGAGACCTCGGCCGCCGCCATCGACTTCATGCAGCGGCAGAATGCCGCGGGCAAGCCCTTCTTCTGCTGGTTCAATTCGACCCGCATGCATCTGCGGACGCATGTCCGCGAGAGCCATCGCGGCCGCTACCAGCATGGCGACAGCGAATATATCGACGGCATGATGGAGCATGACGACACGATCGGCAGCCTGCTCAAGGCGCTCGACGATATGGGCGTCGCGAACGACACCATTCTTATCTACACGACCGACAACGGGCCGCATATGAACACCTGGCCGGACGGCGCCATGACCTGGTTCCGTTCCGAGAAGAACACCAATTGGGAGGGCGCCTTCCGCGTGCCATGCTTCGTCCGCTGGCCGGGCGTTATCGAGCCCGGCACCGTCAGCAACGAGCTCATGAGTCACAACGACTGGGTACCCACCCTTTGCTCCATCGCCGGCGAGCCAGACATCGTGGAAAAGCTGAAGGCCGGCTACAAGGCGAACGGCCTGGACTACAAGGTGCATCTCGACGGACACGACCAGTCCGAGTTCCTGCGCACGGTGCGCGGCACGGCGACGAGCAACAACGGCGTGAAGAGCGCCCGGGACAAGTTCTTCTATTCGGACGACGACGGAACGTTGGTCTGCATGCGCCAGGGCGACTACAAATACGTATTCTCGGAGCAGCGCATGCAAGGCACCATGGGCCTGTGGGCCGAGCCTTTCACGACCTTGCGCCTGCAGAAGATCTTCAACCTGTTCCAGGATCCGTTCGAACGCGCCGATATCACGTCGAACACCTTCTGGGACTGGCAGCTCGACCACGTCGCGAACATGTATGGGGTAATGGACGAGGTCTTCAAGTTTGCGGCGACCTTCAAGGAATTCCCGCCACGCTCCTTTCCGCCCTCGTTCAACCCGGCGAATGTGATGGAAACGACGCTGGAGAACATCAAGCGGCAGGAAGAGTTCAAGCGGAACCTCGACCTTGACAGGATCCGCGGCGGGCTCAACCGGATGATCGACGATGCCCTGAAGCAGCGCGACGCGGCCCCATGACCGGCGCCTGGTCCGCCGTCCCGGCGCGTGCCCCCGGGCCCGATGCGGAAGGCGGAGAATGATGTGCAGGCGGTGGTTTCGCGGCCCCGATCTGGGCTCGTGGGCGGCGGCGATCCTGGCGCTCGTCCTGATCCTGCCGTCCCCGGGCTTCGCGGAAGATCCGCTTCCGAGCTGGCGCGATGGCGCCAGCAAAGCTGCGATCGTCGAGTTCGTCGCGGCGGTAACGGCCGAGGGCGGCCAGGATTTCGTCCCCGCGCGCGCTCGCCTGGCGGTTTTCGACAATGATGGCACGCTCTGGTCCGAGCAGCCGATCTATGTGCAGTTCGCCTTCGTGCTCGACCGGATCCGGGAATTGTCGCCCGCTCATCCGGAATGGAAGGAGACCGAGCCCTTCAAGAGCGTGCTGGCCGGAAACATCAAGAACGTCATGGCGCAAGGCGAGAAAGGCATCGCCAAATTGCTTGCCGCCACCCACGCGGGAATGGATACCGACGCCTTCAGCGACATCGTCCTGACCTGGCTGACTTCGGCAAGGCATCCGAAATACGCCAGACCCTATGACTCGCTGGTCTATCAGCCGATGCTGGAGCTCCTCGCCTATCTGCGCGCGAATGGCTTCCGGACCTATATCGTCTCCGGCGGCGGGGCGGATTTCATGCGGCCCTGGGCCGAGAAATCCTACGGCATTCCCCCGGACCAGGTGATCGGCAGCATGATCGACCTCAAATACGAGGTCCGGGACGGCAGGCCGATCCTGATGCGGCAACCCGGGATCGATTTCGTGGATGACGGGCCCGGCAAGCCGGTCGGCATCTACCGGCAGCTCGGGGAACGACCGATCGCGGCCTTCGGCAACTCCGACGGCGACTACCAGATGCTGGAATGGGTCACCGCCGGCGAGGGCCGGCGGCTCGGCATGATCGTCCATCATACCGACGAGCTGCGGGAAACGGCCTATGATCGCAATTCGCCGGTCGGCAAGCTCGACAATGCGCTCGACGACGCGGCGGCAAAAGGCTGGCATGTCATCGACATGAAGGCGGACTGGTCGACCGTCTTTCTCGCATGGCCGCCGCAATAGAGGGATGGACCGATATGCCGGCAATGGCGGCTGAAGGGTCGAAATCGTCGCGGCAGCGCATGGTCGCGCTGCCGGGCGGCAGCTTCGCCATGGGGTCGGACCGCCACTACAAGGAGGAGGCGCCGGCCCACCGCGTGAGCGTCGCGCCGTTCGCGATCGATGCCTGCGCGGTCACCAATGCGGCGTTTGCGGAATTCGTCGCGGCGACGGCTTATGTCACGGTGGCCGAGCGGCCGCTCGATCCGGCGGACTATCCGGGGGCGAAGCCCGGGATGCTGCAGCCGGGCGCCATGGTGTTCCGACAACCGGATCGCCCGGTCGATCTGCGCAACATCAGCAATTGGTGGGCCTATCTGCCGGGCACCAACTGGCGCCATCCCCGGGGACCCGACAGCGATATTCGCGATCTGGAGCACCACCCCGTGGTGCAGGTCGCCCACGAGGATGCCGCCGCCTTCGCCGCCTGGGCCGGCAAGGAATTGCCGACCGAAGCCGAATGGGAATATGCGGCGCGCGGCGGCCTCGAGGGCGCCGCCTATTGCTGGGGCGAGGATTTCATGCCGGGCGGCCGCGCCATGGCCAATACCTGGCATGGCGATTTTCCCTGGCGCAATCTCAACGAGACGGGTCGCGGCGGGACGATGCCGGTCGGCTCGTTTCCGGCGAACGGCTTCGGCCTCTTCGATATGGCCGGAAATGTCTGGGAATGGACCCAGGATTGGTACGCGGCCGCGCATCCGGCCGATGCGAAGAAGGCTTGTTGCGTTCCGCTCGATCCGCGCGGTGCCGCCGTCGATGCGAGCTATGACCCGCTGCAGCCGGAAATCCGGATTCCGCGCAAGGTCGTGAAGGGCGGCTCTTTCCTCTGCTCGCCGGGCTACTGCCTGCGCTACCGCCCCGCCGCCCGGCAGCCGCAAATGATCGACAGCGCCATGTCGCATATCGGATTCCGATGCGTGGTCAGGCAGAAGACCGCCGACCTGCGCGAGGACAGGCTGGCCCCGAGGCAATAGGCAACCGGAAACGAAAAATGGCCCGGAGTTCCCTCCGGGCCATTTCCCTATGTCGAGATTCGCGCTCGCCTACCGCACATGCAGATGCCGGTCGATTCCGGGCCCGAGCACCTCGCAACCCTTCTCCGTCACCGTGATGCTCTCGCTGAAGCCGATGCCGTATTTGTCGGTCGGGACCCAGGCGCAGATCGGCAGGTGAAAGCACATGCCGGGCTTGAGCACCGTGTCGGCGCCTTCCGCGATATAGACCGGGTTCTCGGTCCAGGTCGGCTGGAACCCCATGCCGATCGAGTAGCCGTAGCCGCCATGGAAGAAGGTATCCTTCGGCGCGCCGTCGAAGCCTTTCTTCGCGATCTTCGCGACCTCGTCGCCGGTGCGGCCGGGCTTCACGTTCTCCAGCAACAGCTCGAGAACCTTGATGCTGGCGTCGGCGAGCCGCTTGGTGCCGTCCGGCGGGGTGCCGATCACCGCGCTCCGCATCGCCGGCGCGTTGTAGCGCTCATGCGCGCCCGAATATTCGAGATAGATCGCATCGCCTTTGGCGAGCTTGATGCGCTTGTAGGGGATATGCGGCATGTATCCGGCGCGCTTGCCGGTCATGATCATCGGATCGATCGACATGAGCTCGGAGCCCGCCGCGATCATCGCGCCATAGCCGGCGGCCACGATCTGGTTGTCGGTCTTGCCTTCGGCCGCGGCGTCGAGCGAGGCCTTGAGGCCGGTCCAGGTGTATTTGCCTGCCTGCTTCATATGCAGGATCTCGGCCGGCGACTTGACGAGCCGCACGTCGAGCACGAGCCGCGTCGCATCGACGAACTTGGCCTTGGGCAGCACCTCGGTGAGGCGGATATAGCTCTTGGTGTCGAAGGCGCCGCTGGCGAAGGTCTCCGCATTGCCCATCTCGAGGCCGATGCGCTTCCCGTTGCCGCCGCGGTCGGCGAGGATCTGGCCGAGCTGCGTCGCCGTGTCCTGCGCCTCGTACCAGTAGAATACATCGATCTTCTTGATCGTGCTGCAGAGCAGCGCGCAGGGCGCTTCGAGCTCGGAGCAATGCAGCTCGACATCGCCGGTCTGGCCGAGGATGCCGATCGTGTAGCCGCAGGACATCGTGCTGTCGTAGCCGGTCAGATAGCCGAGATTGGGCGTGCTGCTGATCAGCAGGATGTCGACCCCGCGCTCGCCCATGAGCTTCTGCGTCTTGCGCACGCGCTCGCGATATTCGGATTCCGGAAAGGCGAGCTCCCGCGGCAGCGGCGATTGCTCCAAGGCTTCCATCAGGTTCATGACGCCCTCTTCTTGCTGGTGAGTCTCGACGATTTTTTTTCGACGGCCTTGCGGCCTGCGCGGCGCGATCCGGTCTTTTCCGGCGCTGCCGGATCGGCTTCGAGGCCGATTTCGTAGCGGAACTTGCGCACGTCCCACATCGCGAAGATCTCGGCGCTGACGAAGCCCGGGATCTCCTTCCAGAGCGATTCCTTGTAGCCGCCGAAGCCGTGGCTGTCGCGCATCGCGACCTCGAACATCACGTCGTAGCCGGTGAGCAGCAGGCCGATCCAGCCGACCTCGCGCTTGCGGGCGAGTACCGCCACGGCGCCCTCGATCGAGCCGGGCTCGAGCCTGAGGCCGACGGTGGCGTGGAAATCGAGACCCATGCGCCAGGGATTCGGCACCGCGATCACTTCGAGAATGCCGGCCTTGCGAAGCTGGTTGTACCGGGCCCGCACGGTGCCCGGCGAGACCTTGAGACGCTTGCCGATCTCGCGGAAGGAGGCGCGGCCGTCGCGCTGCAGCTCGGCGATGATTCGATGGCTGAGCGCGTCGAGTTCGATCAGGTCGGATTTGGCCATTTCGCCGGTTTTTTCCTGATTGTCTAGCCAAATGCGCAGCGAATGACCCTTCGATAGCGCATTTCGCCAATGAATCACAATGGCCTTGCCGCGCGGGGCCGGCCCCATCCGGATTCCGCTACGCGCGGCCGGCGCGACCCTCTAGGATGCGCGCCATGCAGCACCTCTATCACCGCGATGCGTTCGACACGACCCGCCCCGTCCCGAGCTACTGGGAGGCGACCGCAGGCCGTGCGGTGGAAGAGGCGGCCCCGCTCGACGCCGACACGCGCTGCGACGTTGCCGTGATCGGCGGCGGCTATACCGGGCTCTCCGCGGCGCTGCATCTCGCGCGCGATGCGAACGCCGACACGCTGGTGCTCGAGGCGGGCCGGATCGGCTGGGGCGCCTCGGGGCGGAATGGCGGCTTCTGCTGCCTCGGCTCGCACAAGCTTTCCAACGGCGAGCTCGTCGCGCGCTACGGCCGCGACGGCGCCATCGAGTATTTCCAGGCGCAGCGGGAGGCGGTCGAGCTCGTGCGCGAGCTCGGCACGAGCGAGGAGATCGATTTCGACGGCGCCGGCAACGGCGAGACCACCCTCGCCCACCTCCCCTCGCGCGTGGCGGAACTGCGGGAAGAGGCCGCCTTCCTCGAGGAAACCTATGGCATCCGGGCGGAGCTCCTCGGCCCTGCGGATCTCGCCGCGCGGGGCATGGCGAGCGCCGGCTTCCATGGCGGGCTGCATCTGCCGATCGGCTTCGGTCTCCATCCCGGCAAGTATGTCCGCGGCCTCGCTTATGCCGCGATGCGCCGCGGCGCGCGGATCGCCGCAGAGACCCCGGTCACCCATCTCCGGCGGGCAGACGGGCGATACGAGCTGGTGACGCCGCGCGGCAAGGTCAGCGCCGAGCGGGTGCTGATCGCAACCAACGGCTACACGCCGGAGGCGCTGTTTTCTGGCCTCCGCGGGCGGATTCTGCCGGCCCTCTCCAACGCGATGGTCACCCGGCCGCTGAGCGACGCGGAGCTGCAGGCCCAGGGCTGGACGACGCGCGAGATGGCATTCGACAGCCGTTATCTGCTGCATTATTTCCGCCTGCTGCCCGACCGGCGGTTCCTCTTCGGCGCACGCGGCGGCTTCGATGCGTCGCAGGCCGGCGAGCGGCGCCGGAGCGCGGCGCTGGAGCGCGATTTCCGCGCCCTCTTCCCGGCCTGGCGGGACGCGACCATCGACTATCGCTGGTCCGGCATGGTCTGCCTGGCCCGCGATCGGGTGCCCCATCTGGGCGAGTTTGCCGACAGCCCCGGGCTCTTCCACGCGCTCGCCTATCACGGCAACGGCGTCGCCATGGCGAGCTGGGCCGGCCGCGCCATGGCGCAGCTCATGACCGGAAACCGGGCCGCAGCCGGCATCCCCGCCGCCCTTTCCCGGCCCCTGCCCGCCTTCCCCTTCCCGCCGCTTCGGCTCGCCTATCTGCAGGCCGCCTATGCGTGGTACGGGCTCAAGGACCGCCGCTGAGGAGAGGTCAGCCGCGGTAGCGGGTGAGGCGCAGCGCCAGGATCGTCATCCCGAGCGTCAGCAGCAGGGTCACCGTGCCGAGCGCGTTGATCGACGGATCGAGCGTCGTGCGCAGCATTCCCCAGACCAGGGTCGAAAGCGTGTTGCCGGTCCCGATCGTGAAGAAAGTGACGATGAAATCGTCGAGCGACAGCGCCATGGCGATCAGCGCCCCGCCGATGACCGACGGGCTGATGACCGGCAGCACCACGGTCCGGAAGGCCCGCCAGGGCGAGGCGCCGCAATCGCGCGCGGCCTCGATCGCCGCCGGATCGAACCCCAGCAGCCGCGCATGCACCACGGCCACGACGAAGGGCTGGGTGAAGACGAGATGGGCGAGAATCACGCTCCAGAGCCCGAGCTTGAGCCCAAGCCAGGAAAAGGAGGACAGCAGCGCGAGGCCGATCACCAGCGGGGGCAGCATGAGCGGCAGGCTGAGCGTCCCGATCACCATGCCCGACCAGCGCGCCTTGAGCTTCATCAGACCCAGCGCCGCCAGCGTGCCGACGACGGTCGAGATCATCCCCACCATGCCGGATACGATGACGCTCGCGCGGAAGGCGCTATGAAACGAATCCCAATCGAGCAGCGCCTCGTACCAGCGCAGGGTGAAGCCGCCCATCGGAAAGGCGGTAAGCTCGTTGCGCCCGAAGGAGAACAGTACCACCAGCGCCAGCGGCGACAGCAGGAAGAGCACCACCAGTGCTGCGAAGACCGCCGAGGGAATGAGCGCGCGCGGCGTCATCGCGGCCTCAGCCAGCGCGTCATGGCGAGCCAGAGCAGCCCGATGAAGACGGCGCAGAGCGCGACGGTGATGAAGGACATGGCGGAACCGAGCGGGGCGTTCATGCGGATGCCGAACTGACCCTCGATGAAATTGCCGATCATTGCGCTTTGCGGACCGCCCACCAACCGCGGCGTCACATAGTCGCCGGCCGAAATGAGAAACGTCATGGCGAAGGCCGCGAGCAGCCCGAAACGCGATTGCGGCAGCACGATGTCCCGGATCGCGCGCCAGCGGCCCGCGCCGAGATCCTGTGCCGCGGCGAGCGCCGTGTCGTCGATGCCGCGCATGGCGCCGTAGATCGGCAGCACGGCCAGCGGCAGGAGGTAATGCACCAGGGTCACGATGACCGCACCCGGATTGAACAGCAGCGCGCTCAGCGGCGCGTCGGTGATACCGAGCCAGAGCAGCGCCGAATTCAGGATTCCGTCGCGGCCGAGGATCGTCTTCCAGGCATAGACCTTGACCAGATAGCCGCCGAACATGGTGACGAGCGCGATGAAGAGCAGCGCCGGCCCGAAGCGCCCGGCGCGGAAGCGGATCACATAGGCGAAGCCGAAGGCGAGCCCGGTGGTGATCGCGCCGATCGCGAGCGCGATCGCAAAGGTGAAGAGGATCGAGCTCCAATACTCGACGAAGGTCTTGAGATAGTTGCCGAGCTGAAAGGCCGGCGTCAGCGCGATGAAGCTGCTCTTCCAGAAGCTCATCACGAAGAAGAGCGAGAGCGGCAGCAGGAAGAGCGCCACCAGCGCAAACAGCGCCGGCGTCACGAGCAGCCAGGGTCGCCTGCCGGACCCGTTCATCGCGGCGCCGCCCCGTTCGTGCGGGAACCGCGACCGCTCACGCCGACAACACCCGCTGCTGCGGGAGGCTCCAGCCGAGCCGCACCCGCGCGCCGGCCTGGAGTTCGGTCGCCTCTTCGGCGGCATGGGCGATGATCTCCTGCCCGTCCGCCAGCCGGAACCGAAGCTGCAGATAGGGGCCGAAGAAGATCACGTCGGCAAGCTCCGCCTCGAAGGCGACGTCCGCGCCGGCGGTGCCGAGCAGCCGGACGCTTTCGGGCCGCACCACCGCCGTGACGGGCCCATCCGGCCCCGGATCCGCGAAGCTGGCGCCGGCGGCAAGCGTCACCTGGCCATGGGCGCGCCGTCCGGCGAGGATGTTGGCATCGCCGATGAAGGTCGAAACGAAGGAGGTCGCCGGCCTGCGATAGATATCGCGCGGACTGCCTTCCTGCACCACCGCCCCCGCCTCCATGACCGCGACGCGGTCGGCGAGCGACATGACCTCGCCCTGGTCGTGCGAGACGAGGATGAAGGTGCCGCCGATCGTCTGGTGGATGCGGCGGAGCTCCCCATGCATCGCCTTGCGGAGCTTGAGGTCGAGTGCTGCGAGCGGCTCGTCCAGCAGCAGCACCTTGGGCTTGAGGATGAGCGCGCGCCCCAGCGCGACCCGCTGCTGCTGCCCGCCGGAAAGCGCCGTCACCGGCCGGTCGGCCAGCTCCTCGAGCCGGAGCAGCCGCAGGATTTCCGAGCTGCGGGTCGCGATCTCTGCGGCACCCAGGCGGGCGACCTGAAGCCCATAGGCCACGTTCTGCCGCACCGTCATATGGGTGAAGAGGCCGTAGCTCTGGAACACCATGTTGGTCGGGCGCCGCTCCGGCGAAAGCCGCGTCACATCGGCGCCGTCGATCTCGATGGTGCCGGCGCTAGGCGCGACGAAGCCCCCGATCATCCGCAGCAAGGTGGTCTTGCCGCAGCCGGAAGGCCCGAGGATCGCGAAGAAATCGCCGCTGTAGATGTCGAGATCGGTCGGTTTCACCGCGACCGCCCGGCCGAAGCTTTTCGCAAGGCCGCGAAGCCGGACGAGCGGCCGCCGGCCGCCCTCCGGATTCGCGAGGCTGCCCGGGCTCATGCCTTCATGAAGCGCTCGTAACCTTCGAGCATCTCGTCGAACGTGACATGCGTTCCGTCGCTCTCGAGCGGGAACATCGGATAGAGCCGCGCATTGCCGAAATAGGCGTCGAGATCGTCGAAATTATAGAGCGCGCGCACCGTCTCGCTGAGCTGCGGCACCGCGTCGGCGTTGACGATGCCGAGCAGGTTGGTGTTGGCGAACTGCGCCTGCACGTCGGCGTCGATGCATTGATCGATGAAGACATGGTCGAGTTCGTAGTTCGGCGCGTCCTTGCCGATGTTCATGACGTCGAGGAAGCCCCAGGTTCCCTCCTTCGGCCGGCCCATCTCGACCTTGAGGCCCTTGTCGGCGCACCAGGCCACCATCGGCTCCCAGCCCATGATCATGGCGACCTCGCCACGGGCGAGCAGGTCGGCGCCATCGCCCATGCTGGCCGGCATGGCGCGCGCATGCTCCTTCTTGAGCTTGATCAGGAGATCGATGGTCTCGTCGAGCTCGGCAGGGGTCATGCGGGTCGGCGTCTCGGTGCCGGTGGCGACACGCGACCAGACGATGACGTTGGTCATGGCGTCGCTAAAGAGCGCCACCTTGCCCTTGTACTCCGGCTTCAGGAAATCGGCCCAGGCCGTCGGCGGTTCCGACACCATGGCGGGATTGTAGAGCAACGTGCAGGAGCTGAAGGTGAAGGGCACACCATAGAGCTTGCCGTCGAACTCCATGCCCTCCACCGATTTGAAGGTCGGCAGCATCTTGCCGTAGTTGCCGAGCTTTGCGGGATCGATCGGATCCAGCAGATCGGCAAGCGCGCCCACCTCGACATACATGTGGTTGAGGGTCGCGAGATCGATCGTGCCGACGCCGCCCGAGCGCAGCTTGGTGATGATGTCTTCCGTGGTGTTGATGTAGGTCGTCTCCAGCGCCGCATCGTGCTTCGCGAGGAAATCGCCCGCCTTGTAGGGGTCGTCGTAGCCCTGCCAGCCGAGGAAGGTCACGGTGGTCGTCGCCGAAGCGCGGCGGCTGCCGAGCCCGAGGGCGGCAAGCCCCGCGGCGGCCCCGAGCCCGCCCAGCACCACGCGCCGCGTGACCGGCGCCTTGAGATGCCCGTTCGCAAATCGGGAATAGCGGTTTGAATTGTCGAAAATCGCGGTCATGGCCGAGCCTCCCAGGGACTACCTGGGAGCAATCTCTACCATCGCGGCGGAGGGCGCACAAAGCGCTTGTTCGACGAACCGTCGGCCCGACTGCTCAAATGGACAGTCTCCAGTGGATTTTCCCTACCGATGCGCAGCCGAATGGGCAATATGCCCGCCAATCGGCTCCGTTCAGGGGACGCGCCCGCAACCGCCGGCTTCCTCCGGACCGGGGCAATGACGGGTGTGTCGGACGGGCGACCCGGGTCATTCCCCGCGCCGTCTTCCGGCTCCCGATGCGGCACCATGTCGCCGGCTCGCTCCGGACCCGAGGCCGGCGACAGCGACGACGTCAATGGACGACGCGGGAAGAAAACGGACGGGAAGCAACGAATTTTTGAACGGATCGGCGCAAAGCGACAGCGCCGTGTCCTGATCGCTTTATCCAGTGCGGAGCGCTGCCGGCCGCGCACGGTATCGGTGGTAGCGGGGGCCGGACTCGAACCGGCGACCTTAGGATTATGATTCCTCTGCTCTAACCAGCTGAGCTACCCCGCCCCATCGGCTCCCGGCGCGATGCCGAAGCGCCCGCCGAGCCCGCGAGGGTATATGGCGAAGGCCGGACCGGTGTCAAGCAAGCCAGCCGCGCGGAAACGGGGCGCAAGGCGCGGAAAATCCTCGGTTTTGCCGAAGACCCCGAGCAAGGCAACGCCGGGCTTCCGGCGCTGCGCCCTAACGGTTCCGGCATACCGGACAGCATGCTACCCATGCGGTCGCGGATCGGCGCCGACGGGCGCCAGCCAAGCCCGGAATCGACGATGCGCCGATGGTCTTGCCTGATTTTCGTTCTCCTGACGCTAATGGGATGCATGACGCGCCCGCCCGCCCCGCCGCCGCTCACGCCGGCCGAGGCGCGCGCGGCCTGGGCGAAGAGCATCGCGGTCGCCATCGGCGAATGGGAGAAGTTCGGCGGCCAGGTCGTGCATCTGCGCCGCGACGCCGAGGGCCACGACTATGTCGCGATCGAGCCGGTGCGAAGCTGGGAAGATTCAGCCGTCGCCTATGACCCGCTCATCGCCTATTGGGCCGCGGTCGGCGAGGACCCGGCGAGCTTCGCGAGCTGGCAGGCCTGCTATTCGGGATGGGGGCGCAAATGCCCCTGGCAGCTCCCCTGGTCCGCGGCCTTCGTCTCCTACGTGATGCAGCAGGCGGGCTATGGGCCCGCCGACTTCACGCCGAGCGCCGAGCATTGGGAGTATGTGAAGGCGGCGATCCGGCGCGCGCATCGGCCCGGCGCCATCTTCGTTCCCGAATCGCCGGCGCGCTATGCGCCGCAGCCGGGCGATCTCCTCTGCAAGACGCGCGCCGGCGCGAAGCCGCCGCCCTTCGAGCCCTTGCTCGAGGATCCCGATCGGTTCGGCGGCGGCCTGCCGATGCATTGCGACCTGGTGATCGCGAACCATGGCGGCGCGCTCGCGCCCCACGGCCTCATCGAGGCGATCGGCGGCAATGTGCTGAACTCGGTCTCGAAGAGCCTGTTTCCGGCGCGCGAGGGCCTGATCGAACCCGGCCGCAGCGGTCAGTGGTTCGTGATCCTGCGCAACGCCTATGGCGAGGCCGCACCGGTCAGCTAGGTCGCAAAGATCAAGTTTTCGGGCTCAGTCGCCCAGCATCGAGGCGATCTTCATGGCGACGCCGAGCTTGCCGTCGACCTTGAGCTTGCCGGTCATGTAGGCGAGCGTCGGATCGAGCCGCCCCTCCAGCATCGCCTTGGCGTTGGCGCTCGAGATGCGGAGCGTCGTGTCGACCTCGCCGTCCTCGTTGCTGACCAGGGCCGTCGGGCCGGTGCCGTCCCACATCACGACCCCGCCTTCGTCCAGCACCAGCTTCAGCCGATAGCCGAGCGGCCGCAGCGTGCGGACCTTTGCCGCGAGCAGTTGCGTCACCGCATCGAGGTCGCTCATGCCGCCTCCGAAGCCAAGAGGTCCGCCTGCCGCCGGATCCAGCCGCCGCCGAGCACGCGGCTGCCGTCATAGAGGACGCAAGCCTGGCCGGGCGCGACGCCGAACTGCGGAGCCTCGAATCGGACATCCGCATTGCCGTCGACGCCGCGGACCAGGGTCGCCGCCACCGGCGCACTCATGGAGCGCAGCTTCGCCATGACCGGCAGGGACCCGTTCGCCTCGGCGCCGCCGAGCCAGTTGAGTCCGGCGACCGCCAGCCCGCGAACCGCAAGCGCCGCCCGGGGGCCGACCACCACGCGCGCGCGCGCGGGATCGAGACGCACGACATAAAGCGGCTCGCCGTCGGCGGCGCTCTCCGCGATGCCGATGCCGCGCCGCTGCCCGACCGTGAAATGAACGATGCCGCGATGGCGCCCGAGCACGCGCCCATCGACATGGACGATCTCGCCCGCCTCGGCAGCGCCCGGCTTCAGCTTCTCGATCACGGCCGCGTAGCCGCCGCTCGGCACGAAGCAGATATCCTGGCTGTCGGGCTTGGCGGCGACCGGCAGCGACAGACGCTCCGCCAGGGCGCGGGTTTCGCGCTTCTCGAGCCCGCCCAGCGGGAAGCGCAGGAAATCGAGCTGCGCCGCGGTGGTCGCGAAGAGGAAATAGCTCTGATCGCGACCGTCATCGACGGCCCGATGCAGTTCGGGTCCGGCGGCCCCGGGGAGGCGGCGCGCATAGTGACCCGTGGCCAGCGCCTTCGCGCCCAGATCGCGCGCGGTCGCGAGCAGATCGCCGAACTTCACGCGCTCGTTGCAGCGCACGCAGGGGATCGGCGTCTCGCCGGCGACGTAGCTCGCCGCGAAATCCTCCATCACCGCATTGCGGAAGCGCGTCTCGTAGTCGAGCACGAAATGATCGATGCCGAGCCGATCGGCGACGCGCCGCGCATCGTAGATGTCCTGCCCGGCGCAGCAGGCGCCCTTGCGCCCCACCGCCGCGCCGTGGTCGTAGAGCTGCAGGGTCACGCCGACCACCTCGAACCCGGCCTCGACCATGAGGGCCGCGGTCACCGCGCTGTCGACGCCGCCGGACATGGCCACGACGATGCGGTCGCCGCGGCCGAGGCCTGCGAGGGAGGGGTCGCTCGGGTTCATGGCGCGGAATATAGAGCCTGAGCCCCGGCTTGTCAGGCATCGGGAAAGCGGCCGGATGAGCCGAGATTCTGACCGATTCCGGCGCCTCGAGCGCGTTTCCGCCGGTTTGCTTGACAGTCCGATCGCCGGTCGCCGAAGCTTTCGGCCGCGCCGGCCGGTTCGCAACGGGCAAGGCTGCGACCATCCGGGGAGCGCGGCATGACGGACCCCAAGACGCGGCTATCCGCCCTTCTCGGCGAGCTTGCCGCCAATGCGGCGCGGCCCTTCTCCGAGGCCCTCGGCTTCCCCGCCGCCGCCTACATCTCGCCCGAATTCGCAGCGCTCGAAGCCGAGAAGCTCTTCCGCAAGGCGTGGGTCTGCGTCGGCCGCACCGACGATCTGCCGAAGATCGGCGACTACCTGACGACCGACATCGCCGGCGTGCCGATCGTCACGCTCCGCGACAAGACGAGAACGATCCGCAGCTTCTCCAACGTCTGCCTGCATCGGATGATGCGGCTCCTCGACGGGCACGGCAATTGCGGCGGCCGCATCACCTGCCCCTATCACGCCTGGACCTACAATCTGAAAGGGCAGCTCGTCGGCGCCGCCCATATGGACCGGACGCCGGGGTTCGATCCGGCGGCGCACCGGCTTCCCGACCTTCGCACCGAGCTCTGGCAGGGCTGGATCTATGTCACGCTCGACCCGGAGACGCCGCCGCTCGCCCCGCGGCTCGCCGCCCTCGACCGCGTGATCGAGCCCTATGGCGCACCGGACTATGGCGGCGTGCTCCAGGAAGAGATGGTCTGGAGAACCAACTGGAAGTCGCTCGCCGAGAACTACATGGAGGACTATCACGTCCCCTTCGTGCATCGCACGACGATCGGCATCTATGCCGACGCCGAATTCTCGGAGCATTTCGAGAGCGGCGACGCATACCATTCGCACGCCTATGTCCGCGGCGAGAGCTCGCCGCGCGGCCTCGCCCATCCGGGCAACAGCCGTCTCGAGGGGCGCTGGCGGCGTACCTCCCTGATGATCTGCATCTACCCGTCCCACGTCATCACCCTGGCGCCGGACCATCTCTGGTCCCTGTCGCTGCTGCCGAGCGGCGCGGGCGAGGTGAAGGTGCGGTTCGGCCTCTCCTACGCGCCGGAGTTCCTGGCCGAGGTCAATGACTGGGACGCGTTCGTCGCCGAGCGAAAGGCGACCTTCGACGCGATCAACGCCGAGGATCGGGTGACCCTCGAAGGCCTCTATCCGGCGCTCGCCTCGCCGCTGGCGGTGCCGGGGCGGCTCTCCTACCTCGAGCGGTTCACCTACGACCTGAACCGCTATATCTGCCGGCGGCTCGAGGCCTGAAGGGTCAGCCCTTCAGCCGCTCGGCGAGACGATCGAGCGGTGCTGCGTCCCGCAACAGCCCCAGCGGCACGGAAAAATGGCCGCGGCGATAGGAGAAGAGATTCTCCGAAGGCAGCCGCCAGAGTTCGGCAAGCTGCGCGCCGCGGACGGCCGGCGTCACGCGATCCACGTTGCCCAGCATCATGAGGATGTCCTTCCCCGGCAGCGGCGCCCGCACGCCGGGATCGGAAAGGCTCGCGAAGGCGTCGATCTTGCGCGGGGTCCACCCCGCCGCCTCCAGGGCCGCGGCGAGGCCGGTCTTCCTCGCGAGGGCGCTTTCGAACCCGAGCGCCGCCACGCGCGCGCTGGTCGTCACGAGAAAAAGCAGGTCTGGCCGGCAGTCGCCCGGCCAGTGCCGCGCATGGGTTGCGACAAGCTGCGCCGTGAGGGCGCCGAGGCTGGTGCCCCCGATTCCAACGCGCCCCGTGCCGAGGCCGCGGCACCAGGCGACGAGGCGCGCATATTCGCGGACCGCGCTCTGGAAGAAATCGAGCCCGCCGAGCGGCTGGCGGGCGAGGAAAGGCTCGCCGCCATAGAAGCCCGCCTGTCGGCGGCGCACATGATAGGGAAGCTCCAGCCGCACCAGCCGCACGCCGCGCGCGACGAGCGGAAAGAACTCGTCGGCGATGTCGTCATAGGCCTCGACCTCGACGCCGAGCCCATTGGCATAGACGAAGCTCGGCACATTGCCCGCTTCGCCCGGCTCGAACACATGCGCGTAGGCGAATCCGCCCGCTTCCTGCGGGATTGCGAAGCGCAGCCAGTATTCGCGGCCCCAGCCACGCTCGATCGCCGCCGACCGCTCGATCGCCGGCCAGGGTTCCTGCAGCAGATAGGCGCCGTCCGGATCGGCGGCGAGCCGCGCATAGCGATCGGCAACCTCGGCCGGCGACGGGATGTCGAACCGCACGGCCGCGAGCCGGCGGCGCAGGCTGAAGGGTAGCAGGTAGGCGCGCGCTGTCATGAGCCGGTGGCTCGCCCGTCGCCAGGCGGCCGTGAGCGCCGCGGCGTCTTCGCTTCCGCCCGCGAAGAGCGCCTCCGTCCAGCGCCGGTCGGCCTCGGCATAGCCCGCGGCGAGACCGTGAATGCGGGCAAGGCCCCGGCGCGGCATGCGCGGCGAGCCGGCGAGCCGGAGCTGCTCGGCGAACGCCTCCGGCGAGCCGGCCGCCTCGATCGCGGCCGCCCAGGCGCGCGACGCCGGCAGATAGGCGCGGGTCAGGCCTTCCAGCGCGAGGCTGTCGAACCAGGGGCGCGCCAGCCAGCCGCCGAGCGGCGTCGCCATGAGGCGCGCATGCGCCCGGGCCGGCGCCGGAAGCGGCGCGGTCTCGGTCAGCGAAGTCATGGTCTCTGCCTCGGGTCTAGGGGCCGGCGATCTAGCGACGCTCGTCGAGCCATGCCATCTGGATGGCTTCGAGGATCTTCTCGTTGGAGCGTTGCGGATCGTCCTTAAAATCCGGTAACTCCTGCACCCATTTCCAGAGATCGGTAAACCGAAGGTTGACGACATCCGCCTCGGGATGGCGTTCCTCCAGGTCCGCGGCGATCAGATGGACGTCGGTCCAGCGCAGGGGCATGGGGATCGGGGCGATGCCGCCCGCTACTCCAGCATCATGTTGCGGGTTCCGGCCGGCAGGGTGACGGTGAGCCCGTCGAGCTCTTCCGTCATCTTGATCTGGCAGCCGAGCCGCGAGGTGTGGGTGAGGCCGAAGGCAAGGTCGAGCATATCCTCCTCGTCCTCCGTCGGCTCCTTCAGCACGTCGTACCATTCCGGATCGACCACGACATGGCAGGTCGAGCAGGCGAGCGAACCTTCGCAGGCGCCCTCGAGGTCGAGATTGTTGCGATGCGCGATCTCGAGCACCGAAAGGCCGACCGGGGCTTCCACTTCGACCCGGCTGCCATCCGGCTTGATGAAGGTCATCTTCGGCATCGTCGAAACTCTCCGTCCTCAGTCGTTGCGAGGGGCCGCTGGCACCCGCGATGAAGTCTTGGCGGCTCCCGAAGAGCCGGATCTGGCGGCGGCGCGGGCATCGGGTGCCATATCGGCCTCGACCTCGTCAAGCCGGTGGCCGGCGAGCGCGCCCTGCAACGCGCGATCGACCCGCCGCTGGGCGAAGGGGCGTCCCGTTTCCTCGAGCCGTTCGACGAGGCCGTTGATGAGATCGCGGTCCGTGCCCGCCGCGGCCTTGCGGATTTCGCCGGCAAGCTTCTGGAGCTGCGCGCGCTCATCCGGCGTGGCGAGCTCGCCTTCCGCCTTGAGGGCGGCCGCAAGCGCGAGCAGCACCCGCTCGGCCTCGACCCGCGCCTCGATGAGCAGCCGGCGTTCCATGTCTTCCTGCGCGTGCTCCATGCTCTCGCGCAGCATCCGCGCCATTTCGTCCTCGCCGAGCCCGTAGGAGGGCTTGACCTCGATCGCCGCGCTGACGCCGGTGGTCTTCTCCTCGGCGCTTACCGTCAAAAGCCCGTCCGCATCGACGGCGAAGGTGACGCGGATGCGCGCGGCGCCGGCGGTGAGCGGCGGAATGCCCTTGAGCTCGAACCGGCCGAGCGACCGGCATTCGGCGACGGTTTCGCGTTCGCCCTGCACCACATGCAGCAGCATGCCGGTCTGGCCGTCCTGATAGGTGGTGAATTCCTGCGCCATGGCGACGGGAATCGGCGAGTTGCGCGGAATCACCTTCTCGACGATCCCGCCCATGGTCTCGATGCCGAGCGAGAGCGGCGTGACGTCGAGCAGCAGCGTGCCTTCGCCGCGCGTCAGCGCCCGCGCCTGCAGGGCCGCACCGACCGCCACCACCTCGTCGGGGTCGATGTCGGCAAGCGGCTTGCGACCGAAAAGCGTCTCGAGCTCGCGCCGCACCAGCGGCAGGCGGGTCGAGCCGCCGACCAGCACCACGCCCTGGACGTCGGTCGGACGGAAACCCGCATCCTCGAGCGCGCTTTCCGCGATGGCGAGCGTCCGCCGCAGCAGCGGGCGGATGAGGCTTTCGACCGTTGCGCGATCGAGCACATGGCAACTCGTCTCGCCGCCGAGCTCGATCCGCCACTCGCCGCGTTCCTGGGTCGACAGGCATTCCTTGGCGAGACGCACCGCGGCAAGCACCTGCTTCGCCTCGCCGATGCTGGGCCGATGGACGAGCCCCTGCGCCTTGCGCTCGGCGAGGAAGCGCTCGGCGATCAGGTGATCGAAATCGTCGCCGCCAAGCGCCGCATCGCCGCCCGTCGCGAGTACCTGGAACACGCCCTTCTCGAGACGGAGCAGCGAGATGTCGAAGGTGCCGCCGCCGAGATCGTAGATCGCGTAGAGCCCCTCCGCGCCCTTGTCCAGGCCGTAGGCGAGCGCGGCGGCCGTCGGCTCGTTGACCAGCCGCAACACGGTGAGGCCGGCGAGCCGCGCCGCGTCCTTGGTGGCGCTGCGGGCGGCGTCGTCGAAATAGGCGGGCACGGTGACGACCGCTTCCGTCACGGTCTGGCCGAGCGAGGTTTCGGCGCGGGCGCGAAGCGCGCGCAGGATTTCGGCCGAGACCTCCACCGGCGAGAGGCGTCGGCCCTGCATGCGGATGCGCACCATGCCGCCCTGGTCGTCGGCCGGCTCGACCTCGTAGGGCAAGGTGCCGCCGAGCTGCTTGAGCTCGCCGGCGGCCCGGCCCATCAGCCGCTTGATCGAGCCCACCACGGCACCCGGATCGTCGAGCAGACGACGACGCGCGCCCTCGCCTACCTCGACCGATCCGTCCTTGCCATAGGCGACGACGGAGGGGACGAGCGCCTTGCCGTTCTCGTCGCGCAGCACTTCCGGCATCTCGCCGGTGGCGATGGCGACGACCGAGTTCGTCGTGCCGAGATCGATGCCGATCGCGACGCCGCGCTCCGTGGCATGGGGCGTCGGCGTCTGCCCCGGCTCATGGATCTGCAGCAGCATCACCCGGCTCCGTGCGCGATCGCCGCACGTCGCCCGCGAATCTCTTCCGCGAGCTTCCGCCAGTACTTGAGCGCGGTGAGCTGATGGCTCGCCTTGTCCAGATCCTCGGCCTCGAACGCATCGCCGAGCGCCTCGATGCAGCGCCGGTCTTCCGCCGTCGCGCGCTTGCCGATCGCCTCGACCGCCGCAAGGTCGGTCGCGGCGGCGAGCGCCTCGCGCACCTCCATCGCCTCCATCAAGAGCGCGGGGTCCTGGATCGTCCGGTTCTCGCCGATGGGCGAGCTGCGGCCGGCGCGCTCCAGCAGCAGCGCCGCGCGCTTCAGCGGGTCCTTCAGCGTCTCGTAGGCATCGTTGAGGCTCATCGCCTGGCTTTCGGCGATGGCCCGCTCGCGCGGGCTGCGCTTGGTGAAGCGATCGGGATGCAGCCGCTGCTGCAGCCCGCGATAGCGCTTGTCGATCTCGGCCGCGTCGATCTCGAAGCGCCCCGGAAAGCCGAGCCGGGCGAAGGCGTCGTGCTGCCGGGGCGGCTGCACCGCGCCGCAGACATGGCAGAACAGCGCGGCCGCCGTGATCGGCCCGTGACAGGACCAGCAGGCGTGCGGCGCGCCGCTGTCGCCGCCGGCCGCCTCCGTCATGCTGGATTCTTTCTGCATCTCGATCCCGTCAAAAAGGCAAGCGGGCGGTCCTGCCGCCCCGTCTCGCATCGCGTGGGAAGTTCGGGCCGGGCTTAGACGTGGAACGACTCGCCGCAGCCGCACCGGCCTTTTTCGTTCGGGTTGGTGAAGACGAACCCGGACTGCAGCTTCTCCTCGACATAGTCCATCTCGGTGCCGAGGATGAACATGGTGGCCTTCGGATCGATCAGCAGGGTGACGCCATGCGCCTCGACCACCTCGTCGAGCGGTCCCTTCTCGTCGGCGAACTCGAGCGTGTAGGAAAGCCCGGAGCAGCCCTTGGTGCGGATGCCGATCCGCACGCCGAAGCTCGGCTTGCCGCGCGAGGAGAGCAGCGCCTTGACGCGCTCCGCCGCACGCTCGGTGACGTTGATCGCTTGCGGTCGCGGTCGCGCCATGGTCTTGCCGCCGATGCCCTTGAGAGATCCGTCCATGCCCTGCCGGCTCAGCGAGCCGCCGCCTCGGCAGCGGGCTGCGCCGCCGCAGCCTGGCCGTTCTTCTCGCGGTAGTCGCGGATCGCCGCCTTGATGGCGTCCTCGGCCAGCACCGAGCAATGGATCTTCACCGGCGGCAGCG
>CAZMUZ010000021.1:0-43480 GCA_964569315.1 uncultured Rhodospirillaceae bacterium | reverse complement strand
AGCGGCACCGGCTTCCCCTCGCTATAGAGTTCGAGATCGCAGCCGCGATAGGCGTCGGGGTCGGAAAGCTGCACGACGACCGAGAGCTTGCGGAGGCTGGAAGCCCCCGACGCCAGGTCCTGATGCCATGCGTAGTAATCGCCAATCCTCTCATAGCGGGTGAACTGAATGGGGTCGCCAAATCCAGTCAGATCAAACTTATAGAGCTTGTCGTTCATATCGAGCGCGATTTGACGGATTTTGCGGTAGACGGGTTCGCTGGCCGCCGGATCGAGCCAGCTCACCGCCGTTTTCCGTACCCCGTCGGCAGCTCCCTCCCGCGCTGGCGCAACGCCGCCCACGCCGCCCACTTTCCCCGTGAGGCGGGTGCCGGAGGCGACGATCCGCTCGCACTCCTCCCGCGAGAAAACCCCGCCGAGCGTGGCAATGGCGTTGATGTTGGGGTTGGGCGTCAGGGCGGCAGTCGACATGGCTCACAAAGGGGCAAAGACGCCCCCAGGCTATCATGACCCTCGGGCGGCGGCGACCGGCGCCGGATCCGAGAAGCCTCTCCACGGGCGGTCCGGCCGCGATTGCGGGGGCCGCTTGACCTGCCGGGCGGCCCGGCATAAGCCCTCCGGCGAAGCCACGGGGCATGGAGCGCGGAAACCGGGATGATTCTTTGCATCGAAGACGCCATCAAGCCAGAGGACCGCAAGTCCATCCTCGATCTCATCCGGCAGAGCGGGTTCGTGGACGGCGGCATCAGCGCCGGCTCCCGCGCGAAGCGGGTCAAGAACAACGAGCAGCTAGGTCCGGACTCGAAGCACAAGACGGAGATCCAGGGCCGCATCCGGGACATCATCGGGAAGCACCCGCAGTTCGTCCGCGCCACCCTTCCGAAGGCGATCCGTCCCTGCCTCATCAGCCGCTACAAGCCGGGCATGGAATATGGCGCCCATGTCGACAACGCCCTCATGGGGGTCGAAACGCGGACCCGGAGCGACATCGCCTGCACGATCTTCCTCAGCGACCCGACCGACTATGACGGCGGCGAACTCATCATCCACAGCACCTTCGGCCCGCAGGAAGTGAAGCTGCCGGCCGGATGGCTCGTTCTCTATCCGGCTTCGAGCCTGCATCAGGTGGTGCCGCTGACCCGCGGCGAGCGCATCTGCGCCGTCACCTGGATCGAAAGCATGATCCGCGACCCGGCACGCCGGGAGCTGCTCTACGAGCTCGATCAGGTGCGCCGCAAGATGGGCACGGCCCTCCCGGACACGCCGGAGGCCGACCTCATCAACAAATGCCACTCCAACCTGATCCGCATGTGGGCGGAGACCTGAAGCGGCGACGGCCCGCATGGGCGACTGGAACCCGACCCTCTACCGGCAGTTCGCGAACGAGCGCGAACGGCCGATTCACGATCTCGTCGCCCATATCCCTCTGGAGAGTCCGGGGCGTATCGCCGATCTCGGCTGCGGTGCCGGCGCCTCGACGGCTCTGCTCCAGCGGCACTGGCCCGAGGCGCGCATCCTCGGCCTCGACAGCTCGCCGGCGATGCTGGCCAAGGCGCGCGAAAGTCTTGCCGGGCCGGACTTCGCCGAAGCCGATATCGGCGCCTGGGAGGCGGACCGGCCTTTCGACCTGGTTTTCAGCAACGCCGCCCTGCAATGGCTGGACGCCCACGAGGTCCTTTTTCCCCGTCTCATGGCGTTCGTGGCACCCGGCGGGGCGCTCGCGGTGCAGATGCCGCGCAATTTCGACGCGCCTTCGCACCGTCTGATGGCCGAAACGGCGGCAGCGGGACACTGGCGGGATCGCCTCGCCGGGGTCGCCGCCGGCCGCACCAATCCGGTGGGCGCGCCGGCGCAGTACGCGCGGCTGCTCGCCCCCCTCGCACGCCGATGCGAGGTTTGGGAAACCACCTATCTCCTCCGTCTCGAGGGTGAGAATCCGGTCGTGGAATGGACCCGGGCGACAGGTTTGCGCCCCTTTCTCGACAGGCTGCAAGAACCCGATCGCACCGATTTCCTTGTGGAATATGGCCGCCGCATCGCGGCCGCCTATCCGAAGGAGCCGGATGGCGCGACTTTCTTCCCCTTCCGCCGCCTGTTCATCGTTGCCAGCCGTTAACCCCGGTAACCGCCCTGTCATGGGTTCGATGCGCCGGAGGGCGCATCCTCGGAGTCGCGTGGCGCCGGAAGCCGCGAGCCCCTAGACTTGCGATCGGGGCGGCCCCGGGTGCTTGGGGCAACGGGGAACGAACGGGGGTGGGCATGAGCGGCACATCGGATCTGCAGGCGCTTCAATCGCTGTTCGACGAGATACGCCATACGCCGCGCCTCTTCGAAGCGGCGATGCCGGCGATCGGCCGGGCGCTCTCCTGCCACCGGACGCTGCTCTTTCTCCGCGATCCGGTGAGCTGGCAATCCGCCTGCACCCACGGCTGGTGGGACAAACCCCACCATGCCTTCGGCCGCGATCGCGGCTGGCGGAAGCAGTCGGAAGAGCTTGCCATGAAGGATCCGATGTTCGCCGAGGCGATCGTCAATCCGACCGCGCTTTACATCGACGATATCGAGACGGCGGGCAGTGACCTGGTCAATGTCGAGTTCGAGCGGAACGAGTTCGGCCACCGCGCGCTGATCCATGCGCCGCTCTTCGACGCGGGCAAATGCTACGGCATCCTGGAACCTTGCGTGTTCGACCATGCGCGCGTCTGGTCGAACGACGATCGCGACATCACCGAATGGCTGCAGGCGAGGATGGGGCCTCTCGCCGCCGCCTATGTCGCGGAACACGCCCCGAAATAGCCGTTTCCGGCAGGGCGCGACCCACCAAGCCGGCCGTCGGTATTGCGGCGGCAAGCGCGCCATATCGGGGGCATCAGCCCGCGGCGGCCGGCTCTCCCTCGTTTTCGAGCATGCGGCGAAGCTTCTGGCGGTCGATCTTCCGGCCGGCCAGCAGCGGAAAATCGGCCAGCACGAGGATCCGCGCCGGCCAGGCGAGGCGCGGCAGATGCGCGGCGCAGAGCCGCTTGAGCTCGGCCTCGATGGCGGGTTGCGGCGGCGCCAGGACGGCGGCTGCGACATCCATGTCGTCGCCTTCGCCCGGCACCGCGAAGACCACAGCCTCGCGCACGGCCGCATGGCGTTTGAGGACCGCTTCCACCTCGCCGAGATCGAGACGATGACCGCGCAGCTTCACCACACGGTCCTTGCGTCCCATGAAATGGAACTCGCCGTCGGCCCCGCGCAGCGCCAGATCGCCGGTGCGGAAGGAATCCGGCCGGCCGTCGAGGCGCTTCGAGGCGGTGAGCTCGGGATCCTTCCAGTAGCCGAGCGTGACGCCTTCGCCGATCGCGCAGATTTCGCCGACCTCGCCCGCCGCGACCTCCCGCCCGGCCTCGTCGCAGAGCAGCATCCGGAACTCCCGGCAGATCCGGCCGAGCGGCAACGCTTCCAGCCCCTCCGGCAATGGGCGCAGCACGTCGAGATGGGTGATGCTCAAGGCTTCGGTCGACCCGTAGCTGGTGGTGAAACGCGCCTTCGGGAAGAAATCCATGGCGACCCGCAGCGCGGCCACGGAGGGGGATTCGCCGTGCGATTTCACGAGCCTTATGCGCGAGAGATCGTGCCGCCCGAGCTCGCCGCTTTCGATCAGCAGCCGCAGCGCCGTCGGCGTCGAGGCCCAGACGGTGATGCCCTCGCGTGCCATGAGCTCGGCGATCAGCGCCGGAAACATCGTTTCGCGATCGGTCAGCAGATGGATGCGCGAGCCGGTGGTGACCGGGTGATAGAGGAAGGATTGCCGATATTGCAGCGGCATCTGGCTGAAACGGGCGTCGCTCGGGACGATTTCGTCGGCGCGCGCCATCCAGTCGACATTGATCTCGATGTTCCGGTGCGAGAGCATCACGCCCTTCGGCGTACCGCTCGATCCCGAGGTGAAGACGATCGAGGCAAGCGCCTCCGGCCTGACCGCCGCCGGTTCGCGCGCCGGCGCGATGTTGGCGAGCAGCGCCTCGAACCCCCGGCCATCGGAGACGGCGTCGATCTCGATCGTCGGAGGAAGGCCGACTGCATCCGGTTCCTGCCGGAGCTGCGCCGCGGTGGCAGGATCCGTGACGAGCAGCCGCGGCGCGATCGAGCCCAGCATGGCGGCAAGGCGCGGCGCGGGCCCCAGATGCTGGAGCGGCACAAAGACGCCGCCGGCATAGAGCACCGCGAAATGGGCGGTGATCGCCTCCAGCGACTTCGGCAGGCAGACGGCGATGCGGTCGCCCGGCTGCAGCCCGCCTTCCGCTCGAAGCCATTCGGCGAGGCGAAGCAGATCGTTGCGGAGCGCCGCAAAGCTCAGGCGGCCGAGGCCCGAGCTATAGGCGACCTTTCCGTCCCACTCGCGCGGGAAGGATGCCAGACGAGAGACGAAGCCCGGATCGGTCATGGGCGATATATGCCCCCAGCGGCCTTCCGATATTCGAGGCAATCGCATGGCCGGCTGTCAATCGAAAGACATGAGAGGCACGGGGAATCCCGGGCCCCGCGACGAGAGCGATCGCGGAAAGCGCCGCCGGCATGGACAGGCTACGGGCGTCATGGGACTGTCGCCGGGCGCGGGATGGCGGGCTCGAGCACCGTGCCGGCGCCAAGGCAGCGGCGCAGGGACCGGTCGGCGGAAATCATGGCGAGCCCCAGCCCCGATAGATCGTTGCCGCTGGCGGTGGGGATCACCACGCTCCCGAGCCGCATCGATCGCTTGCAGCCGACGCTCGATTCCCTGAAGGCGCAGACGCGGCGCCCCGACAAGATCTTCCTCAGCCTGCCGCGCCGCTCCTTCCGCGAGGACCGCGCCTATGAACGTCCGGCGTGGCTCGGCGAGTACGAACCGCTGCTCGAGGTCGTGGATTGCGTCGAGGATTGGGGGCCGAGCACCAAACTGCTCGGCTGCCTCGACCGGTTGACGGTGCCGACCTGCCTCGTCATCGCGGACGACGACATGCGCTACCGGCCCGAGTTCCTCGAGGGGCTTTATCGGCATCAATGCGCGGACCCCCGATCGAGCTTCAGCTATTGGACCTACCGCTACGGGCCCTTCACGATCGGGCAAGGGGCCGACGGTTTCAGCTTCCACAGCCCCAACCTCGTCGGCATCGGGGCCTTCGCCGAGCGGGCGTTGCGATGCCAGGCGCTGCGGCACATGGACGATATCTGGATCTCTGCCTTCCTCATGCGCCGCGGCATCGCCATCAAGTCCCTGAATTCTCTCGTCGAAGGCGCGCGTACGATCTATGAGCCCGCCCATGCGGTGAACCAGCTCAGCGCCATCGAGGGCACGCTCGGTCGCGGGGCCGTCATGATCGCGGGCGCGCGCCACCTGCAGGAATCCGGCCTGATGGGCCGTCGCATCCAGGCCATGGCGCTGCTGAAGCAGGTCTATCGCGGCGGGAGATCGCTTCTGCGCGGCGCCGCAGCGGTGCCGACACGGCTTCGCTGACGCGCGGCCGTCAGCCTTCCTGCGGCCGCAGCAGGGCGCGGCTGATGATGTGGCGCTGGATTTCCGAGGTCCCGTCCCAGATCCGCTCGACCCGCGCATCGCGCCAGAGCCGCTCCACCCCGACCTCCGCCATCAGCCCCATGCCGCCGAAGATCTGCACGGCGTTGTCGGTCACCCGCGCCAGCATCTCGGTCGCGTAGAGCTTCGCCATCGCGTAATCCTGGTCCGCCGCCGTGCCCTGGTCGGTCTTCCAGGCCGCGTTCAGCACCAGGAGCTCGGCCGCGGCGATCTCCGTCGCCATGTCGGCGAGCTTGAAGGAGGTACCCTGGAACTTGCCGATGGTCTGGCCGAACTGCTGGCGCGTTGCCGCCCATTTCGTCGCCATCTCGAGGGCGCGCTGCGCGCGGCCGACGCATTGCGTCGCGACGGTGAGGCGCGTCGCGCCGAGCCAGGTATTGGCCACGTCGAAGCCGCGATGCTCCTCGCCCAGGACCTGCGACGCCGGCAGACGGCAATCGGTGAAGACCAGCTCGCAATGGTGATAGCCGCGATGGGACACCGACTTCGGCCCCATCCGCACCTCGAGGCCCGGGATGCCCTTGTCCACCAGGAAGGAGGTGATCTTCTTCCGGCTCCCCTTCGCAGTGCTCTCCTCGCCGCTCGCCGCAAACAGCACGATGAAATCTGCAACGTCGGCATAGGAAATGAAATGCTTGGTGCCGTTGACGACATAGTCGTCGCCGTCCCGCACCGCGCGCGTCCTCATCGACCGCAAGTCGGAGCCGGCGCCGGGCTCGGTCATGGCGAGGCATTCGACGCGCTCGCCCCGGATCGCCGGCAGGAGATAACGCTCGATCTGGTCGCCCTTGCAGGCCCGCAGGATGTTGCTGGGTCGTGCGACCGCATAGTGAAGCGCGAAGGAGGTGCGGCCGAGCTCGCGTTCCATCAAGGTCAGGCTCACATGGTCGAGCCCGCCCCCGCCGAGCTCTTCCGGCATGTTGGCGGCATAGAAGCCCGACCGGATCGCCCGTTCCTTGATCTGGGCGATGAGTTCGGGCCGAACCTTGTCGGTCCGCTCGACCTCCTCCTCGTAGGGCATCAGCTCCGTTTCAACGAAACCGCGGATCGCCTCGACCAGGAGCTGCTGCTCGGTGGTGAGGCCGAAATTCACGACGCCGCCGCCCTGCGCGGAATGGCGATCGGCCGGCCCGCATATTTCGCCGGCGGCAACGTCCTCGCAGCCTCCGCCAGCGCCGCGATCGTGGCGAAGCTTTCCGGCCGGAAGGCCGCCGACTTCACCACCGGTGCGGTGGCGACGTGGAGGTTCATGCTCTCGCAGGCCGCGACCGGCCCCGCCTCCAACGCCTCCTCGCGGAACATCTCGTAATAGAGCACCACGCGCTTCTGGTCGAAATCGAGCACGCGCGTTTCGACGCGGATCGGCTCGTTCGCATGAAGCTCGCTCACATAGCTCAGATGCGCCTGCATCGTGTAAAGCGAGATCTCGTGCGTCTTGCGATCCTCCTCGCCGATGCCGACCCGATCCATGAAGAGGTCGAGCCCGTAGCCGAACACCATCAGGTAGTTCGCGTCGTTCATGTGGCCGTTATAGTCGAGCCAGGCCGGCAGCACGGTCGCGCGAAGGATCAGGAGGGGTGAGCCCGTCATCGATTCAAGCTCCCGGCTCCATGCCGTACTTCGCCTTCACCCGCGCGATCGCCTCGGCGACCTCGATCAGACAATCGTTGCGGAACCGTTCCAGCTCCTTGACGCTGCGGCCGCCCGACTGCGCCGTCGTGCCGTCGGCCACGCGGTCGATCAGCTCTTGCGTCAGCTCCGGCGCCTCCAGCTTGGTCCAGGGCAGCTTCAGGGCGGGGCCGAACTGCTTCATGAAGTGGTGCATGCCTGCATCGCCGCCGGCAATGTGATAGATCAGCATCGAACCCATGAAGGACCAGCGCAGCCCCGGGCCGAAGCGGATCGCGTCGTCGATGTCGGCCGTGGTCGCGACGCCGTCATTCACCAGATGGAGCGCCTCCCGCCACATTGCCTCCTGCAGACGGTCGGCGACGTAGCCCTCGATCTCCTTCTTCACCATCAGCGGCCGCATGCCGATGGTCTCGTAGAAGCGGGCCGCCCGCTCGCAATATTTCGGGTCGGTCTTCTTGCCGCCGAGGACTTCCACCAGCGGCAGGAGGTAGACTGGATTGAAGGGATGCCCGATCAGCACCCGTTCGGGATGCTTGCAATGCTCCTGCATCTCGGACGGCAGCAGGCCGGAGGAGCTGGAGGCGACGATCACCTCCGGACGCGCATGGGCATCGATCTCGGTATGGAGCTTGCGCTTCACTTCGATGTTCTCGGGCGCGCTCTCCTGGACGAAATCGGCGTCGCGCACCGCCTCGGCGACAGTCTTCACGAACCTGAGGCGCCCCTTGTGGTCGGCGCCCGGCTTGAGCCCGACACGCATCAAGGCCGGCCAGGCGTTCTCCACATGGCCGCGCATGACGGCCTCGCCGTTGGGCGAGGGATCCCAGCCCACCACATCGAGCCCGTGCGCAAGGCAGCGCGCCGCCCAGCCGCTGCCGATGAGCCCGACGCCGATGCAGGCGACGCGCCGGATCTGTTCCGCCATCGAGTATCTCCTCTGAAGTCCCCTGCCATCGCAGGTTCTATTGTCAAAATCCGTTGGTCGTCCCGGCCGTAGGTGCGAAGCGCCGTAGAGCCGATATCCATGGCGACACTCGCGGCACCACCTGATCTTTCCCTCCCCCTTGCGGGGGAGGGCGAGGGTGGGGGGTGTTCGCCGTCAAGAACTCCGACCGCAATGAAGAGATGCACCTGCCTTCATAGGTCGTGTTCGATCACCCCCACCCCTCCCTCCCCCATCGAAGGGGGAGGGCTTCTGTTGTGCGCTCGCCGATAGCTCGCTAGGCGGCGGTGACACGGATCGGATTGCCTCGTTCGGCGAACCTGGCGAGGTCCGCCGCCCGGCCCATCCGTCCGAAGGCTCAATGACGCTTCTTGAGGCCGAGCTTCTTGCGGCCCTCTTCCGGCGTCAGCACGCGCGCGCCGAGCCGGTTGAGGATTTCCGTTGCGCGATGCACGAGGCTGCCGTTCGAGGCATGGACGCCCTTGTCGAGCCAGATATTGTCCTCGAGCCCGACGCGGCAATTGCCGCCGAGGATCGCGGCCTGCGCCACCATCGGCATCTGCATGCGCCCGATGCCGAAGCCCGCCCAGTTGGCGCCTTCGGGCATCTGCTCGACGAAGGTCTTCATCGTGCCCGTATCGGCCGGCGCGCCCCACGGAATGCCGAGGCAGATCTGGAAGAGCGGCGGATTGTCGAGCAGGCCTTCCTTCAGCATCTGCTTGGAGAACCAGAGATGGCCGAGTTCGAACACCTCCAACTCCGGCTTCACGCCCAGCTCCTGGATGCGTTTGGCGCCGGCGCGGAGCTGCTTCGGCGTGCTGATGAAGACCGACTGGCCGTCGCCGAAATTGAGCGAGCCGCAATCGAGGCTGCAGATCTCGGGCAGCAGCGCCTCGACATGGGCGAGGCGCTCGATCGCGGTCACCAGGTCGCTGTTCGGACCGGGCTTGCTGAGGTCGGACTCGTCGACATCGAGATCGCCGCCCATGCCGCCGGTCAGATTGATGATGACGTCGGTGCCGCTCGAGCGAATGCGATCGACGACTTCCTTGTAGTACTCGACCTTGCGCGAGCCGCGGCCGGTCTTCGGCTCGCGGACATGGCAATGCGCGACCGTTGCGCCCTCCTTCGCCGCCTCGATCGCCGCATCGGCGATCTGCTTCGGCGTGACCGGAATGGCCGGATGCTTGCCGACGGTGTCGCCGGCGCCGGTCACGGCACAGGTGAGGATAACCTCGTGGTTCATGAACGATTCTCCCTTGAGCCCGGTGGGCTTGTTCGGTGGCGACAGATTCGCTGAGCGCCTGCGGCATTATTGCAGGATTTCGACGGTGCATTGAGGAATTTCGTCAGGTCTCCCCTATCGCAGCGCCGGAACGATGCCGGCCGGCCGGGCGCTGCGCTCGGCCCGCGGCGGCTTGCCCGACCAGGCGCGGTAACTGCGCGAAAAATGCGCCGCCGACCCGAAGCCGCAGGCGACCCCGATCTCCAGGACCGAGAGGTTGCTGTATTGCAGGAGAGACCGCGCCCGCTGCAAGCGCAGATCGAGGTAGTAGCGATTGGGCGTGCTGCCGAGGTGGCGCCGGAAGCTGCGCTCGAGCTGCCGCAGCGAGAGCCCGGCCGCCGCGGCGAGGGCTTCGGCCGAGAGGGGCTCTTCCAGATTGGCTTCCATGCGGGCGATCACCGGCCCGAGGCCCGAGCGCGCGACGCCCTGGCGCTGGGCAGGTGCCATGCGCTGGCGATCCTGCGGCCCGCGGATTTCGGCATGGATGAACTGCTCCGAGATGGCGGCCGCAAGGCGCTGGCCGTGCCGGCGCGCGATGAAGTGCAGCATCATGTCCAGCCCCGCCGTGCCGCCCGCGCAGGTGATGCGGTTGCGATCGAACACGAAGAGCCCGGCCTCCACCTCGACCCGCGGGAACTGCTCGCGGAAACTGTCGAGGCTCTCCCAATGGGTCGTGGCGCGATAGCCGTCGAGCAGGCCGGTGAGCGCGAGGATGAAGCTGCCGCCGTCGACGCCGCCGAGATCGGCGCCGGTCCGTGCCACGCGGCGCAGCCAGTCGCGCATCCGCCGGTCGTAATAGCGCTCGGGATCGAAGCTGGCGCAGACCACGACCATCGAATAGGCCGGCGCTTCGACGAGGCTGCGGTCGGCGACCAGCGTCATGTCGTTGCTGGCGGTGAGCGGGCCGCCGTCGCGCGACAGGATCTCCCAGCGATAGAGTTCGCGACCGGCGAGCCGGTTCGCCGCACGCAACGGCTCCACGGCATTGACGAAGGCCATCATCGAGAAACGCGGCAGCAGCAGGAAGCCGAGCGTCTCGGGGTGGTCGGAAGATGGGGACGGTTCCTTCACGGGTTCTGACGATCCGACGGCGGGGAGTTCACCGGACCCGCGAGCGGGCCCTGTCGAATTTCATCACGAGCCGTCGGATTTCGGCAAGCCCTCAGGCGCGGCCGGCGAACGCCTCGTCGAAGAACTTGCCTACGCGGCGGAAGAGGTCCGCACGGTTGCTGCGCTTCCAGACACCGTGGCCCTCGTCGGGATAGGTCAGAAGCTCGTACGGAATCCGGGCCGCCTGCAGCGCCTTGCAGCCATGCTCGGTATTGGCTGGCGAGACGTTGGTGTCCGTGAGGCCATGCACCACGAGCAGCCGGCTGCGGATATTGGCGACGGCATGGATCGGCGAGCGTTCGCGGTATCGCTCGGCCGCCGCCGCCGGCGTGCCGCCCATCATCTCCTCGCTATAGAGGCGCCCATGCGGCATATGCGTCGCCGCATAGTCGATCGCGAGGTCCGTCATGCCGCAGATCGGCACCGCGGCCGCGATCAGGTCGGGCCACTGCGTGGCCGCGAACCAGGAGGAATAGCCGCCATAGGAAACCCCGACGATGCCGATGCGGCCCCGCTCGGCGATGCCGTCGGCGATCAGCGCCTCGATGCCGGCCCGGATATCCGCCTGCTCGCGCCCGCCCCAGCCGTCGATCTTGATCGCCTCGCGATAGGCCGTGCCGAAGCCGGTCGAGCCGCGATAATTCACGTCGAGCACCGCGAAACCCTCGCCGACCAGATACTGGATCGCCGCGTTCGCCTCATCCTCGCTGTGCCAGGTCGGCCCGCCATGAACCCAGATGACGGTGCCCTTCGCCGCGCCCTGCGGGCGATAGAGCCAGCCCTGGATGGGGAGCCCGTCCGGCGATCGCCAGCGATAGTCCCCGGCGGCGGCGAAGCTCAGCGGCGGCGTCGGCAGGGCCGCGGCCGTGCACGAAAGGCTCCGCGCGTCGCGGCCGCGCGCCGCGACCGAGAAGCGCACCAGCTCATGCGGCTGCGTGGAACTGTAGGCGAGCCCGACCCAGTCGCCGCCCGGCAGCGGCGCCAGCGGCATGAGCGTGCCGGATTGCGGCACGATCGGCGTCTCGCTGCGGGTCGCGAGATCGAACCAGCGGGCACGGAGCCGCGCATCCTCGATCTCGATCAGCATGATGCCGCGCCCGTCGCGGTCGGGCAACGCGCGCTCCACGAACCGGGCGGCATCGTCGACCAGCCATTCGACCCGGCCATCCGGAAGATGGCAGAGCCCGACACGCTCATGCGTGTCCGACGAGGCGAGGAAGAGCACGGCCTTGCCGTCCGGCATCCAGCTCCCGGCGATCCGCGTGCGGTCGCCCAGCGACAGCAGGCGGCGATCGGTGGCGCCGTCCAGATCGGCGAGCCAGAGCTCGATCCCGCCGGCTGCGGCCGCGGCGCGATGGTAGAGCACCGTCCGGCCATCGCGGTCGATCTCCGGCGCCGCTTCGTCGCCAAGGCGATAGCGCGCAAGAACCCGTCGCTCGCCCGTCTCGATATCGTGGCGATAGAGCGCATGAAGCTCGCTCGCGCCGCCGGTCTCGGGGTCGCGGCTCGCCGCATAGACGAGCCAGCAGCCGTTCTCGTGCATCTCGCCGCCGGTGGTGAAATAGTCCGGCGCGGCGTCGGTCAGGAGCGTCAGCCCGTCCGGCCGGTCGATCGGCAAGCGGTAAAGCCGCTCGCGATCGTCGCCATCCGTCGGGATGCCGAGGATGAGCGCGCGTCCGTCCGGCGACCAGCCGCGCGGCATGGCGAATTGCGACGAACGGGTCAGGCGGGTCGGCGCGGCGGAGCCGTCGGTCGGCGCGACGTAGATGTCGAACCCTTCGCCCGTTCCTGACCAAGACCAGGCGACATGACGACCGTCCGGCGAGACCTTCCAGTCCCAGATCATCGGCATGGACGCCCAGCGGAGCGCCGCGTCCGCACCGGTCCTTGCGGCGAGATCGAGGGCCGTCACGCCGGCCTCTCGGCCAGCGAGCGCGCGAAGAACTCGCCGAGACGGCGATAGAGTACCGCGCGGTTCGCGGGCTTGTGGATGCCGTGGCCCTCGTCGGCGAAGGTCAGCAGCTCATAGGCGACGGCATGCCGTTTCAGCGCCGCCTCCACCGCGCGCATGTTCTCCGGCGTGACGTTGGGATCCTGCAGGCCCTGGACGACCAGCAGCGCGCCCTGGATACAATCCACGAAATGGATCGGGGAGCGATCCCGATAGCGCGACGGCACCTCGCGCGGCGAGCCGCCCATCATCTCTTCGCTATAGATGCGGAGGTCCGGCCGCGTGGTCTCGTAGTCGACCACGAGATCGGTCATGCCGCAGACGGGCGCCGCGGCGGCGCAGAGCCGGCGCGGCAGGCGGGTGATCGCGCACCAGGAGGAATAGCCGCCATAGGAGACGCCGGTGATGCCGACGCGGCCGGGCTCGGCGACGCCCGCGGCGATCAGCGCCTCGATTCCGGTGCGGATGTCTTCCTGTTCGATCCCGCCCCACCCTTCCCGCTTGATCGCCTGCTCGAAGCCGAGGCCGAAGCCGGTCGAGCCGCGATAGTTCGGATCGAGCACCGCGAAGCCGTTCGCGACCAGATACTGAATGAGCGGGTCGCAAGCGTTCTCGCTATGCCAGGTAGGACCGCCATGCACGACGAGCACCGCACCGCGCGGCCGCGCCTTCGGGCGATAGAGCCATCCCTGGATCTCCCGGCCGTCGACGGAGCGCCAGCGGAAATCATGCGCGGGGGCGAGCGCCTGGGCGTCGATGCGGTGCGACGGCGGCGGCAGGAACAGCGGCTCGGGCCAGGCATCGCGGGAAGCCGGATCGACGCGGACGAGGCGATCGGGATGGCGCGCATCGTAGTAGCGGCCGATCCAGCGCCCGCCCGCGTCGGGACCGAGCGGCAGCAGCGTGCCGCCGAAGCCGGAGACCGGCCGCTCCGCACCCGTCGCCGGATCGAGCAGGCTCGCGCGCGAGCGCGCCTCGGCGACCTCGATCACCACGATCTCGGCGCTGCGCCGCGGCCAATGCACCGCCTCGATGTTGCGCGCCGGATCGTCGATCAACCACTGCAGCCTGGCACCCTCCAGATGCCAGAGCCCGACCCGCCAATGGGTGTCCGTCTCGGCCAGCAGCAGCACGCGCTGCCCGTCCGGCGACCAGCTAGCCCTGACTTCGCGGCTTTCGCCGGCGTCGAGGATCTCGCGGTCCGCGCGGCCCTCGATATCGACGAGCCAGAGCTGGCGCCCGGCCGGATGGCGGTCGTTCCGCGCATAGAGGACGTGGGTTCCCTGCGCATTGACGGTGGGCACGGCGCGGTTCGCGCGGACGGGCCGCGCCAGCGCGCGGCGCTCGCCCGTCGCGAGCTCCTGCCGATAGATCCAGCTCGCCTCGATCGCGGCGTTGCGGGAAGCGTCGAGATTGGCGCCGTAGATCAGGTAGCGACCGGCGGGATCGAGGCGTCCGCCATGGATGTAATAGCCGGGGGCCGCGTCGGTGAGCAGCCGCGCCTCGCCCGCATCGCGCGGCAGGAGATAGAGGCGGATCTTTTCGTCGCCGTCCTGCGTGCCGGCGACGAGCAGGTTCTCGCTGTCGGCCGACCAGTCGGCAATGCCGTAATCCTCATCGCCCGCAAGCCGGCAGCGCGGCGGCGCCGAGCCGTCGGCCGGCATCAGATAGATCGCGCTGTGGCTCCCGAGCCCGCTCCATCCCCAGGCGAGCCAGCGCCCGTCCGGCGAGAGCATCGGCCGCTCGATGTCGGGCAGGCCGGTGAGCCTCGTCAGGAGATCGCTGTCGGTTTCGGTCGCGGTTCGGTCCATGCGCGCGGGCCTCGGCGGACGACAAGCATAGCGGATGCGGACCCTTGCGGACGGTCCGACCTGAAAACGGCATCGTGGGGAACGCCGGCTCGGCGGCGCGGGCGGGAAGCTAGGTCGCAAATTGCGGCCGGTCAAGCCGCACGCAACCATTTGAAATATAATAGAAAATATCCTCAACGCGACGTTGCAACCGGCACGATCGGGATGTGATGACAGGCGGCACGGTGATCTCGGCCATAGTCGAGCAAGGCAGGTTCGGCCTTGTGGCAGATCTCGGTGGCCTTGGGGCAGCGCGAGGAGAACCGGCAGCCGCTCGGCGGGTTGATCGGCGACGGCAGATCGCCCGACAGCACGATCCGCGGGCGCTGGCGTTCGAGCAGCGGATCGGGAATCGGCACGGCCGAGATCAGCGCCTCGGAATAGGGATGCAGCGGCCGGGCATAGAACTCGTCCCGCTCGGCGATCTCCATCACCTTGCCGAGATAGAGCACCATCACGCGATGGCTGATATGCCGCACGACGCTGAGATTGTGCGAGATGAAGAGCAGCGAGAGATCGAAGCGCCGCTGCAGGTCCATCAGCAGATTGATGATCTGCGCCTGGATCGAGACGTCGAGCGCCGAGACCGGCTCGTCGCAAACGACGAGCTTCGGCTTCAGGATCATGGCACGCGCGATGCCGACCCGCTGGCACATGCCGCCGGAGAATTCGTGCGGGAAGCGGTCGGCCAGTTCCGGCGCCAGACCCACCTGCTGCATCGCCTCGAAGACGCGGCGGCGATGGTCCTGGCGCGACAGCGCGCGATGGAAGGTCCTGAGCGGCTGGCCGATGATGGCGCCGATCGACATATGCGGATCGAGCGAGGCGAGCGGATCCTGGAAGACGATCTGCATATTGCGCCGCTCGGCCCGCATCGCCTCGGCGTCGAGCGCCTGCAGATCCTTGCCGAGCCAGACCACCTCGCCCGCCGCATGCGGGATGAGCCGCAGTACGGCACGGGCGAGGGTCGATTTTCCGCAGCCGGATTCGCCCACGATGCCGAGCGTCTCGCCCTGTTTCAGCTCGAAATCGATGCCGTCGACCGCACGGACCACGCTCCCCTTGCCGCCGAACATCCCGCCCTGCAGCGGGAAATGGACCTTGAGGTCGCGCACCGTGAGCAGGGTTTCGCCGGTCATAGCCGGGCCTCGTGACAGGCGAGCCGACGCAACCCCGCTTCCTGGATCGCCGGTCGCTCGGTACGGCAATGGGCGACCCGGCGCGGGCAGCGCGGCTCGAAGGGGCAGCCCAGGGGAGCGAGCTGCGCCGAGCGTGGCTGGCCGGGGATCGTTCGCAGCTCCCCATGGGCGCGTTCGTCGAGCCGCGGCGTGGAATCGATGAGGCCGCGCGTATAGGGGTGCCTCGGATCGCCGAAGATGTCGGTCGCCTCCCCGCTCTCCATGACGCGCCCGCCATAGAGCACGATGACCCGGTCGCAGAGCCGCGCCACCACGCCGAGATCGTGGGTGACGAAAAGCACGGCGGTGCCGATGCTGCGCGCGAGATCGGCGATGAGCTCGAGGATCTGCGCCTGCACCGTGACGTCGAGAGCGGTCGTCGGCTCGTCTGCCAGCAACAGGGCCGGCCGGCAGAGCAGCGCCATGGCGATCATGACGCGCTGCCGCATCCCGCCGGAGAATTCGTGCGGATAGAGGCGGATCCGGCGGGCCGCATCGGGGATGCGCACGCTCTCCATGATGGCGAGCGCCTGCGTCATGGCCTCCGCCCGCGTCATCCCGCGGTGGCGCTCGAGCACCTCGACCAGTTGCGTCGATATCCGGAGATAGGGGTTGAGCGAGGTCATCGGATCCTGAAAGATCATCGACATCGAGGCGCCGCGCAGCGCGTCGAGGCGGCTGGCCGGGGCGTTCAGGATTTCCTCGCCGCGGAAAACAGCGCTTCCGGACGCATGGCCGTTGCTCGCCAGCAGCCCCATGAGCGACATCAGTATCTGGCTTTTCCCCGAGCCGGATTCGCCGACCAGCCCGACGATCTCGCCTGGCCGGATGTCGAATCCGACATCGGCCGCCGCCGTGACCGTGCCATCGGCCGTGCGGAAGCGGATGGCAAGGTCCCGCACCGACAGGATCGGCGCTCCCGCGGTCGCCGCCGGCTGCGGCGGTGGCGCCGGGTTCGCCGGAACGGGACTATCGCTCATTGGGATCGAAGGCATCGCGCAGCCCATCGGCGATGAAATTGAGCGCGAAGAGCGTCGTCACCAGGAACGCGCCCGGCACCAGCAGCAGCCAGGGCTCGGTCCCCATCTTCTCGGCGCCGATCTCGAGCAGCACCCCCCAGCTCGTGTCGGGCTCCTGCACGCCGAGCCCGAGGAAGCTGAGGAAGGATTCGCCGAGGATCACCTCCGGCACGGTCAGGCTCGCATAGACGATCACCGGCCCGGCCGTGTTGGGCACGATATGCTTGCGGATGATCGACCAGTCGCGCATCCCGCCGGCGCGCGCCGCTTCGATGAACTCGCGGCCCTTGAGGCTGAGCGTCTGGCCGCGGACGATCACGGCGATGGTGAGCCACTGCACCGCGCCGATGGCGATGAACAGCATGACGATACTCCGCTCGAAGAGCGTCGTCAGCATGATGACGAAGAACACGTAGGGCATCGAGTAGAGGATATCGACGGTGCGCATCATCAGCGCATCGGTTCGCTTGCCGACGAAGCCCGAGATCGCGCCGTAGAGCACGCCGATGCCGAGGCTGACCAGCGTGGCCATGGCGCCGATCAGGAGCGAAACGCGGCCGCCGACGAGAGTGCGCGCCATGAGGTCGCGCCCCAGCTCGTCGGTCCCGAAAAAATGCCCGCTCGCGAAATCGGGCGGCGAGGAGATCAGCTCGAAATCGGCGTCGTCCGGCCCGAAGGGCAGGAAGTAAGGCCCGAGGAAACAGGCGAGCACGATCGCGATCAGCACGATGAGGCTGACGACCGCGAGCGGATTGGCGCGGAAGCGCCGCATGGCGTCCTGAAGCTGGCTTCGGCCCTTGCGGGTCGCGAGTTCCGCCATCAGCGGCTCGTCGAGCGCCGGATCACTCATAGCGCACCTTCGGATCGAGCACCCCGTAGACGATGTCCGAGAACAGATTGCAGAGAATGATCAGGAAGCCGTAGAGCAGCGTTACGCCCATCACCACCGTGTAGTCGCGATTGAGCGCGGCCTCGACGAAGTAGCGGCCGATGCCGGGAACCGAGAAGATCTTCTCGACCACGATCGAGCCGGTGATGATTCCGGCGGTGGCGGGCCCAAGATAGGCGACGACCGGCAGAAGCCCCCCGATCAGCGCGTGGCGCCAGATGGCGAGCCGCTCGCCGAGCCCTTTCGCGCGCGCCGTGCGGACATGGTTCGATCGGATGGATTCGATCATGCTGCCGCGGGTCAGCCGCACGATGTAAGCGATGTTCGGCAATGCCAGCGAGACGACGGGCAGGATCATCTGCGTCCAGCTTTGGCCCCAGCCGGCGACCGGCAGCAGGCCCCACATCACGCCGAACAGCAACTGCCACAGCGGGCCCAGCACGAAGTTCGGCACCGCGATGCCGACGAGACCGACGGTGGAGGCGCCGTAGTCGATCCAGCTATTGCGGCGGAGCGCCGCCAGCGTCCCCAGAGTAACGCCGACCACGGTCGAAATCAGGATCGCGGCGAGGCCGAGCTTCAGCGAGGTGGGGAACCCCTGGATCAGCAAGTCCGCCACGCTGTAGTCGCGCATCTTGTAGGAAGGGCCGAAATCGAACTGCAGCACGCCCCAGAGGTAGCGCAGATATTGCTGCCACAACGGCTCGTCGAGATGAAAATGCCGATTGAGGTTGGCGATGATCTCGGCCGACGCCTTGCGGTTCGTCGAGAACGGTCCACCCGGCGAAAGGCGCATCATGAAGAAGGTGATCGTCATCAGGACGAACATCGTCGGGATGACGCCGATACATCGGCGGATCACATATCGGAGCAAGGAAGACGCCCCTCGGGACGGTTACCGGAACCGGGAGGAGCGGCCGCGACGGGCGCTCCTCCCGCTCCTTCAGCCTAGGCCTTCTCGATCCAGAGGAATCGCGACGCGTGGAACTGGACGACGTTGTCGACCCAGCCCTTCACATATGGCTTCACGAGCTGACGCGTAGCGCCGCCGGAAACCGGCGCGATCAGATAGTCGTCGAGCAGGACCTGCTCGGCTTCCGCCAGCAGCTTGTTGCGCGCGGTCACGTCCGGCGTCGCAGCGGCCTGGTTCATGAGGTCTTCGTACTTGTCGCTCTTCCAGTTGTAGCCGGCTTCCGCGCTCGGCTTCATGTAGGAGAGATAGGACTCCGCGCCGGCAAAGTCCGCCACGATCGTGTCGCCGAAGATGTCCCAGGTCCCGGCATAGAAGCCATCGAGCCAGGCCTGGTATTCCTGGAACTGAAGATCGATTTCGACCCCCAGCGCCTTCTTCCACATGATGGCGACGGCGGTCGCCTTCTTCTTCTCGTCGTTGTCGTTGGTCGAGAGCAGAACGGCCTTCAACGGATTGTCGGGCCCGTAGCCGGCTTCCGCCATGAGCTTCTGCGCGGCAGCGACGCGGTCCTCGTGGCTCATGCCCTTCTCCTTGACCGCCGCCCCCGGATAGGCGGGGTCGACGCCCGGCGGGACCATCGAATAGGCGGGCGGGTAGCCGCTCTTCAGGATCTTCTCCTGCAGCACCTCGCGATCGATGGTCATGGAGAGCGCCTGGCGCACGCGCACATCGTCGAACGGCTTTTTGGTAATGTTGAAGCTGAAATAATAGCCGTCGATATTCGGCGCCACATGATACTCGTCGGCGGCGAGGCTGCCGTCCGCGATCAGCTTCTCGATCTCGTCGGGGATGGCATCGACCGTGATGTCGAGCTCACCCGCAAGATAGCGTTTCGTGGCCGCGCTCATGTCCTCGGTGACGTGGTACCAGACCTCGTCGATCTTGACGTTGGCCGCGTCCCAGTAATGCGGGTTCTTCTTCAGGACCAGATGCGACTGCGGCACCAGCTCCGTCAGGATATAGGGCCCGTTGCCGACGAGCTTGCCGGCCTGGACGAACTCCGTGCCATATTGCTCGAAGCTCGGCTTGTGCAGCGGCGAGCTTTGAAACGAGGTCAGGATCCAGATGGCGTGCGGCGCAGGGTTGTCGAGCGTCATGACGACCGTGCGATCGTCCGGGGCGGCGAAACCGACCAGCGCCGGATCGGTGATCTCGCCGTTGGTGAAGGCGCCGGCGTTCGTCACCTGGATCGTGCTGGAGAAGTAGTAGGCCTTGTCGGCGGCGGTGGCCGGATCGAGCGTGCGAATCAGGCCGTTGACGAAGTCCTGCGCCACGACCGGCGTGCCGTCGGTCCATTTCAGGTTCTCGCGCAGATGGAAGGTGTAGACCTTGCCGTCGTCGCTGATATCCCAGCTCTCCGCGGCCGAACCGACGATCTGCCCGTCCTGACCGTAGCCGACGAGCCCGTCATAGAGGTCGTCCTGGATATAGGCGTCGCGGGCGCCGAAATTGAGATGCGGATCGAGCGTTTGCGGCGCCGCGCCATTGCCGCGATGAAGAACCATCCCCTCGGCAAACGCGCCGCCTACACGCAGCGACATCAAAGCCAGCGGCGTTATCGCGCTATAGGTGAGCAACCTGCGCCGGGTCATCGTCATGGATGGATCTCCGCTTCCCTGTGGATCGGCGGCGGTTCTTGCGTGGCCGCCTGCCTTGCTTCGCATGAGATGAGCGCCCATCCGGCCCTCGGCTGTCAAGCCAAGGCAGCGAAAACCGGAGGTCCGACCGCCTTCGGCGACGGTCCCATTGACAGGCGCGGCGGCGGCCGCAAGGTTGCGGGGACAGTTGGCGCGAAGGAGTAACGCATGCCCGACGGAAATCGATCAAATGCCGACCTCTCGGCCACCATCGCCGAGGCGGAGGCCCGGTTCATCGCCGCCAACCCCAAGAGCAAGGCCCGGATCGAGGCGGCCGGCCGCGTGATGCCCGGCGGCAACACCCGGACGGTGCTGCATTACAGCCCCTTCCCGCTCGGCTGGGCCGGCGGCAAGGGCAACCGGCTGATCGATCTCGACGGGCACGAATATCTCGACTTCCTCGGCGAGTACACCGCGGGACTCTTCGGCCATTCCGACCCGATCATCGAGGCGGCGATCTCGAAGGCGCTGCGGGACGGCGTCGTGCTGGGCGGTCCGAACCAGTATGAAGGCAAGCTCGCCGAGGCGATCTGCGCGCGCTTTCCGTCGATCGAGCTGGTCCGTTTCTGCAATTCCGGCACCGAAGCCAACATGCTGGCCATTCAGACCGCGCGCTTCATGACCAAGCGCGACAAGGTGATGGTCTTCGCCTATGGCTATCACGGCAGCGTCTTCTATTTCGGCGACAAGGCCGGGCAGCTCAACCTGCCGATCCCGTGGGTCGTCGGCGACTACAACGAGATCGAGGGCACGCGTACCCTGCTCCGGCAGCATGCGGCGTCGCTTGCGGCCGTCGTGGTCGAGCCGATGCAGGGCAGCGGCGGATGCGTACCGGGCGATCCGGCATTCCTCGCGATGCTGCGGGAGGAGACGCGGAAAGCCGGCATCGTCCTCATCTTCGACGAAGTGATGACATCGCGGCTTTCGCCCTCCGGCCGGCAAGGGGCACTCGGCATCGCGCCGGACATGACCAGCCTCGGGAAGTATCTCGGCGGCGGCCTGTCCTTCGGCGCCTTCGGCGGCAGGCGCGATCTGATGGAGCGCTTCGATCCCTATCGCGACGATTCGATCGCCCATGCCGGTACCTTCAACAACAATGTCTGCTCGATGGCGGGCGGCCTCGCCGGTCTCACGCAGGTCTTCACGCCAGCGGAGGCGAACCGCCTCAATGCGCTCGGCGACCGGCTCCGCGAAGGATTGAACAAGCTCGCCGCGCGACACGATATCCCGATGCAGGTGACCGGCATCGGCTCGCTCATGAATATCCATTTCGCCAAGCAGCCGATCCGCAAGCCGGCCGACCTGCATCTGGCCGACAAGGCGCTCGACACGACGATGCAGAAGCTGATGAACCTCTTCCATCTCGACATGCTGGATGCCGGCATCTACCTGGCGCGGCGCGGTTTCGTAGCGTTGTCGCTGCCGATGCGCGAGCCGGACATCGAGCGGTTCGAAGCGGCGGTGGAGGAGTTCATGGCCGCGCGCGGCCGGGTCTTGAAAGCAGCCCTCGAGGCCTAGCGACGCTTTCCTCGTCGGGAACAACGCGCCGCAGGCTTGCGTCCGCCGCGGTTGATCGCTGCGGCGCGGTGCGTGCTATCGTCCGGTGATGGTGACGCACGCCGATAGCCGCGAACCTGCCGACGCCGATCCCGTCGAGCCGCGCATCGTCATCCTCGGCGGCGGCTTCGGCGGCCTCGAGGCGGCGAAGGGGCTGCGCCGAGTGCCGGCCGACGTCACGGTGATCGACCGGCACAACTATCACCTCTTTCAGCCGCTGCTCTATCAGGTGGCGACGGCCGGCCTGTCGCCGGCGGATATCGCCTATCCCATCCGCAGCATTGTCGGCAGCCAGGCCAATACGCGCGTGCTGCTCGCTCGCGTGACCGGCATCGACAAGGAGGGGCGATGCGTGCTCTCGGGCGATCGCCGCATCCCTTACGACTATCTCGTCGTCGCCACCGGCGCGCGCCATGCCTATTTCGGCCATGACGAATGGGAGGCCGTGGCGCCGGGCCTCAAGAAGATCGAGGACGCGACCGACATCAGACGCCGCATCCTGCTCGCCTTCGAGCGCGCGGAGACGACGGAGGACGAAGCGCAGCGGCGAAGATTGCTGACCTTCGCGATCGTCGGCGGCGGCCCGACCGGCGTCGAGCTCGCCGGTGCGATCGCGGAGCTTGCCCATCGCGCGCTCGCCGCGGATTTCCGGTCGATCAATCCGCGCGAGGCGCGGATCATCCTCGTGGAGGCGGGCCCGCGAGTCCTCCCGGCCCTGAAGCCCACTCTCTCCGACAACGCGCTTCGTGCGCTCGAAAAACTCGGCGTCGAGGTCCGGCTCGGTACGACAGTGATCGGTTGCGACGCGGAGGGCGTCGATATCCGCCATCAGGAGCATAAGGACAGGATCGCTTCCGAATGCATCATATGGGCGGCCGGCGTCGCCGCCTCGCCCGCCGCAAAATGGCTGGGGGTCACGGCCGATCGCGTCGGACGGGTCGCGGTCGACGCCAATCTCAGCCTGCCGGGCCGCCCGGAAATATTCGTGATCGGCGACACCGCGCTCGTCCTCGACGGGGAAGGCAAGCCGCTGCCGGGCATCGCACCGGCGGCAAAGCAGCAAGGCGCTTATGTCGCGAAGCTTCTGCGCAACAGGATCGCGGGGAAACCGACCGCGCCTTTCCGCTATCGGCATAGCGGCGATCTCGCCACCATCGGCCGGAAATCGGCCGTGGTCGATTTCGGCTGGATCCGGCTCAAGGGCACGCTCGCCTGGCTGCTCTGGAGCTTCGCCCACATTTACTTTCTCATCGGTTTCCGCAACCGGCTCTTCGTCGCGCTGAACTGGCTCTGGGCCTATGCGACCTTCCACCGCGGCGCGCGGCTGATCACCGGTTCGACGAGCTGAGACCGCCTCTCGGCGTGCCGGGCCGATCAGTCCCAGGCGTCGCCGAGATAGGCCGCCACCGCCGGCGGCTGGGGCGGTGCGAAGAACGCCGCCGTGGGCGCAACATGGCGAATCTCGCCCTGCTCCACGAAGGCGACGCGATCGGCGGCATAGCGCGCATCGGAAGGTTGGTGACTGACCAGCAGCACGGTCAGGCCGCGGCTTTGCTGCATGCGGCGCACGAGATCCAGCGTCTCGCGGCGGAGCGCCGGGCCGAGCGCGGCAAAGGGCTCGTCCAGCATCAGCAGCGGCCGCTCGCGCACGAGGGCCAGGGCCAGCGCCGCCCGCTGCCGCTGGCCGCCGGAAAGCTGCCCCGGCTTGCGCGCACCGAGCCCCCGGAGCCCGACCTCGGCCAGCGCCGCTTCGACCCGCGCCTTGCCGGCCGCGTCGAGCCGCAGATCGGCCCGGATGCCGAGCCCGACATTGTCGGCGATGCAGAGATGCGGAAAGAGATTGTGATCCTGGAACAGAAGCGTGACCGGCCGCTCGGCGGGGCGCGACGCCGTCAGATCGATGCCGTCGAAGAGAATGCGTCCCGATGTCGGGCGGTCGAAGCCGGCGATCAGCGAAAGCAGCGTGCTCTTGCCCGCCCCGCTCGGGCCGACGAGCGCGAGGAACTCGCCGGCGCCGACCGCGAGGTCGAAGCGCATCCGCATATCCTCGTAGTCGAAACGGAGATCGCGGACCTCAAGCCGAGGCATGACCGCCGACCCCGCGTTCGATGAGGGAATAGAGCCCAAGGCTCACCAGCAGCAGGAGCAGCGCCGTCACCGCCGCCTCCTCGACGCGATAGGCGCCGAGCTGCTGATAGAGCAGCAGCGGCAGCGTCGCCGTGCCCGGCCCGCCGAAGAGCGCGATGGCACCGAGATCGCCGACCGAGAGCGCCGCCGCGAAGCCGAAGGCCATGCCGATCGGCCGGCGCAGGCCCGGCCAGTCGATCAGGCGCCAGCGGTTCCAGCCCGAAAGCCCCAGCGCCGCGCAGAGCCGGTCCTGCTCGCGCGCCGCGCTCAGCATGGCCGGCACGAGAATGCGCATCGCGTAGGGCATCGCCATGAGGGCGTTGATCAGCATGACGGCGGCGAGCGCGATCGGCCGCATCATCGTCGCACCCCGCAGCAAGAGAAAGAAGCCCGTGCCGAGCGCCAGCGGCGAGAGTAACACGGTCGCCATCCCGGCAAGCTCGACGAGGTTCGCTGCCGGTGCGAGGCGCGGCCGCGCACGGCAGCCGCGGATGAGATGCGCGAGCCCCAGGGCGATGAAGGTGGTGCCGAAGCCCGCCATGAGCGCGATGCCGAGGCTGAAGAGAAGGCCCTGCAGGATCGCGGGATCGGCGAGCGTCGCGGCGATCGGGCCGGTGAGGCCGTCGATCGCCGTCGCAAGCAGCGGGAGCAGCACGATCAGGCAGGCGACGAAGATGCTGGTGCCGTCGAGGAGGAGCGCCCCGGGCAACCGGCGATCGTCGCGCTCGATGGCGCGCCCGAGCCCGGCCGAGGGCGGCAGCGGCAGGGCGAAGCGATGCGCGAACAACAGCAGCGCGCCGCAGAGGAGTGTCTGCAACAGGGCGAGCGCAACGGCACGGTCGAGATCGAAATCGAACCGCAGCGCTTGATAGATCGCGACCTCCAGCGTGGTCGCCGCCGGCCCGCCGCCCAACGCCAGAACCGTGGCGAAGCTCACGAAGCAGAGCAGGAAGACGAGCATCGCCGCGCCCGGAAGCCGTTCCCGCAGCAAGGGCCATTCGATCAGTCGGAAGATCGCCCCGGGGCCGAGGCCGAGTTGCTGCGCAAGCCGCCAGGTCTCGCCCGGTACCGTGTCCCAGGCCTGCAGCAGGAGCCGCGTCGCCAGCGGCAGGTTGAAGAAAAGATGCGCGATCAGGATGCCGGTGAGACCGTAGAGATAGTGGTCGGGCGGCGCGCCGGCCGCGCCCAACGCCCGGGTGATCCAGCCGCTCTGCCCGTGCACCGCGACGATACCGAAGACCGCGACGATGACCGGCGTCACCATCGGCATCAGGAAGATGCGCAGCAGCAGGCGTCTGCCGGGAAAATCGGACTGACGCGCGAAGGCGCGCGCCACTGGAATGGCGAGACCCACGCTCAGCAGCGCCGAGAGCCCCGCCTGCCAGAAGGTGAAACCCAGCACATGCCGGATGTAGGGATCCGCCAGCACGGCGCCGATGCGAATGTCCGTCGCCGACAGCAGGAGCGCACCGCAGGCGCCGCCGATCAGGAGCAGCACCGCGGCGAGCGCGAGGAATCCGAAGCGCATGGATGCTCAGTCGGCGAAGGTCGCGAGCCACTCCGCGATCCACGCCTTGCGCCCCTCGGCGACCGCGCCGGAAGCGAGCGACAGCGCCCGGTCTCCGGCAAGCGGCGCGTCGAAGCCCTCCGGCAGGCCGTCGGCGAGCGCGATCGTGGGATACATCCAGTTGCCGGTCGGAATGGCGCTCTGAAAACCCGGGGTCAGCATGAAGGCGAGGAACTTCCGCGCGAGTTCCGGCTGCTTCGACCGGGCGAGCATCGCGGCGACCTCGACCTGCAGGTAGTTCCCTTCCTCGAAGAGCGCGGCTTCGTAGCGGTCATCCTCCTCGGCGATGCGGTGATAGGCGGGCGAGGTGGTGTAGCTCAGCACCATATCGGCCTCGCCCTTCAGGAACAGGCCATAAGCCTCGCTCCAGCCGCGCGTCACCGTCACGATATGCGGCTTGAGACGCTGCCACATGGCGCTCGCCTCCTCGCCATAGAGCGCCTTGATCCACAGCAGCAGCCCGAGACCCGGCGTGCTGGTGCGCGGATCCTGGATGACGATCTTCAGGTTGCTGCGGGCGAGCTCCTCGAAGCTGGCTGGCGGGTTCTTCACCTTGGTCTTGTCGTAGACGAAGGCGAAGAAGCCATAGTCCAGCGGCACGAACAGCGGGTCATGCCATGCCATCGGCAGACGAAGCGGCGAGAGATCGAGCCCGTGCGGCGCGAGTAAGCCGGTCGCCGCCGCTTCCTGCGTGAGGCTCGTATCGAGCCCGAGCACGATGTCGGCGCGCGTCCGGTCGCCTTCGAGCTTGAGACGGCTCAGCAGCCCGGCGGCATCCTCGACCGACACGAACTCGAGCTTGCAGCCGCAGTCCGCCTGGAAGGCATCGGCGATCGCCTTGCCCGGCCCCCATTCCGAGATGAAGGATTCGTACGTGTAGACGGTAAGCGTCGGCGTGTCGGCACGCGCCGGGAATGACAGCATCACCAAGGCGAACAGCAGAGCGATCAGCCGCATCGAAATCCTCCTCGAAAAAGACGGAGGCGAAAATGGCGGCAAGCTTGCGCGTTGGAGCTCATTTCCCTCCGCCGGCATTACCCGGATCAGGTTCGTCGGGTTGGGCGGCTCGGCCACCCTCTCAGCCCTTGCGGGCACCCCGTTGAGATGCGGGCGATCTTAGATACCGGCGACGAAATTGCAAGCGGCGGGATCGGTGCCGAGGCGCGCCCGTCAGCACCCGAGCGCGTCGAGCGCATGGCGATAGTCGGTCGAGGCGAGATATGCCGACGCCCGGCTCGAACGGTCGGCCATCATGGCCGCCAGAGACCGGTCGCCGTCCGCCTGCAGCCGCAGACGCGCCCAGGCGACGGCCAGCAGATCGAGCGCGACCCGCCAGAGCGCGATCCGGGCAAGCCCGGCAGTATCGGCCGGCCTGCCATAGGCGGCGAGCAACGCGAGGGTGGACCGGACATCGAGACCGCCTTCGGCGACGAAGCCGGCCAGATCCCAACCGGGCTCGGCCATGGCCGCATATTCCCAGTCGATCAGCCAGAGACGTCCCTCGCCGCGAATGAAATTGGCCGGCGACGGATCGATATGCGACGGCACGAGCGCTTCGGTCCGCTCCTGCAGGACGCGCCGCGCCGGCTCGGCCTCCCGCCGCAGCCGCTCGACAGCACCGTCCCCGGACGGGCCCGCGGCGGCGATATAGCGGTCGAGATCGGCGAAGACATGGCGCTCGCCCTGGAAACGGACGCCGCTGCGATGCAGCCTGGCCAGCATCGCGCCGACCTCTGCCAGATTGCGCGGCGCCGCGGCGGCCGCGGCGTCCAGTGGCATCGCGTCGGTGATATGGCGCGTGACCAGCAGCCCGTCGGCGTCGCCATGCACCACGGCCGGCGCGATGCCGAGCGCTGCCGCGATCCGATGGTTGTGCGTCTCGTGCGACCGATCGACGAGCGCGTCGGTTCCCGCACCCGGCAGCCGAAGCACATAGGACTCCGCGCCGCGGATCAGGCGAAAGCTGCGGTTGGTGAGGCCGGCCAGAGGTTCGATCCGCCACTCGCCCTCAAGGCCCGGAACGGCAGCGATGCGCGCGGCGAGCGTCGGATCGGCGATGCTCAGCCTTCCTTGCCGACGAAGGCGATCGCCTGCCGTGCCGTGCGCCGCAGGTGCTTTTCCTTGAGCGGCGTATGGAAATAGCGATTGGCGGCCGCGAGCAGCAGCGGCGCTGCCTCGCCAGCGGCGCCGCCGCGCACCTCCTCGCGCGCGGCCATGACGGTCTTCAGCAGGTGGATGGCGACGATGTAGTCGTCGATCCCGTGATCGAACATCCGATCGATCGCGCCTTCGAAGAATCGCGCATCGTCCGGAATTCGCCACCCCTCGAGCCGCTGCTTCCGGTCGATGAAGCGGAGATTGCGCCCCGAGAAACAGGCAAGCTGCAATAGAGCCTGCGGCCAGAGCTCCGGAAACCGGCTGCATTGCGCGCGGACGGCGGCGCTGAAGGTGATGGCATGGGTCAGGTCGAGCCAGCTCGCATTGTCGGCCACCGCCCGATCGCTCCGCATGTCGTAGGCGAGGTCGAACTCGAGCAGGCGGCGCGCATTCACGGCAAGCAGCTTCGCATAGAGCGTTGCCGGCGCCGTGCGCCCGTTCGATGCGATGAGATCGAGCGCGAGATTGACGTTGGCATCGTCGAGCGCGCCGAGATCCCCCGCCTCTCCTTCCGCCCCATAGGCCTGCAATGCCGCCGCATAGCGACGGAACTCGGGGATCAGGTCTTCGCGCGTCGCATAGACGATCGAGCGAAGCAGCGTGCGCATCAGCGGCCGTTCGACATCCGGGCCAAGCCGCTCGATCAGCCGGCCGCAGGCCCGCACATAGATGAGCGAATGGCCGAAATCGTTGTAGTGAGCGAGCGCGGCCACCGAGAGCGCGCGTTCCAACTCGCGGAACCGATGCCCCGCCTCGAATGCGCCATTGAGCCGCGCCATCGCCGCGGCTTCGTCCTGTCGCTCGATGGCGGCGAGAAACTCGGCTTCGTCATAGTCGAGGCGAGCGTCGGTGAAGGCATATTCGGGCTCGCGCAGCACCGTGTCGGCGATATAGCCGACAATCTCGAGGATGCAGATGAGCTTCTGCTCGGGGCTGCGGCCGGGCTCGTCATGGACCGCGAGCCAGTCGGCGGCGCCCGCAAAGGCATGAGTCCAGCCGAACTCGAACCGACTATGGGACCAACCGATCGCCGCCCGCACTAGGTCGAGCAGGTCGCCCCCGGCATCGGCGTAGCGCGCGATCTCCCGGGCCATGCGATCGAACTCGTTGTCCGTCATCGCGTGACGCAGATTTTCGAGAATCGTCCGACGCCGTTCGGTCGGCGAAGGGTCCGCAATCTCCACCCAGACCTCGCCGTTCCGGAGCTCCACCGGATAGATGCGCAACTTGTCGCCGCCGAGAAGATTGGCGCCGTCGCGCAGATCGAACTTCCAGTTGTGCCAGTTGCAGGTGAGGACGCAGGCACCGTCGAGCGAGCCCTCGCTCAGGGGATAGCCTTCGTGCGGACAGCGGTTGTTGCAGGCGAAGACGCCGTCCCCGGTCGCGAAGAGGGCAAGCTGCTTGCGGCCGAGGCGGACGACGAGGGTACCCTTCGCCTCGATCTCCGCGAGCGACGTCGCATGCTGCCACCCGGCCGTCGCTGACTTCGCATCGTCCATGGCGCAAGGCTGGACCCGCCCCGGCGGAGCGTCAACCCTCGGCAAATTCGGGGGATAAACCCCCAGGAAAATTGTATCTACCCCTCGCCGCCCCGGTTTGCGCGGCCGAGCCGGTCGGCTATGCTGCCGCGCGCCGCCACCATTCAGGGACATCATGGATCAACCGGTTACGAAGGACGAACTCGCCGCCTACCTTACGGCCAACCCGGCCACCCGCTTCGTCGATGCCATCTATTCCGACACTTCGGGCTATCTCCGCGGTAAGCGCTACCCCGCCCACACGGCCGCGAAGCTCTGGAAAAACGGGCTCAATATGCCCGAAGCTCATTTCATTCTCGATGTGACCGGCAATTCCTCGGATCCGCTCGGCCGCGGCTTCTCCGACGGCGATCCCGATTGCACCACGGTGCCGGTGCCCGGCACCCTCGCTCCGATTCCCTGGGCGGAGACACCCCGAGCGCAGGTGTTGATGACGCAAGTGCCGAGCGCGCGGCCCCCCCATGTCGTCGATCCGAGGCAGGTGCTCGCGCGCGTGGTCGAGCGGTTCCGCAAGACGGGCCTCAAGCCGGTCATGGCCTTCGAGCTCGAGTTCTACCTGCTCGATCCGAAGAGCGATGCGCGAGGCCGGCCGCAAGCGCCGCTGCTCCCCGGCACCGACCGCCGGCTCGTCACCATGCAGGCCAATTCGATCGAGGAGATGGATCGGTTCGGCGCCTTCATCGCCGAGGCCGAAGCGACCTTGCGGCAGCAGGCCATGCCGGCAACCGCGACCTGCACCGAGTTCGCCACCGGGCAGTACGAGATCAATCTCGACCATGTCATCGATCCCCTGGCGGCGGCGGATCATGCATCGCTGCTGCGCCGCGCGGTGAAAGCCGTCGCCGAGAAGCACGGGATGGCGGCGACCTTCATGGCGAAACCGTTCCTCGATCGCGCAGGCAGCGGCATGCATGTGCATATCAGCCTGGTGGACGACACGGGCGCCAACCGCTTCGACGACGGCAGCGCGCTCGGCGGACCGCTGCTGCGCCACGCCGTGGGCGGAATGCGCGCCGCCATGCCGGAATCGATGGCGTTCTTCGCCCCGCATATCAATGCCTTCCGGCGCTATGTCGCCAACATGTTCGTGCCGGTGAACAAAAGCTGGGGATCGGACAATCGGTCGGTCGCCTTCCGCATCCCCGCGGGGCCCGGCGCCGCGCGCCGAATCGAGCATCGGGTGGCGGCCGCCGATGCCAACCCCTATCTCGTGGGCGCAGCCATCCTCGCCGCCATCCAGCATGGCATCGAGAACCGGATCGATCCGGGACCGACCGCTATCGCCAATGTGAGCGGCGAGGTCGATGCGGACATCCCCGCCGATCTGACCGCTGCGATCGGACGCCTGGAAAGCGGCAAGATCCTGGCCGAAGCGATCGATCCGCTCTATCTGAGGATCTATGGGCAGGTGAAGCGTAACGAGCAGCGCAGCTTCATGAGCGAGATCTTCGCCCGCGAATATGACTGGTATCTCTAGGCCGTCCGCGATGTATCTCCCTTCCCAATTTCGGGAGGAGCGCGGCGAGGTTCTGCAGGCGCTCATGCGGCGCCATCCGCTGGCCGTGCTCGTCACGATGGGCACGGACGGCCTGCTCGCGAACCACATCCCGCTCGAATGGGACCCGGAGCCGGCCCCGCATGGCAGTCTCGTCGGCCATGTCGCGCGCGGAAATCCGATGTGGCGCGACCGCCGACCGGAGATCGAGGCGCTGGCTATCTTCCAGGGACCGCAGAGCTATGTGAGCCCGTCCTGGTACGAAACCAAGCGGGAAACCGGCAAGGTCGTCCCGACCTGGAATTACGCCGTGGTCCAGGCGCGCGGACCGCTCATCGTTCATGACGACCCGACATGGGTCCGAGCGCTCGTGGGCCGCCTTACCGACCGCCACGAAAGCGGCTTCCCGGTACCCTGGAAGGTGACCGACGCGCCGGACGAGTTCATCGACCGGCAACTCAAGGCGATCGTCGGCATCGAGGTTCCGATCCGGCAGATCGAGGGCAAGTGGAAGATGAGCCAGAACCGCCCGGAAACGGACCGCCGCGGCGTGGTCGACGGCTTGCGCGGGCTCGGCGATGCCGCGAGCGACGAGGCCGCCGCGCTCGTCGCCGCCAGGCTCACGGAAGAGCAAAGCTGAGACGGATATCCAGCCTGCGGCTGAAGACAGGCGAGCGTCCTCTATCCAGCCCGTCCTTGGCCGAAACGAACCGTTCGAGCTAAAGCCGTCCCAGCCGCTCGGTCAGCAGCGCGAAGAAGCGCTCGTGATCGACCTCCCGGAAGACGAGGCAGTTGGGCGCGCGGCCGGTGCGGCGCCGCCAATCCATCACCGTCATGCCTGTCGTATGGGTGCCGGCAAGCTCGATCGCCACATTGATGCGCTCGCCCCGGAACAGCGTCGCGTCGAGGAGATAGGCGATCGTGCAGGGGTCGTGCAGCGGCACGCCGTCCGGGCCGACCCGCTCGCGCTCCGCATAGAACTCGAGCAGCCTGGCAACGGTCGCGGCAGCCGGTGTGCCGAGATCGCGGATCCGGTCCCGCCGCGCCTTGGTGGCGAGCACCTGATGCGTCACGTCGAGCGTCATCAGCAGGTTCGGAATGCCGGCTGCCAGCACGATGTCGGCGGCATGCGGATCGACGTGGATGTTGAATTCGGCCGCCGGCGTGACGTTGCCCAACGCGCGCGACGCGCCGCCCATCACGACCAGCTCGTCGATCTTCTGCGCGATGCGCGGTTCGCGGCGCAGCGCCGTCGCGACATTCGTCAGCGGGCCCAGCGCCACCAGCGTCGTGCCGCGCGCGGGACGCCCCATCAGCGTCGCGATCAGCCAGTCGACGGCGTGATCCCCCTGCAACGCCATGCGCGGCGGCGGAAGATCGGCGCCGTCGAGTCCGCTCTTGCCGTGAATTTCCGGCGCGATCGTCAGAGGTTTCTCCAGGGGTCGGTCGCAGCCGCGGAAAACCTTGATGTCGGGGCGGCCGGCGATCTCGCAGATCTTGAGCGCGTTCGCCGCCGTGAGATCGACGCCGACATTGCCGGCAACCGCCGCGAGACCGAGGATTTGGAGCTCGGGGGACGCAAGCGCCAGCAAGATCGCGATGCAGTCGTCCTGGCCGGGATCGGTGTCGATGATGACGGGACGCGACGCCATTGAGGCGAAATCTCCGAAAAGCGGGCGCATCACTCTAGCGAGCGCGCGGTGGCGCTCCAAGCCGCGGGCCGATCTCGCTTCCGACCAGCCGCGAGTTCCCCTAGGCCCGCCATCGGGGAAATGGCACAATCGCCGGCTTCATGACTGCCCTTTTGCGGGGGAACGGGCATGGGCCGCATCAATCATCTCGCCGTACTGGTTACGGTCGTGCTGCAGCAGGCGATCGGCTTCGTCTGGTACCACTACGGCTTCGGTCCCGCCTGGATGGCGGGCGTCGGGATCACCGCAGACCGGATGCAGCCGACCGCGACGGTGTTCGTCGTCGCCATCGTCGCCGCCTTCCTGTTCAGCTATACGGTCGCCTGGCTGCTGCGCATGACACGCAGCGATTCCTGGTTCGACGGTTTCAAGATCGGCCTCGTGCTCGCCTTCGCCGTGGCGGGCGGGGCGATCGCGACGCATTACGGGTTCCTGTCGATCCGGCCGATCGTCGCGGCCATCGACATCGGCCGCGAGCTCGTCGGCGGCGCGGTCACCGGCCTCGTCCTCGGAATCTGGCGCAAGCGATAGCCGGCGGCGCGTTGCCGCCGCTTCACGCTCAGCGCGCCTTCTTGCGGCGCCGGGCGACGGCGTCGGCGAGAATGCACATGATCTCGAACATCATGGTCGCGCCCACCAGCGCCGTGTTGCCGGAGGAATCGAAGGGCGGCGACACTTCGACCACGTCGCCGCCGACGAGGTTCGCGCCCTGCAGCCCGCGCAGAACCTGCTGCGCCTCGCGCGTGGTGATGCCGCCGATCTCCGGCGTGCCGGTGCCGGGCGCGTAAACCGGATCGAGCCCGTCCACATCGAAGCTGATGTAGGTCGGGCCGGTGCCGATCGCCCGGCGCGTCTCCTTGATCACCTTCTCGGGGCCGATCCTGGAGAACTCCTCCATGTAGATCACGCGCATCCCGGCATCCTCGGCGAACTTCATGTCGTCCGGATAGTAGATCGAGCCGCGAATGCCGATCTGCACCGTGCGCTTCGGATCGAGAAGCCCCTCCTCGACCGCGCGCCGAAAGGGCGTGCCGTGGGTATATTTGTTGTCGCCGAAATAGCGGTCGTTGGTATCGGAATGGGCATCGAAATGCACCATGCCGACGGGCCGCTGCTTCGCGATCGCGCGGAAGATCGGCAGGGTGATGAGGTGGTCGCCGCCGGCAGAGAGCGGCGCCACGCCTGCCGCATGGATCTTGCCGAAGAACTTCTCGATCCTGGCGAGGCTCTCCATCAGGTCGATCGGATTGCAGGGCGAATCCCCGACATCGGCGATGCGCGCGAGCTCGTAGGGCGCAAGGCGGCTGACGTGATGCACCTTGCGCATGAAGCTCGACATGTTGCGGATCTCGCGCGGGCCGTGCCGGGCGCCGGCGCGGTTCGTCGTGCCGCCGTCCCAGGGCACGCCCACCAGCGCGATATCGAGCTTGGTCAGGTCGGTGATGTGCGGCAGCCGCATGAAGGTCGGGATCGAGCCGAAGCGCGGCGTGACCGCAGCATCGACCGGTTGCGGGTTCTGCCGCGGCGGATTGCGAAGGGTAGACTTGTTCATGGGTTCGGTGTCCTAAAATCGGCGCGGCGGCGGCAGGTGCGCATCAGCGTGCGGACGCGGCCGTGGGGGTCGTGCGTTCGACTTCGGGCACCGGCCCGATCTCGGGGTCGGGCAGCGAATCCCGGTCCGGCCAGCGATAGACATAGGCATCCGCATGGCGCTGTTCCACCCAGTAGCCGACCTTGGTCGGGCGGTAGCGCGGCGGATTATCCGGGCCGGTGCAGCGATCGAGCGGCCGCACCACGACGTCATAGCCCGTGCAAAAGAAGAGCGGCAGCGAGTAACGTCGACGGCCGGTGCGATTCGTCACGCGATGCGCGGTCGAGACGAAATAGTCGTTGGTCCAGCGCTGCATCATGTCGCCGATATTGATCACGAACGTTCCGGAGATCGGCGGAGCGGCGACCCATTCGCCGCGCGGATTACGCACCTCGAGGCCGTGATCGGTCTGATAGAGGATGGTGAAGCACTCGTAGTCGGTATGGGCGCCGATCCCCGCCTCATAGGCCGAGTCCGCGGTCGGCTCCTGCGGCGGATAGTAGATCAGGCGGAGGTTCGAGATCGTGCGATCGAGCTTGTCCTCGAACCAGGTCTCCGGCAGTCCGAAGGCGAGCGCGAAGGTCCGGAAGAGCGTGTGACCGAGCCCGACCACCGCTTGATAATAGTCGTAGACATCCTTGCCGAAGGCAGGCGGATGCTGAGGCCAGACATTGCCCGTATGGATCTTGTTGCCGGCCAGGAAGGCCGGATCGTCGGACGGAAACTCGTTGCCGACCTCGTAGCCTTCCTGCAGGTCGTATTTGCCGCCCGGTTTCGAGGCGAGCCCGCCCATCGGGACATAGCCGCGGTGATAGCCGAGCTTGTTGATGTCGAGCTTCATCTTCTCTTCGAGCGGCTGCTCGAAAAACTGGCCTATATCGTCGATCACGCGTCCGATCAGCGCCTGGTCCACGCCATGATTCTTCACATACATGAAGCCGACGGTATGGCAGATCTCGCGGACCTCCTCGGCGGTGCGCAACATCGCCGCGCGGTCGGTCCCGAACATCGGACTTAGATCGACGAGCGGAATTCGGTCGAAAGACATCTTGCACCTCAATTGGGCCTTCTGGCCCGGCAATGCGGCAGAACGCTAATGGAATCGAGGGAAAAACTCCAGACGCCCAAGCCCCCCGATTCCGGCAACGCGGCGATGTGTCCCGGACATTCGGCCGAGGACGGCATGGCAACCGCCGGCCCGCTCCGATAGCCTCGGGCCCCCGATGGCGCCGCGACCGGACGGCGCAGCATCGGACCGATTCAGCAACCGGCCATGCCCATTCGGAGGAATACCCATGACAAACGGCAAGCGAGCGGTCCCCGGCTTCAAGATGCTCACCTACGAAACCGACGACCGCGTCGCGATCATCACCCTGAACCGGCCGGACCGCATGAACGCCCTCAGCCTGGAGCTGATGGCCGAGATCAAGACGGCGATCGCCGAGGCCGACAGGGACCCGGGCATCCGCGTGGTGGTCATCACCGGCGCCGGCGGGAAGGCGTTTTCGGCCGGATACGACATCAAGGACGGCGACGAGGGCATGAAGGAAAGCCTCGCCGAGTGGTCGGAACGGCTGCAGGGTGACCTCGTTTTCACCTATGCGCCCTGGAATTGCACGAAACCGGTCATCGCCATGATCGACGGATACTGTCTCGCCGGCGCGCTCGAGTTCGTGCAGATGTGCGACATGCGCTACTGCACGCCGCAATCGAAGTTCGGCGTGGTCGAAACCCGCTTCTCGGCGGGGATCGCGACGCTCGCCATGCCCTGGATCCTCGGACCGCGCTGCCGCGAGCTGATCTATACCGGCGATACGATCGACGGCGCAGAGGCGCACCGCCTCGGCCTGGTGGACCGTATCATCCCGAAGGAAAAGCTCCGCGCCGAGACCCTGAAAATCGCCAAGCGCATGGCCCAGGTGGCGCTGGCCTGCCTGCAGCACAACAAGCGGGCGATCAACGGCAGCTATCGCATCATGGGCTTCGATGCCGCTCTCGCCTACGGCAACGAGCTCGCTGCGATGATGGATGCGACGATCACGCCGGAATTCAAGGCGTTCGACGACATCCGCCAGAAACAGGGGCTCACCGCCGCGATCCGCTGGCGCGACCAGCAATTCAAGCAGTTCGAGTAGCGACGGCTTCTCGCGGCCGCCCTGCAGCGAGCGCGGCCGCGAGAACGACGCGGTTCAGAGCAGGCCGCGGAGCAGCAGCACCGGGCAGTTGGCGCGGCTTGCCAGCTCCATCCAGGTTTCCGGCGGCATCCCGCCCGCCACGTCGCAGCCGACCACCAGCATATGCGGGTCGTCCCGCAGGAGCGCGGGCTCCAGATCGCCCGGCCCATAGCCCGGCACATGGACGAAGCGAACCCTGGCGAGATCGCCTCCGAGCCGGTTCTCAGCGTGCTTGCGCTTTTCCGCGAAGTCTCCGGCGCTCTCGGCCATCAGATAGGCGATGAGATCGCGCCGCGCCTCGCTCGCGATCCGCGCCGCGAGCGACAGCGCCCGGCCGCCGCAATCGGAGACGTCGTAGATCGCCGCGACGGGGGCTCTCGCCGAGCGATGCCCCGGCACGGCCAGCAGCACGGAGGAAGGCAGCCGGCGCGCCATGGTCTCGAGCGTGCGTCCCAGGATCTGGCGGCGGACCGACTGCGCGCGCCGGCCGAGCGCCAGGAGATCGGTCTCCGCCACGGCGGTCTGCAGTTCCGCCTCGATGCGGCCGCGAAGGACCCGGAAGGACCAGCGCAAATGGAGGCTGGCCGCCGCCGTCTCGAGCGCCAGCCGGGCGCGCGCCGCCTGCGCATGGAGCGCGGCCGCCATGGCGTCGGGATCGAGCTGCCGGCCGCCTGGCGTCAGCGGACTGACCTCGCGCGCGAAGGGCATGCCGGCGAGGTTCAGCAGATCCACGTCCTCGACAAAGATACCGGTCAGCTCCGCCTGAAGCCCGGCGGCGAGATCGGCCGCATAGTCGAGCGCGGCCAGGCTCTCCGGCGACGCGTCGAGCGCGACCAGGATGCGGCGGATGGTGTCGTCGCGCGCGTTCATACGGTCCCGCCCATATGGCCGAAGGCGCGCCGCCGCTCGGCGAGATCCAGCAGCCGCGCCTCGACCCGCGCATTGATGCTGTTCTTCGGGAACTTGCCGTCCTTCCCGCGTTCGCCGGCGGGAATGCCGGTCAGGATCTCGATCCCCTCATCCACATGGGTCACCGGGAAGATGCGGAACTTGCCGGCCTCGGCGGCCGCGACGATGTCCCGGCGCAGCATCAGGTTGACGACGTTGGAGGCCGGAACCAGCACGCCCTGGCGGCCGGTCAGGCCGCGCTTGGCGCAAAGGTCGAAATAGCCCTCGATCTTCTGGTTCACCCCGCCGATCGCCTGGACCTGACCGTGCTGATTGACGGAACCGGTCACGGCGAAGGACTGGTCGATCGGTACCTCCGAGAGCGCCGAAAGGATCGCATAAAGCTCGGTCGAGGAGGCGCTGTCGCCGTCGACGCCGCCATAGGACTGCTCGAAGACGAGCGTGGCGGCAAGCGAGAGCGGCGTCTCGGTCGCGAAGCGCGCGCCGAGAAAAGCCGACAGGATCAACACGCCCTTGGAATGGGTGGGGCCGCCGAGCTCCACCTGCCGTTCGACGTCGATGACCTCGCCGCGCCCGATCCGCACTTTGGCAGTGATCCGGCTCGGCCTGCCGAACATGAAATTGCCGAGCGAGAGAACCGAGAGGCCGTTGATCTGCCCGACCCTAGCCCCGTCGGTATCGATCATCACCACGCCGCGCTCGATGAATTCGAGCGACCGCTCCCGCACGCGGTCCGCCCGGCGCTGCTGCGCATCGATCGAATGTTCGACATCCTCGGCGATAACCGTGGCGCGGCTGTTCTCGCCCGCCCAGTAGTCCGCCTCGCGCAGCAGGTCGGTGATCTGACCCACCCGCATGGTGAGCCGCTCGGAATCGTCAGCCAGCCGGGAGGCATGCTCGATGACGCGGGCGACCGCGCCGCGATCGAACGGCTTCAATTCGTGGCGCCGGGCGATCGTCGCGATCAATCGCGCATAGGCGAGCATGGTCTCGCCGCTGCGCAGCATTTCGTCGTCGAAATCGACCTGCACCTTGAAGAGCTCGTTGAACTCTTCGTCATGCGCGGAGAGCAGATAGTAGATTTCGCGCTCGCCGATGATCACGATCTTTACCGCCAGCGGAACGGGCTCCGGCTCGACCGAGACCGTGGTCACCGCGCTGAACATCTGGGCCGGCGATTCGATCCGGAGCGATCCCGACCGGAGCGCGCGCTTGAGCGCTTCCCACGCATAAGGCTGCCGCAGGAGCTTGTCCGCCTCGAGGATCAGATAGCCGCCATTGGCGCGGTGCAGGGCGCCGGCCTTGATCAGATTGAAATCGGTGACGAGAGCCCCCATCTCGGCCAGATTCTCGACCCGCCCGACCAGGTTCGCCATGGTCGGATTATCCTCGTAGATCACCGGCGCGCCGGTTTCGTCGGTGTGATCGACCACGACGTTCACGCGGTAGCGGCGGAACGGATCAGTCGGCGCGCCGGGACGGCTCGGCTTCGCCGGCGGCGCGCCGTCCGGTTGCGCGCTCGGCAGGAAAGCCTCGACATTATCGACCACGTCCTGACGCAGCGCCTCGAGGAAGGTGATGACGGCGGGCTGGTCACGATAGCTGGCCTCGATCACCGTGATGCTGGAGCCGACCACCGCCATCGTCGCGTCGCGACTGAGCGTCCGAAGCTTGTCGCGCCGCTCCCGCTCCCAGGCCGGGAAATGGCGCACGCCCTCCTCCAGCTCCTTCTGCAGCGCCGCAAGCTCGCTTTCGAGACGCTTGCGCTCTTCCTCCGGCAGTTTCTGGAATTGTTCGGGCGTCATGGCCGCGCCCTCATGTACCGGCGCGAAGGCGAAACCCATCGGCGTCCGCATGAGCGCGATGCCCTTCGGCTCCGCCTTGCTGCGCAGGCCCTCAAAGACCTCCTCGTGCCGCCGCTTGCTGCTCTCGTCGATGATTTGCGCGCGGTTCCGGTATTCCTCGCTTTCGAAGATTCCGGGAATCGCGGCGCGCAGATCGTCGATGAGCCGCGCCACGTCGTCCCGCAAGATGAGGCCGCGCCCCGGCGGCAATCGCAGCGCCACCGGGCGGTAGCTCGTCTCGAAATTGTTGACGTAGCAGAGATCGAACGGCACCGGATCGTGGCGAGCGCGGGCGCGCAGGAAACGATCGACGGTGCTGTGCTTGCCAGTGCCGCTCGCGCCCAGCGCGTAGAGATTGTAGCCGGGCTGCCTTATGCCTACGCCGAAGCGGAGCGCCTCGACCGCACGGTCCTGCCCCAGCAGGTGATCCAGGTCCGCGACCTGCGCCGTACTGTCGAAGGGAAGTGCCGCAGGATCGCAGCGGCGATTGAGGCGGTCGGGCGTCAGCGGCACGGGAATGGTCATTGCGCTCCGGGAGTTCTGTGCAGTGAAGAGACGTACCCTAAGTCGTCACAGGCCAATGTCAAAGGACCCGTCTTCATCGCGGCGAGCGGCTGTCCTTCGATTTTCTCATATCGACCCCTCAATGTGGCAAATGACCGTCAGCGCGAAGGGAGCCGCTTTCGCTGCGGCGTGAACCAGCCGAGGCTCGTTTCGGTGGCGCCACGCGGGCGATATTCGGCGCCGACCCATCCTTCATAGCCAAGCGCATCGAGCTGGGCGAGCCGCGCCATGATGTCGATATTGCCTGTGCCGGGTTCGTGCCGGCCGGGATTGTCGGAGAACTGGACATGACCGATCCGCGGCAGAAGCCGCGCCAGATTCGCCTCGAGATCCTCGCCCATCACATCCGCATGATAGAGATCGAACTGCAGCCGCAGATTGGGCGCGCCGACGGCGTCCATGACAGCCACCATCTCGTCCGAGCGGCTCAGCAGGAAGCCCGGCACGTCGCGGCTATTGAGCGGCTCGACGACGAGCTGCAGGCCCGCACGTCCGAGTTCCGCCGCGGCAAAGACCAGATTGTCGACGAAGACGTCGCGCAGCGCGCCATGGGCGGTCCCGGCTGGCGCAACGCCGGCGAGGCAGTTGAGCTGCCGGCAGCCCAGGGCGCGCGCATAGTGGATAGCGCATCCGACGCCGTCGCGAAATTCGCCCCGCCGATCCGGCAGGCAGGCGATCCCCGCTTCGTCGGGTCCGCCCATCGGCAGGTTGAAGAGGACGCAATCGAGAGCGTTCTCGGCAAGGAGCGCGGCGATGCGTTCCGGCGGATGATCATAGGGTTGATGAAACTCGATGCCGCGGAACCCTGCCGCCGCCGCCGGGGCGAAACGATCGAGAAAGCCGACCTCCGCATACAGCATCGAGATATTGCAGGAGAATTTCGGCATGCGGGCGGACTCCGTTTCCGGGGTGCGGCAGCGGCGTCAAGTTCGCACGGCGATTGGCGCGCGGTGGCGGATCGACGCCTCGCCGAGCTCGAACGTTCAGCCGGCGAAATCGGTTTCGGGAATGCCGCGGCCGCCGGTCCGGACGGCGAAAAGGGAGCCGGAGAGCGGTGCCTCGCGAAGCTGGTCGTCGGTGAGCCCGACTCGCGCGCTGGTGACGAAGAGCAAATCCATGTTCTCGCCGCCGAAGCCAACCGATGTCGGCTGGGGCACCGGCATCTTGACCTTGCGTTCGAGCTTGCCGCCCGGCGCGAGCTGCGCGATATGGCCGTCGCCCCACAACGCGACCCAGACGCAGCCGGAGGCATCCACGGTCATGCCGTCGGGCCCCTCGGTCTCGCCCTGAAATACATGGAACGGCCGATGCGGCCCCGCTTCGCCCGTGGCGGGGTCGATGTCGAACGTCAGGACGTGGCGCCCATTGCCGTCGGTGTAGTAGCCACGCTTGCCGTCCGGACTGAAGGCGGGACCGTTGGAGCAGGCGACCGGCTTCGCGACCTGACCAAGCTTGCCCGCGGCATCGAGCCGGTAAAATGCGCCGACCGGCTTCACCCAGTCGATGTCGCCGGTACCGGTCCAGAGCCGTCCTTGCCGGTCGCATTTCGCATCGTTGAAGGTAAGGCCCGGCCCCACCGCTTCCTTGCCGGCGAGCGGCCGGCGCTTGCCCTCGGCCGGATCGACGCGATGGATGCCCTCGCGATCCACAATGACCCAACGACCGGCGCGATCGAACACCATGCCGCCCACGGCCGCGCCCAGATCGGCTTTCAAGACTTCGTCCTTGCCGGTGGCAGGATCGAAGCGGTGCACGGCGGGTCCGAAGAGGTCCAGCCAGTAGAGCCGCTTCTGGCTGCCGCGCCAGAGCGGGCCCTCGCCAAGCGTGGCTTTCGCTTCGAGAACGCATTCGACCTTGGCCATTGGACCCCTGCTCCGCTTCCGTTCGGCCGCCATTATCTCCGGCCCTCCGCGGCATCGCCAGCCCTTCGGGATCGGGCGCTCTGCGGGCCCAGCCTGTTTTGCGATTTGCGGATCGTCTATGGTCCCGCCTCCCGGTCCCGCATTGCAGGAATGGCCCATGATCGCCCCGCTCCGCCGCTGGCTTTCCGCCTCGCTGCTTGCCATGTCGCTCATCGCCTTTGCCCTGCCCGCCCTGGCGCAGGAAGGCCAACGCTGCGGCACCCTGCCCGCCCCGGTGGCCGCAAAGCGCGACGCGATCGCGGCGGCGGCGGCGCGCGACGACCTTGCAACAATGGCTGCGCTCGCCAATCCGGAGGACGCGTTCGGCTTCGGCGATGTGGAGGATATCGGCAAGGCCTGGATCGACTGGAAAAAGCGGGGCACCGACATGGCCGCGATCGCCCGCGCCCTGTTGGCGCTCGATTGCTCCGTCTATAGCGGCGACGGCAAAGGCTACTACGCCTGGCCGGCAGCGGCGGACCTTCCGGCGAGCGCGCTGACCGACGAGGAGCGTGCGAAGATCGCCGAGATCAATGGCGGCAATTTCGAAGCGCAATACATCGAAGGATCGGAGAACGGCTACTATGTGGGCTGGCGGATCGTCATCATCGACGACGGGCGCTGGACGGCGTTCGTCGCCGGCGACTGAAACCCGACCGCGTCAGGTGACACCGTCCGGCAAGCCGGCCTTTCGGCGCGCGATGAAGTCCCGCAACCCTTCATCCACCGCCGCATCGATCGGCGGCGCCTCGTAGCGGCGCAGGAGCTGCAGGGCGCGTTCGCTGGCGCGGCGATCGGCATCCTTTCCGCCTTCCGCCTCCCATTGCTCGTAGCTGTTGTTGTCGGCGAGAGTCGAGGTATAGAACGCGGTCTTGAAGTTCCGCCGCGTGTGCGCGCAGCCGAGATAGTGGCCGCCGGGTCCGACCTCGCGGATCGCCTCCATGGCGATCCCCTCCTCGGAAAGATCGGGTCCTTCCGCAAAGATCTGCAGCATCGCGATCTGGTCGGCGTCGAGCATGAACTTGCCGTAGCCGGCCGCGAGACCCGCTTCGAGCCAGCCCGCGGAATGCAGCACGAAGTTGGTGCCGGCCATCAGGGTCGGCAGCATCGTCTGCATGGATTCGTACGCGGCCTGCGCATCGGCGATCTTGGAGCCGGTCAGCATCCCGCCCGAGCGCAGCGGCAGCTTGTATTTCCGGGCGAGCTGCGCGGTGAAGTAGATCATCATCGCGGGTTCCGGCGTTCCCATCATCGGCGCGCCGGAAAGCATCGAGACGGTGGTGACGAAGTTTCCGTAGACCATCGGCGAGCCCGGCCGCACGAGCTGCGCATAGGCGATGCCGGCGAGCACCTCCGCATTGAGCTGCGCGACCGATCCCGCGGTGGCGGCCGGCGCCATCGCGCCGGCCATGATGAAGGGCGTCACCAGCACGGCCTGGTTGTCGCGGGCATAGACCCGCATTGCGGACAGCATGGTCTGGTCCCAGACCAGCGGCGAGTTGCAATTGACGACCGAGGTCATCACCGTATTGCCCGCATCGATGAAGCCGTCGCCGAACAGCAGCCGGACGAGCTTGATGCAATCGGCCGCCCGATCCTCGTGCGTGACGATGCCCATGAAGGGTTTGTCGGAATAGCGGATATGGCTGTAGACGATATCGAGATGCCGCTTCGGCACCGGCACGTCCACCGGCTCGCAGATGACCCCGCCCGAATGGTGAAGGTTGGGCGTCATATAGGCGAGCTTCACGAAGTTCTGCAGGTCCTCGAGCGTGCCGTAGCGACGGCGGTTCTCGAAATCGCGCACGAAGGGCGACCCATAGGTGGGCGCGAAGACGGTGTGGCGACCGCCGACCGTAACGCTCCGTTCCGGATTGCGCGCGTGCTGGACATACTCCGCGGGCGCGGTCGAAAGCAGCTCCATCAACAGCCCCTCGGGCAGATGCACCCGCTGGCCGCGCACATCGGCGCCCGCCCGCTTCCAGGCGGCGATCGCGACGGGATCGCGGAACTCCACCCCGATCTCCTCGAGGATGGTCATGGAGGTGCGATGCACCAGCTCGAGCCCGTCGGCATCGAGCAGCTCGACCAGGGGAATTTTCCGGACGATCTGGCGTCGCTGCAGGATCGGGGCGGCGGCGCGTTCCGCGCGACGGCCGGCCGTTCCGCCCCGCCGATGCTGCGCTTCCGCCGTCATGCTTCTGGTCCCCGCGCCAGCCAGGCCGGTCGAGCCTAGCCCGCCGGCCGCACGGGGAAAAGGCCAGCCCCCGACGGCGCCCCTCAGAAGGTCGGCGGGGTGGCCGCGCTCACGACCTCGCACTCGTCGGGGCCCATGTTGCGGA